>JBBSDG010000032.1:0-19498 GCA_038249635.1 Bacteroidales bacterium | reverse complement strand
GGCCATGGTTCAGCCGGTTCCGTCAGCCAACAAGTTTATCGATCCGGGCTACTATGTTTGGTGCGGCTCGGTTACCAAAGGCGGCAACGGGAAATTCTATATGCTTTATTCGCGCTGGCCGCTAGCCGATGGTTTCGAATCGTGGCCGGTTACTTCCGAAATTGCCGTCGCGGTCTCCGATCAACCCGGCGGACCTTTCAAACATGTGAATGTGGCGCTTCCTGCCCGGGGAACGCAATTCTGGGATGGCTCTGCAACACATAATCCAACGGTAACAAAACACAAAGGAAAGTACTACCTTTTTTATATGGGGACCAGTTGCAATGCACCCATTAAAAAACACGAAGGTTACACCCATAACTGGTGGCTTTACCGCAATTCCCAGCGCATTGGTGTGGCTGTGGCCGATAAACCCGACGGAGAATGGAAGCGACTTGATAAGCCTGTGTTGAGTGTGAGTCCCGATTCCACAGCTTACGATGCCTTGATGGTTTCCAATCCTGCCGCCACATTTGATGATAAAGGCCACGTGATATTGCTTTACAAACAGGTGTGTAAAACTGAAAAAATCAACGGCGGAGCGGTTCGTTTTGGAGTGGCATTTTCTGATTCTCCATTTGGGCCATTTGTCAAGCACGACAAACCCATTTTTGAAATCAACGATGGCGGTAAGGACTGGATGGTTGCCGAAGACCCGTTTGTATGGTTTCAGAAAGGAACCTATCTGGCTATTGTCCGCGATGTGGTGGGCAAGTTTACCGGAGACGAAGGTGCATGGGCATTAATGGTTTCAAAAAGCGGAACCGACTGGCAACCGGCCAAACATCCCAAAGTAGTCGGAAGTACATTTTTCTGGGAAGGAGGAATTGCAGGCGCCTCGAAACTTGAACGCCCCTGCCTTTATCTTGAAAATGGAGTTCCAAAATATTTGTATGGCGCTACCCGTGCCGATAAAGAACAAACAATGTCGTTTAATGTGGCTGTGCCACTTTCACTTCCAAATTCTAAAAGCCTCGATTTCACCAAACTTATTCCTGAACATCCTGAAAAGCATTTTTTTTCAATGCCGGGATACAATGTGTGGTGCAATGGCGTGGTAAAAGGCGATGATGGCAAATACCACATGTTCTTTTCGCGCTGGCCTATAGCCCGTGGATTTGATGCCTGGGCCACCCATTCCGAAATTGCTCATGCCGTTTCCGATCGTCTTTTTGGCCCGTATCACTTCTCTGATATTTGTTTGCCTGCCCGCGGAAATCAATACTGGGATGGAGCCATGACCCATAACCCGCATGTGATGAGGTACAACGGGAAATACTATTTGTATTACACCGCCAACAAAGGCAGCGGATACTGGAATACAACGGCTGATACGGTTAAGCCCCGCATGACGCATCCCGAATGGTGGTTGAACCGCAACAACCAACGGGTTGGCGTGGCAGTAGCCGATAGTCCGTATGGCCCCTGGAAACGGTTCGACCAACCATTGATGGACATTACGCCCGGACGACGTACCACCGGAGTGCCTACCGTATTTCAGCGGCCTGATGGAAAATTCTCGCTGGCCTATAAATCGGTGATGGAAAAAGAAGGCTACAAAGGCGGTGCTGTAAAACATTACATCTCGCTTTCCGATTCGCCGCTGGGTCCATTTAAAGATTACGACAAGCCTTTTATCACTTCACCAAAATCCGATTTTCCGATCGACGATCATGTGGAGTGGTTTCAGGATGGAAAATATTACTGCATCGCCAAGGATCACGGCGATATGATTACCGAGCATGGCATCGCACTTTTATTGTTCGAATCAGCCAACGGATTGGACTGGACGTTGTCGGCCAATTCATTGGTGCATAAATTCAGCATTACGTTTAAGGATGGCGAACACATGGAATTCGACCGTTTTGAAATGCCCAAGGTTTACCTGGAAAACGGGAAAGTGGTTGCTTTGTTTCTGGCTGCCAAAACCAAAGGAAAGGAAGATTCGTTTTCGGTAGTGTTGCCGGTAACTTATAAATGATTGTTAAAATGAAAAAAATACAATTGACACTTTTCTTGATGCTGTTTTGTTCGGTTTGGATCCATGCCAAATCAACCGATAACGAATTAAAACTCTGGTACACCCAACCGGCCTCAAAATGGCTCGAAGCTTTACCAATCGGCAATGGCAGCCTTGGCGGAATGATTTTCGGTGGGGTGGAGCAGGAGCATATTCAGTTTAACGAAGAAAGCCTCATTACCGGAACCACCCAAACCGTTGGCTATTATCAGCCATTCGGCGATGTTTATCTCGATTTTTCCGGATTAAATTCCGAAAGTTATACCCGCGAACTGGATTTGAATAAGGGCATTCATCGGGTGAATTTTAAATCCAATGGCGTTAACTACCTGCGCGAATGCTTTGCCAGTTATCCTGATAAAGTTATTGTGTTGCGCCTCACCGCCAGCAAAAAAGGCATGATTTCAGGAAAAATCCGACTCAGCGATGCGCATCAGGCTGCAATTTCTGTTTCAGGAAATAAAATTATGGCTTCAGGCAAACTTACCGAAAACCAGATGGAATACGAATCGCAGATCCTGGTTCTGAATAAAGACGGAAAAATAACCTCCGATGCCACGGGAATTACGGTTCAGGGAGCCTCGGAGGTAACGGTTTTGCTCGCCGCTGGCACATCCTTTCTGAACGATTATCGCAAAGATTTCAAAGGCGAACATCCTCATGCTGCCTTGACCAAACGTCTGTCAGATGCTTCGGCAAAATCGTATCAGCAACTTCGGAAAAATCAAGTAGCCGATTACCAGGAATTGTTTAACCGTGTGAACCTCAATTTGGGTGCTACGCCCGGTCAGCCCACCATCGACCGCCTGAATGCCCATAAAAACGGGGTGAAAGACCCGGCACTCGAAGCCTTGCTGTTTCAGTACGGCCGCTATCTGCTGATCAGTTCGTCGCGCCCCGGAAGCCTGCCTGCCAACCTTCAGGGAATCTGGAACAACGAAACCAAGCCGGCCTGGTACTCGCAATACACCACCAACATCAACGTCGAAATGAATTACTGGCCAGCCGAGCAAACCGCTTTGCCGGAGTGCCATATGCCGCTGTTCGACTGGATCGAAAATTTTGCCGCGGTTCAGAAAAAATCGACCGATCCAAAGCTTCAAACCAAACGCGGCTGGATTTGTTACAGCACCAACAACATCATGGGCGGCCCGTCAACCTGGGGAATTCACCGGCCGGGAAGCGCCTGGCTGAGCCAACATTTCTGGGAACATTACGCGTTTACCGGCGATCCGCAATTCCTGAAAACCCGGGCATACCCGATGCTGAAAGATGTTTCGGGCTATTGGGAAGACCATTTGATTGAAAGCAAAGAAGGCAAACTGATTACCCCCGATGGCTGGTCGCCCGAACATGGCCCCGGAAATGTGGAAGGCGACCGCACTCCCTATCCCGGCGTTTCGTACGATCAGCAAATTGTGTACGACCTGTTCAGCAATTGCATCGAGGCGGCAGAGGCACTGGGCGCAGATGCCGATTACAGCAAGGAGCTCACCGCGAAGCGAAACCGCTTGCTGGGTCCGCAAATTGGTAAGTGGGGACAGTTGCAGGAATGGATGGAAGATGTTGATTTGCAGGATGACCACCACCGCCACAATTCGCATTTGTTTGCAGTTCATCCCGGAAGGCAGATCAGCCCGCTGACAACGCCCGGTTTTGCCAAGGCCGCCATGGTTTCGCTTAATGCCCGTGGCGATATCAGCACCGGTTGGAGCACCGCCTGGAAAATAAACCTCTTTGCACGTTTGGGCGAGGGTAACCGCTCTTACGATTTAATCCGCCAGCTTTTCCGGCAGTGCATCGTCGAAAATCTGTTCGACACGCATCCTCCATTTCAAATGGACGGAAACTTTGGCTACACTTCGGGCGTGGCCGAAATGTTGCTCCAAAGCCAGATTAAAGAGGGAAATCATTATATCCTTCAACTGCTGCCAGCTTTGCCCGATGCGTGGATTAACGGCGAAGTAAAAGGCCTGAGGGCACGCGGTGGTTTTGTGGTGGATATGAAATGGAAGAACGGGAAATTGATCGACTGCAAAGTGAAATCATTGCTGGGAAACGACTTGAAAGTTGTTTACAACGGTAAGAAATTCATGGTAAACACTGTAAAAGATAAAATCTATATTCCTGACACGGTTTTAAATTAAACTTCTGAATGCAGCCTTTCCGGATAAAATTATCGCCCTTTGTATGCCTTGCCTGTTTGGTGAGTCTTTCTTCGCTTTCGACCCAAGCCCAAAATCCTGTGGTTGATAAGCAAAGCCTCATCGCTGCCAGCCAGGCCGGGGCAAGTCCGCTGTATTTTTATCCTGAAGCGTTTGATTGGCCGGGTATTCAGCCTTCAGGCTTTAGCAATCTCGTTGAATTCAACGAGAGGGATGGGTTGCCCAATTTTTTCAATAAACTGAAATCGAATAAACCTGTCATCATCGGGTACCTGGGCGGAAGCATTACACGTGCCGACAATCAATACCGGGTGCAATCGGCAAAGTTTGTACAAAGGCTGTTTCCAAAAGCCAAAATCACCGGCATCAATGCAGGCGTTTCGGGAACCGGAACCGATTTGGGAGCCTGCCGACTGCACGAACAACTGCTGAAATACAATCCCGACCTGGTTTTTGTGGAGTTTGCCGTAAATGGTGCTTTTGCCGAAGGTATGGAAGGAATTATTCGGCAGATATGGAAGTTTAATTCCAAAATTGACATTTGCCTCATTTACACCATTACCGATGGATTGGGAAAGATTTATGCCGGTGGTGGAGTTCCGCAGCACATCGCCAAACTGGATCAACTTGCCGGACATTATGACATTCCATCCATCCATTTGGGCATGGAAGCCGCTTTTCTGGAAAAAGATAATAAGCTGATCTGGAAAGGAAATCCCGATCAGGCGAAAGATAAAATTGTTTTCTCTGCCGATGGGGTTCATCCCTTGCAAGCGGGCGGAAACCTCTATGCAGAAGCCATCGCCAGGGCCATCATAAAAATGAAAAACCAGCATTCTCCCCAAAAGCATTCTTTGCCAAAGCCATTGCTGCCCGACAACTGGGAGGATGCCAAAATGCTGGATCCTATGCAATTTACTTCGTTCAGTGGAGCCTGGGAAAAAATCAATCCGTCAGGGATCGACTACTTAAATCAGTTTGCAGGATGGTTTCCTTATTTGATGAAAGCCGAAAAGCCGGGTGCATCGTTTTCATTTCAGTTCGAAGGAAATATGTTCGGACTGTTTGATATTGGTGGCCCGGAGGTAGGTCAACTCGAAATTGAACTGGATGGCGCGAAAGTGAACTTAAAGCACTTGAACGCAGAGAACTATGAGGTAACAACAGACACCTCAACCATTAAATTCATCAACCGTTTTAACCGGTTTTGCAATAACCGCTATCGTGGTCAATGTGCTTTTATCAAGGTCCGTCCGGGTAAACATCAGGTAAAAATAATTATTTCAGAAATTATTCCCGACAAGAACAGAATTTTGGGTGAAAACCAATTAGTCGATATCACCGAACACCCGGAGAAATACAACCGTACGGTAGAATACCTTGGGGAAATACTTATCCGAGGTGAGCTTTTAAAAATAAAGAATTGATAGTATAATTTTTAGGGAAATGAAACGATTATTAATGCCATTTTTATTCTTCTTAACCTTGGCAGTTCATGGACAAACCAAGGGTCTATTACAAAACGAACAGTCTTCTTATTTAATTAATTTGAAAAGCGAGTTGCAGGTTGAATGGCCAAAAAACCGAACCATCAACATTGTATTCCATGGTCATAGTGTTCCTTCCGGATACTTTAAAACGCCGTTGGTAAATACAATGGGGGCATATCCAAATTTGTTTCTGAAAAAATTGAAAGCAATCTATCCGTTTGCAGTGGTAAATGTTATTGTAACCGCCATTGGTGGTGAAAATTCGGTGAAAGGGGCAGCACGTTTTGAAAGTGATGTGCTCATTCATAAACCCGATATTGTGCTGATTGATTATGCATTAAACGATCGTAATGTTGGATCGGATAAAGCAAATGCTGCTTGGACGCAAATGATAAAACAAGCGAAAGATCGGGGAATTAAAGTGATTTTGTTAACTCCTTCTCCGGACCAAAGCGTGAACTATGCTGATCCGGATAACGAGCTGAATAAACATGCGGATCAGATACGTCGTTTAGCAGAAGAGAATCAAGTTGGTCTGGTTGACAGCTATAAAGCATTTGAATTCCTTTATCAGGATAAGGAAAAACTCAGTAAATACATGGCTCAGGTCAATCATCCCAACGAATTAGGGCATGAACTCATTGCTGAGGAGATTTTAAAATGGTTTCAAATAAAGTAAAAAACATGAAAAAATTAGGATGCTTACTTTTATTTTTTTTTCTAATACAGACCATTGTGTCTTCCCAAAACCTGAAACATCCCGAGGAATCCCTTCCGATGGCTAAAGTTCCGGTAGAAATAGCGTCAGGCCCATGTGAACCCACGTGGAAATCGTTGGGCGATAACTTTAGATCGCCTGCCTGGTTTCGTCAGGCTAAAATCGGGATGTGGTTGCATTGGGGGCCCCAGTCTATCGGTGAAGACGGCGACTGGTATGCCAAGTGGATTTATATGCCTCAGTCTGCCTGGCGCGATTACACACGGGTCTATCCCCATCATCTTGAACGGGTCGGTCATCCCAGCAAATATGGGTATAAAGACATGCTCCCGTTGTGGAAAGCCGAAAAGTGGGATCCCGACAAACTGATGGCCTTGTACAAACGTGCCGGAGCCCGCTATGTAATTGCCCAGGGGATGCACCACGACAATTTTGATCTCTGGAACTCCAAATACCAACCTTGGAACTCTGTTAAAATTGGCCCGAAACGCGATATTGTCGGCGGATGGAAAGCAGCCGCGGATAAAGAAGGAATGAAATTCGGCATCGCCTTTCATGGCGATTATTCGCTTTTCTGGTTTCAACCGGCTTTCCTTAGCGACCTGGAAGGACCGATGAAAGGTGTGCCTTACGATGGCGCTCAAAACTACGATGGCAAAGATACCTGGTGGAAAAGGATGGGACTCGACTTGAAAGATCTCTATGGTATTGATTTGAAAGAGGATGTGGTTTATCCGGCTGATTTTAAAGGCGATTCGGTGGCTTTCCGGATGAAAGACCCACTGTCTCATGGCATTCCCGATGGTAACCTGAAAAAGAACATCGACTTTGCCCGATGGTACTGCACCAAATGGACCAACCGGGTAGTGGATGCCATCGACCAGTTTTCGCCCGATTTTATCTATTTCGACGGAGGAGGCAGTTACCCATTTTGTGGTTGGTTCACCGGTCGGGGCTACCGGTCTGATGCTACACCTCGCGTAATAGCACATTTGTACAATAAAAATATGCAGAAGAATGGCGGTAAACTGGAAGCCATGGCCTTCACCAAAGGTAATGAAGATCATCGTGCAATCGCCGTGAATGTGGAGTCGCGCTTCCCTGAAGGAATTAAAAAAGATCAGCCCTGGCAAACCGAAGTTGGTATGGGCGAGTGGTTCTACTTCAAAGGAACTTTTTACGAAAGCGGCATGGTCATTCACCAAATGCTGGAAGCCATTTCGCGCGATGGGAATTATGTGATCAACATCCCTCTGACCCCTTCAGGAGAATTGGATCCGGGCGGTGAACAAACCCTGAAAGATATGGGCGACTGGATGGACATCAACGGCGAAGGAATCTACAACTCTTCAGCATGGAAGGTTTGGGGCGAAGGGAAAATAGTGATGGAACGTGGGAACCTGGGGCCCAAACAGGCTGCAACTCCTTACACCTCTGAAAACATTCGCTTTACAGTGAACAACGGCAACCTCTATGCCTGGCTCATGGCCTGGCCAACTGACAACAAGGTGGTTGTGAAATCGCTTCCGTTATCCTCCGGAAAAATAACTGCTGTGGTCTTGCTGGGCAGCAAGGAAAAGCTGAAATGGAAACAAACCGAAAAAGGATTGGAAGTAACCTTGCCAGCCAAACAGCCCTGCAAATTTGCTTTTGGATTGAAAATAAAGGAAATGTAGTAAAAAACTTTAGAAAATAAACTAATCAAATAAAACCGTTAAATGGAAGGGAATAAGATGAAAAAACTATTTTTCACATTGCTAATTTTAATATCCATTATCACAAGAGGTCAGAAGATTGAACCAATCTTAGCAAATAATGCAACCTATTTAGTTGATTTGAAAAAGGAGTTGCAGGTTGAGTGGCCAAAAAACCGAACCATCAACATTGTATTACATGGTCATAGTGTTCCTTCTGGATACTTTAAAACGCCGTTGGTAAATACAATGGGGGCCTATCCCTATTTGTTCTTTAAAAAGCTGAAAGCAATCTATCCGTTTGCAGTGGTGAATGTCATTGTAACCGCCATTGGTGGTGAGAATTCGGTGAAAGGGGCAGCACGTTTTGAAAGCGATGTGCTCATTCATAAACCCGATGTTTTGCTGATCGATTATGCATTAAACGATCGAAATGTTGGACTAGAGAAAGCAAATGCGGCCTGGACTCAAATGATAAATCAAGCGAAAGCTCTGGGAATAAAGGTAATTTTACTGACGCCATCTCCAGACCAAAGTGTCAATTATGCCGATCCTGATAACGAACTTAAAAAGCATGCCGATCAAATTCGTCGGTTGGCCGAAGAAAATCAGGTAGGTCTGGCAGACAGCTATCAAGCGTTTGAATTTCTCTATTCAGACAAAAAGAAACTCGGCAAATACATGTCCCAGATCAATCATCCCAACGAATTGGGGCATGAATTGATTGTAGAAGAAATTATAAAATGGTTTAAATAAATAGTGCGATAACAAATAAAAAAAATCAGTCATGTCAGTAAAAAACTTCACCGCGTTTGTTTTCATTCTTGCATTTCTTGCATCGAACGGACAAGATAAAAAACTCCCTCCCGGTTTCCCGGATCGTTCCCCGAACCTGAATGTTCTTCCCGGATTTAAAACCCCTCCGAAAGGTTACGGTGAAGTATCTTTCTACTGGTGGCTGGGCGATACCCTGACCAAAGAAAGAATAACCTCACAGTTGGATCAACTCAAAGACAAAAGCATCACCGGATTGCAGATTAACTACTGCCATACCGATAAAGGGGGCGCCAGTTATGGCTTGACTTACCCCAGTCAGCCGGCCTTGTTCAGCGCAAAATGGTGGGAGCTGTTTCAATGGTTTTTGAAAGAGGCCAAAAAGCGCGACATGTCTGTCAGTCTGAGCGATTATACCCTCGGCGCTGCCGGCCAGGGTTGGTTTGTGGATGAAATGCTGAAAGAGAACAAGAATTACGGCTCAAAACTGGAAGCCAGGCAATTTGATGCAAAAGGCAATCAAAATTTTAAAACCACGGTGCCTGAAGAGGTGATTACGGCCATCGCCTACCCGGTTGCAAACGGCATTTTGTCTTCCTCCAATTCGATCGATCTGAAATCTTCGATCAAAAATACGGAATTGGAATGGCAGGTGCCTAACGGAGATTGGAAACTGATCGTGGTATACCGAAAGACTGTAAAAACCTCGTTCGACCCGATGAATCCAATCAGTGGTGCACAGGTTACCGAAAAATTTTACCAACGTTTTGAAGATTATTGTCCGGGCGAATCGGGCAAAGGTTTGAACTTCTTTTTTTCCGATGAACTTCAGTTTGGCATCCGGGGATTTTTGTGGAACGACCAGTTTGCAACCGAATTTAAGAAACGGAAGGGATACGATCTCTTCCCCGAATTGCCCCATTTGTTTGCCAATCTGGGTCCCCGGTCATACAAAATTCGCCTCGATTACAACGATGTAATGGTTGCCCTTTCGGAGGATGGGTTCTTCAAACCAGTGTACGAATGGCACAACAGTCGCGGCATGTTGTTTGGCTGCGATCACGGCGGTCGCGGCAGGGATGTAACCGAGTTTGGCGATTATTTCCGCACCCAGCGCTGGTTATCCGGTCCGGGTTGCGACCAGCCCGGATTAGGCAGAGACATTGTAAAAAATAAAGTAGCCAGCTCGATCGCACATTTGTACGAGCGCCCGCGAACCTGGCTCGAAGGATTTTATGGCAGCGGGTGGGGAACCAGCAGCGAAGAAGTGGCTGATGCAACCTTTGCCAATTTTGCGATGGGGCAAAACCTGTTAAGCCTCCATGGCCTATATTACACGACGCATGGCAGTATGTGGGAATGGGCGGCGCCCGATAATCACTGGCGTCAGCCATACTGGAACAACATGGGTGATTTTCTGAAATGCTCCGAGCGACTGAGTTACGTGCTTTCCCAAGGGCATCATCGTTGCGATGTGGCTTTGATCTATCCCGTTGCTCCGGTGGAGGCCAACCTCAAAGGAAAGGAATCAACTGAAACAGCTTTTGCTATCGCCCGCGACCTTTACCCTGCCGGAATCGACTTCGACTTCATGGATTTCGAATCACTCGGCCGCTGCCGTATTCAGAATAAAGAACTGAATGTCAGCGGTGAAAAATACAAGGTATTGGTATTGCCGGCTTTAGCTGCGGTGCGGTATGCGACCATTGAAAAAGCGTTGGAATTCTTCCGCTCAGGCGGCATCGTTCTGGCAGTTGGCGCCTTGCCCGAAGCCAGCGACCGGATTGGTGGAGACGACACACAATTGCAATCGATGATCAAAGAAATGTTTGGAACGACATTTTCTGAAAAACATGACACAACCGTAGTCTATTCCCAAAAAAGTAAGGCCGGGGGGGCCGGCTTGTTCATTCACAACCCGATTGAAGTAAAAAAGGTCATCGACAAGTTGATTCAACGCGACTTTAAAGTATTATCCGGAGAGAATGTTCCCGGAATTCTTCACCGTAAAATTGGAAACCGCGATTTGTATTTTGTGTATGGCCTTGCGAAAGGTACAAGCTGTGAATTCCGGGCTACCGGAAAGGTTGAACTCTGGAATCCCTGGAATGGAAGCACAAAGCCGTTGAAGGTAACTGCTGTTTCTGAAACAGGGACAACAATTGCGCTTCCTTTGGAAAAAAGCGAACCGCAACTGATTGTTTTTAGTCCGGGGAAACCTAAATTAGAAAATGCAGCTTCCGCTTTCAGCGAAAAACTAAATACTTTGCTCATTGATAATGATTGGGAATTTGAATTGAAACCCACGCTCGACAACCAGTATGGTGATTACCGCCTGCCGGCTTTCGATGGCAAACTGGGAGTTGAAGTCTGGAAAATGAAATTTGCTGAAGAAAAAGCTGCAGTTCAGGGGCAAAATCCAACCTTGGACGACAGTGGGTGGACTACTGCAACCGTTGGATACGGACCACAATTCTGGAAGCTTGGCCCTATGCCTAACGATATGGATTCGGTCGCCGTAGAGGCAAAGTTGGCCTCTCTGAAACAAGTTAATCCGGACGAGCCTGTTGAGGTAAACGGAAAGAAATATTACTGGAAGCCGTATGAATTCTCGTGGCGCTGGGGTTTGAAGGAGGATGCCGGGCATCAGGGATACCACGGCATGAAAGGAGAGGTAAACAATGAACTGATTTCTTTGGGTGCCATCGACAAATCGCGGAAACATATACCTGTTTATCCGCTTTCCGCTGAACCTGACGGAAGCATCTATTACCTTTGGTCGACAGTTTCATCAACCAAACCGATGCAGGCCAAAATCATAAAATCCGGACTTTTGCCTGTAAAAATATACCTGAACAATCGTTTGACCGATAGGGAAACGGACATGATTGACTTACATGCAGGGAACAATCCGGTATTGCTCAAATACAACAAAGTTGGCCGTGGGGTCTTTGTTTTTCAAGATGCTCAGGCTGATGCACATTGGAAACAGTCCGTTCCATTGGCCACAAATTGGTACCTGAATCCGGCAATACTTCCTTACGATTGCAATCCGCAGGCAAGAGGACAATTTGGTTGGTACCGGTTTGTATCGCCTCCCGGAACCCAAACTTTTTATGTCACTTCACAAGCAAAGCCCGAAGTATGGGTCGCCGGAAAGGAATATCCTTGCGAGCCCGGGCAACTGCAGTCCGGAAGAATCGCCGATGCGAACCTCAAAACCTGGAAAGTGAATTTGACTGAAACGATGCCGGTATCTGTCACCATTGCACTAAAAATGGAGCAACTACCCGGATTCTTTGGTGGTTCGGCGATTCCTGAACCTGTAATTTTCGAGTGCGAAAAGGGAAGAATCCAATTGGGCGATCTGGGCGAAAACGAATCATTGAAAACCTATTCAGGGGGAATGTGGTACCGTAAAACCATCAAAATGTCGCCGGAGCAGGCTGATTCAAAACAGATTGTCCTCGATTTAGGGCGGGTCGTGGCTTCGGCCGAAGTGATTGTAAACGGCAAAACGGTAGGTTCAAAATCTTCGTCACCATGGACATTCGACCTTTCAGGAAAAGTGATTTCTGGAGACAATAAAATTGAAATTCTTGTTTATAACACGCTCGGCAACCATTACCTGACCACGCCATCGCAATATGTTGGAAGGATCAATTCAGGGCTGATTGGGCCTGTAGATATTAATTTCTCAATAAAATAAAAACAATCACAATGAAGAATAAAACTTTTTTCCCTGCTTTAATATTACTGGTTTGTTTAGGCCTGTTTGCCAAGGCTCAAACCAAAGAAACCACTCCGGTTTACAAACCATTTGTCAACCAGGCCGGATACAATCTGGGTGAGTCGAAACGATTTGTCTGCTATGGTGCGCCAGACAATACGCCGTTTAAAATTATGGATACCAAAACCAAACTACCAGTTTTTGAAGGCAAAATGCTGAACAACGAAGGCTGGTTTTCAGAACTTAATCCGGTAACTTCCGGTGACGAATATGTGGTTGAAGTGGCTGGTTACGGCCAGTCGAAATCCTTCTGGATTGCCGACCATTTGATGGAAAAAGTATCGTCAAAACTGGCGTATGATTTTTTTGTGGATGTGCGTGGTTACGACGATCTGGACAAATACGATATGTCGAAGGTGTATGGTGGCGGCCCTTCGCGCGATGGTGGCGCTTATGGTTTGGAAGCTACTTTCGAAGTGTTGCAGTATGCGGCCAATCCGGCTTTGTACGACAACTGGAAAACAGAGTTGGGCGATAAAAATGTGCCCGATCTGATTGATCTGATTCTCTGGCATGCTGAATATGCCTACAAATATGTGGATTACAATGGCCCCACCGGATACCGTCATGGAACACTTGGTTATGAAGGTCAGCCACGTATGAATTACGATTACTGGAATACGCTCGATCATCTGGCTGCTGTTTGTGCCGCCTATCATTCTTTCCTGAAACCATACCTTTCAGAAGAAAAATATCAGAAGTACCGCAAAGCCTGTCTGGATAACTGGGAGAAATACGACCGCCATAAAGTAGTGCGCTACTGGACTTACAGCAGTAAATGGGTTGATCAGGGATTTCAGGAATTTAACGAGATGGGTAATGCTTTTGGGCAATCGGTTTTCAGTAACCTGTTTATGTATTTGTGCGAGAAAAACGAGAAAAATGGTCAGCCCGATAAGTTTTTGAAATATGCACAGGAAAGTGCAACGGATATCATTACCAATTGGGATTTCAACAACCCGCGGCAGATGTGGTGGATTCGCAATGCCGAGCACATCACGCCACAAGCATTGGCCTGGTTCCTGATGGTGGCTCCTGATAAGGCACCTGCCGGATCGCGCGAAAAACTTGCCGCATGGGCTAATCACATGAAGCAGAAAACCAACAATTTCTGGAAATACCGGATGCACAGCGAAACCGAATGGGCACATGCCAAAACAAAAGAATTAGGCGGGGCACCTGCTTTGGGCGGTTCGATGTTTGCCGTGGCCTATTTGTTAAACGATAAGGCATTGCGCGATTTGGGCTGGGCACAGGTCGATTTCGTTTTTGGGGTAAATCCGGTTGGCACACACCTGAGCAATAAAAGCGATGAACGGGTAAAAATCGGCGGTTTCTGGGAAGGTGTTGAAGAAGGCTGGCCACAGGCTCATCCCGATGGCTATGGAAGGCTTGGGCTGGTTCGCGGAACGCTCGATGGTACTCCGTTGGACAGCCAATTCCCTATTGCCAAAACAGTTGAAAAGATAGTGGGTCAGAATGAAGGACAGATTTTTGGCAAAAATGCCTACGCCACCGAGGGCTGGTGCGTTTCGAACCGGGGTTGGGAAGCAACCGTAACTTTTGCCACATTGGGAAGTCAGCAAATTAAACTGTACGATGCCGATTATAAAAAGGAAATAACAAAGGCCAAACCGGGACAAACCATCACTGTTGAACTGAAAGCTGCCCTAAACCAGGATTGGAACAAAGTGGATCAGGGCTGGGTCGAAATCAGCACTGGAAACGAAGCTGCCAAAATGCTGAAAGTGAGCGAAACCGGCGCCAATACCGGAATCTTTACGGCTAAATATGTCACTCCAAAGGTTAAAAAGGGAAGTCAACTGGAGGTATCGTACGGCTATTTTGGATTTGGGAAATTAATTAGGCTAACAATTCAATAGATGTCATAATGAATAAGCCGGTTGCTGAAATTTTCATTTCCCTGATGAATTCGAAAATAAACAATTCAGGTTTCGCTTCAGGTCTTCAACAGCACACTTCAATTCCAATATAGGACACTTCACTCGTTTTTTTTCGCAATGAAGGTTGATAGTCTATATTTTTGATCGTATATTCACTTTTTAAATTTAATACCAATCATGAAAAAAAACAGTTCAAAGATTTTAGGTGTTTTTTTGGCTATGTGCCTTTTCATCCTCACAATTAGCGGACAAGCCTTCGATTCCGGATCAGGATCATCAACGCGTACCTGCTCCAATGTTGCCTACGCCAGCCTTTCGCCAGCCCAGGTGATGGATATTTATCTGCCCGAAGGCGATGGCCCGTTTCCTGTAGTGGTTTTAATTCATGGTGGCGCTTTTAAAATGGGCGATAAAGAAATGGAATCCCGCAATGCCGAAGCCTTGGTTGCCAAAGGATACGCAGCCGCGAGTATCAATTATCGGTTAAGCGGCGAAGCTAAATTTCCGGCACAGATTGAGGATTGCAAGGCTGTCGTCAGGTTTTTACGGGCCAATGCCGCCAAATATCGCCTGAATCCCGACAAGATTGGTTCGTGGGGTGCATCGGCTGGTGGCAACCTTTCGGCTTTGCTCGGAACCTCTTCCGGAGTGGCCGAATTGGAAGGAAAAGAGTTGGGCAATTCCGGAGTCTCTTCCAAGGTAATCGCTTCGGTTGACTGGTTTGGCCCCATTAATTTTCTGACCATGGACGACGAGGCTAAGGCGCTTGGTTTCACCGGACGGACTAACAGCGAATCTTCACCCGAATCGCAACTGATAGGCAAGGCAATTCAGTCGGTTCCCGAATTGGTTAAGAAAGCCAATCCTACCACTTACATTACTGCTGATGATGCGGCTTTTTTCATTCAGGTGGGAAGTATGGATCGCAACATTCCGTATTCACAAAGCCGGAATTTCTACGATGCTATAAAACCAGTGATTGGTGCTGGTAAAGTGTCGTTTGAGTTACTGGAAGGAGCAGGCCACGGAGGACCGCAATTTTCAGCTCCATCGAATATTGAAAAGGTAATTGCCTTTTTTGATAAGTATCTAAAATAGATAAATTAAAGAAAATGAATTCAGGCCTGGTTGTTTTTCCTACGAACAATCAGGCCTTTTTTCTTTTCAATTCTTTTCAATTACACTTCAACCGCGAATAATTACGCTTCACGCAAATTTTTCTAAAAACCGTCAAAACCAGGGCTAGTTTTGGGCATTGTTTAATTTTAAAACTCAGGAAAAATGAAAAAGTTAATAGTAAGTTTATTATAAACTTTAAAACCACCTCCTTTGGTGGTGGTTATGTATAAGCGGCTATGCCTGAAAATTAATTATTTTGTGGCATGAGCAATTTCAAAAATTAAGTCTTGTCAGTTATCAGAAAAAAAATGAACTAAGCAATAGAATCTGGACTTTGGCCCCTTATAGGGGCTTTTCAAGTCCACCTTCTCAGATGGTGGATTCTTTAATTGTTGCGACTAGTCTTTTATTCGGATCATGCAAGAAGAGTGATGTCGCTGTTGATGATACAACTGCCAGTACATCAACCAGTGCAACCACATTTACAGATGTAGCCTATGCTACAACATCGTCGGCACAAAAGATGGATATCTATTTGCCTACGGGTGCCGGTCCATTCCCGGTGGTGGTAATTATTCATGGTGGCGCCTTTATGATGGGCGATAAAGGCGGAGAAACCTCAAATGCAGCAGCATTAGTGGCCAATGGAATTGCTGCCGTCAGCATTAACTACCGTTTAAGTGGTGAAGCTCCTTTTCCTGCGCAAATACAGGATTGTAAAGCCGCGGTCAGATTCCTGCGTGCCAATGCAACTAAATACAACCTGAATCCTGATAAAATTGGTTCGTGGGGTGCTTCGGCCGGTGGAAATCTTTCAGCCATGCTGGGCACTTCTTCAGGAATTACCGAACTGGAAGGAGCCAGCCTCGGAAATTCGAGCTTTTCTTCAAAAGTTATCGCATCTGTCGATTGGTTCGGTCCGATTAACTTTCTGACCATGGATGCCGAAGCCGCTGCATTGGGATTTACGATTTCAACAAACAGTTCTTCTTCTCCTGAATCAAAACTGATGGGAGCAGCCGTTCAAACAATACCTGCCCAGGTTGCCAAGGCTAACCCGTCCACTTACATTACGACTGACGATGCAGCGTTTTTTATTCAGGTGGGTAGCCTCGACCGGAATATTCCCTATACCCAGAGCCTGAATTTTTACAACGCGTTGAAAACGGTGAAAGGTTCGACGGATGTAAGTTATGAATTGCTTGATGGCGCTGCACATGGAGGTACTCAGTTCTCTACCGCTACAAACATGGCCAAAGTGATAGCATTCTATACGAAATACCTGAAATAGTATTCCGCGCTGGCGTTTTTTATGCCAATTGATTTTTATTTTTGTAAAAAATTTAACCTGAATGTTCCGCAAAAAGAACATTCAGGTTTACCACATAGCTAGATCTGGTTAACTAAAATTATTCCTTAAAATGAGCTCAAAAATCGGCCTGATTGATGCCAAATATTTACTCGCCGTATCCTTTACCGGAGCCTTGTTGTTATCGTTGATGCCCTTAAGTTTTGCACTCGACTCATTCATGATGCCTGATTTCTATTTGCGGTTTTTGGATGTTGTTTTGCTCTTTCTGATGGTGGCATTCATGTTTTACGCCGGCATATCATTCAACCTGAAATGGAGTCATTTCTCAACGGTGAAAAAGCTAATATTTAACCTGATTCTTTATCTGGTGGGTACATTGGCTTGCATCGCCGTTCATTTGCCGATATGGAAAATAACATCGCACATTCCGTTGCCTTTTTACATCAAAGATGAAATTGTCAGAAATATGATCATTCTGCTGGTTAGTTTCATGTCGGTCAGGTTTTATGTAAAAACCACTGAAAATAAGCAGTTAAAAGAAGACTATACCGATCTGCAAACCCAGCACCTGAACAGCCAGCTTACAGCTTTGATGAACCAGATTAACCCTCACTTTTTCTTCAATACGCTAAATACCTTAAGTGGACTGATTCATGAGAATCCGGAAAAGAGCGAGGTTTTTATCAACAAACTTTCGCAGGTATTCCGATATATTCTGAATATGCAGGAAAACAGCCACGTACTACTTTCTGAAGAAATTAAATTTGCCCGCGATTATGCGTTTTTGCTGAATGTACGTTTCGAGGATAAACTACAGATAAATTTTGGAAGTGTCGATCAGATCAATGCCCGGGTTCCATCGCTTTGCAGCCAGTTGCTCATCGAAAATGTAATCAAGCACAACCGGATGAACCAACAGTTTCCGTTAACCGTATCTTTTTCAGAAGAAAACGGTTACCTCAAAATCTGCAACAATTTCATCCCTCAGTTAAGCGAAAATTCTACCGGTTTGGGTCTTAAAAACTTGAACCGCAGGAGCGAACTGCTGTCGGGAAAACCCATTGTGATTGAAAAGACAGAGGATTCGTTTTGTGTGAAAGTTCCGTTTATAAAAATTTGATTATGAATGTAGTATTGATTGAAGACGAAGGTATTGCCCTTCGAAAGTTAAAAAAAATAATTCTTGAAATTGCTACTGAAACGGTTTTCGTGGCCGAACTCGAATCGGTTTTTGATGCCCGAAATTGGTTTATGCAAAATCGCAATGCTGCTATTGATTTGATATTTTCAGACATTCAGTTGTCTGACGGCCTGTCGTTCGAGATTTTTGAATCGCTGAATACCCAATTTCCTATCATTTTCACCACAGCTTATAACGAATATGCACTCAGGGCATTCAAACTCAATGGGGTTGATTATTTGCTAAAACCCATCCAAAAGGACGAACTGCAACAAGCATTGAGCAAGTTCGAAAAAACCAGAACCAGCTATTCGAATGACCAGCTTTTCCAATTGCAGCAATTGATGCTGCAGTTTAAACAACCTGTTAAGAGCAGTCCAACATTCATTCCCTACGTCAAAGACCAGATGATCCCATTTCAGTCTGAGTCGGTGGCCTATTTTTATACCAGCAACCAGCTCGTGTATGCTGTTACGGAGCAGCGCGAATTTGTGCTCACCGAAACCCTCGAAGAGGTTGAAAATCGGTTGCCTACCGCCCTGTTTTTCCGCGCCAACCGCCAATTTATCATCCAGAAACGATTTGTGGCCAATGCCGAGCTCTATTTCAACAACCGGCTAATCGTTCACCTGAAACAAAAAACTCCCGAAAAGATTGTGATCAGCCGAGAAAAGGCCGGTGCATTCAAAGAATGGCTGGTTGGGTAATGATTGTTTTTTGAATGCGGCAAAGGGGTTTTATCGGGATTAATCCAGATGAAAAACCTCGTCCATATTGGCCCACCATTCACCTTCAGCACGATTTTCAACAGGTCGTTGCATCGGCATCATGATTTTCCACCATTCCTGTGTTTTAGCATCAGCAGCCATTTTGGCCATATCAGCAGCGAAATCATCGCCGGCATATTCCATATAGGCAAACAGCATTCCGTCTTTGTGAAAAATAGAATAATTCCTGATGTTGCAGGCGGTAATCATCTCCAAAATTTCAGGCCAAACGGATGAATGATATTCCTTGTAACGCTCAAAGTTCTGCGGGTCAACCCCGATAATTTGTCCAAATCGTTTCATGAAATTTATTTTATAATAGAACAAGTTCATAAATACCAGGCACTTTGGAGAAATCTTTCAATACCAAACGCACCTTTTGAGTAGTAACTTTCGGCAATTTTATTTCAAGTTTACTGCCAATTGTCTTGCCGGTGTAGAAAGTTTTCCATTGGTCACCAGCCATATTTTGTAATTCGAATGACCTGACAGCGTTTCCTCTTTCATAAATAATGGCCTGAGATAT
>JBBSDG010000031.1:0-20002 GCA_038249635.1 Bacteroidales bacterium | reverse complement strand
TCTGATAGGTGCAATATTCAGTCATTTGTTTAACGAAGGGAAACTCGATCCCATCCAAAACGCTATTATCGGGCAATATGCCGAAAACCATTTTTTTGGTAAACCATGTGGCTTAATGGATCAAACAGCATGTTCCGTAGGCGGTCTTATTACAATAGATTTTAAAGACCCCGCAAATCCAATTGTCAAAAAAGTAAACTTCGATTTTATTGCAACTGGTTTTTCTCTTATCATTACCGATACAGGTGGAAATCACGCCGATCTGAACAACGAATATGCATCCTTACCCATTGAAATGAAGTCGGTTGCAGTCCAGCTTGGTGCTAAAGTTTTGCGGGAGGTAACACTCGATAAAATTATTGAAAACATACCTGCCTTACGAGAGAAAACAGGAGACAGGGCAATCCTTCGGGCAATTCATTTTGAAGGTGACAACCAACGTGTTATTGAGCAGGTTGAAGCACTTGAAAAAAATGACTTTAACTCATTTCTGAATATGGTTATTGCGTCCGGACAAAGTTCCTACATGTATAATCAGAATATTTACCCTGTAACCAATGTAAAAGAACAAGGCGTATCCCTCGCTCTGGCTTTAAGTGAACTTGTGCTTAAGGGAAAAGGCGCATGGCGCGTACACGGAGGCGGTTTTGCCGGTACCATACAAGCTTTTGTACCTAAGAATCTGCAGGAAAAATACATCGGCACACTTGAACATGTTTTCGGCAAAGGATCGTGCCATAACTTATTTATCAGGCCACAGGGAGCTATTAAGGTGGAAATGTGATCTGTATCATGACCCACAAAGATTATAGACCTATACTTGGAGTGGGATAAAATCACGCATTAAAAAAAGACCCAAGACCAAAGTCCCAAATCTCAAGAACTAAGACTGACTCTACATCCCAGTTGGAATTTGGACCTTGGAATTTGGAATTTGAGATTTAATGGATGCGGAAATTTATCCCGTTTGCAGTATAAAACAATTCTGGTCTGCTTAACTCTTCTGATTGCCTTTTATAAAAAGCCTTACGTTAACCTTGGGAGGCTTTTTAATTTTTTTTAATATCTTGGAACTGTTTGATAGTTTTTTCACTATTTTTGAAGAAAATTCCACGGTTATGAATAATAATGAAAACAACAGTCGAAGGAAATTTATCAAACTGGCAGCGATAGGCTCAGCATCTTTAGGAGTAGCTCCCTTAAACAATGTATTTGGATCTGGTAATATTTCTGATGAAAATTCATCATATCCTGAAAAGAAAATCCCTGCCAGAAAAGGAAAATCCGTAATGGGTCTTCGGTGCGAACCGCTGAAAACTGTCAGGATCGGACTTATTGGGCTTGGGATGCGGGGAAGCGGGGCTGTTGAAAGGCTGCTACAGGTTGATGGTGTCGAAATAAAGGCAATTGCTGATGTAGTTGAGAAGAATGTAAAAGAATCGAATAAAAAAATTACTGATGCCGGAGTTAAGGCTGCCATTGAATATACAGGCGAGGAAGATTGGAAAAAGATTTGCGAACGCGATGATATTGACCTGATTTACCAATGTACTCCCTGGCTGCTGCATACTCCTATCGCTGTTTATGCCATGAAACAGGGAAAACATGCAGCCTGTGAAGTGCCAAGTGCAGTTACTCTTGAAGAATGCTGGGAACTTGTTAATACTTCGGAAGAAACACAGCGTCATTTTATGATGCTCGAAAATTGTTGCTATGATTTCTTTGAACTAAATACGCTGAATATGGCCCGCAATGGCGTATTTGGTGAGATTATCCATGCCGAAGGCGCATATTTGCACGACCTGCGCTGGCTTAAGTTTATGAAAGAAGGTGGTTACTATAAGCGATGGCGTCTCGAATACAGCAAAATACATACCGGCGATCCTTATCCTACTCACGGTCTTGGTCCGGTGGCTCAACTTATGGGTATAAACCGCGGCGACAGGTTCGATTACCTTACATCAGTTTCGACCAACCAATTCGGATTGTCATTGTATGCAAGCGAAAAGTTTGGTGCCAACTCACCCGATGCCCTACAATCGTACAAGCTGGGCGATATGAACACAACGCTTATACGCTCAGTTAAAGGCAAAACTATTATGATTCAGCATGATACTACCAGTCCCCGGCCCTATAGCCGTATCCATCGCATCAGCGGCACTAAAGGCATGGCAGTAAAATATCCGGATGAACAAATTGCGCTGGAGCCAAACGCGCATGAATTTTTAAAGAAAGAAGATTTCGACACACTAATGAAAAAATACGAACATCCTTTAGCCACACAAATCGGCGAAAAAGCAAAAAAAGTCGGTGGTCATGGCGGGATGGACTTTATAATGGATTACAGATTAATATATTGTTTACGAAACGGACTTCCCCTCGACCAGGATGTTTACGATGCCGCGGCCTGGTGCAGTATTGTTCCATTAAGCGAGAAAAGTGTTTTGAACAGGGGAAACTCAATTGATGTGCCTGATTTTACAAGGGGTGCGTGGGAAAAAGCAGCACCCTGGCCTATTGTTACCATTGATTAGTTTGCATTCATTAAAAATACGAAAATCGCATCTCTTCAGGATGCGTTTTTTGTTACCAGCCAGCAACTCCAAATCTCATGGCTTCAAACATCAACCCCACTTTAAATCCCATGTAAAAGTTGTACGACCTGCCATAAACACCATGCGAATTGGGTATCTGCCATTCGTAGCTATTAATATCAGTAATGCCTATTGCAGTGTTGAGTGTTAAAAGGAGTATAGTTTTGCGATACCATTTAAGATCAACAAAATGGCTGACAGAAGCATTAATTGCAAAATCAACCCGCTTAAATCTATCCGTAATAATACCGGATGCCATCCATTCAGGATTTTGTAAGGCATTGCCACCTTCGCGGCTATACAGTTGATTTGCATTTAGCAATACCATAACATCGGGTCCTAAAGCAATCCATGCCGGAAAGCGCATAACGGTAATTTGTTTCATCACCATCAGCGGAACTTCAAGGTAAGCTAACTTTATACCTCTTTTAGCATGGCCACCAGCCTGAACGCCTGAATAATTCTGACCTAATTTAGTATAAAGAATGGAACCGTTGAATGCTGTTTTTTTATCGTAAAAATAACTCATTCCCATACCGCCGGTGAGTCCAACTGCAGGCGCATAGGCCATTTCCGGATTTCCATAGGCATTTTGATTGATTGTAAGACTTCCGTTAACTCCTGTAATCCCGTTTATCCACAACGAACGCCTGTGTTGGGCAACTAAATCAAATGAGTTTAGCAGCATCAAAATAACAACCAGAAACTGAATGTATTTTATCATGAGTTCATGTTTGTATATTGCAGGCCAGGAAAGAATTAATATCTGTAAGTTTTACTAAACTATGTTTCGAGAGTATTGGTAATTCCGAAACCAGATCCTGTGTGCTTTACATTGCAATTATTGATGAATGTTCGGCACACATAAAACGGTAAAACCAACAACTCTCGGGCAAAACTAATAAAATCTGGCGTTTTTTTGTGTTTTTGAACGATTTACTACTTATTCCCGGGCAGCTATAAATCATTTTTTATAACAACAACAGGCACAAACCCATCATTGAACTAAACGAATAACAAAATCTGATGATCTCTAAGGAAGAAATCGGGTCATCCATTTTCCTGTTACCGCAGTGAAAGACAGGAAGAACCGTATCCTATTTTTTACCAGCGTGAGCCACCTACTCTTCCGACTTTGAACATAAGCCCGAATTTAACACCGATGTAAAAATTGTGCGATGAAGCATAAATATCATGTGTATTCGGGAGCTGGTATTCCTTACTGTTAATATCTAACAAACCGAAGGATGAATTTATAGAGAAAAGAAACATGATGCTCCTTGAATAATTGAGTTCCACCATGCGGTTTAAGGAAAAATTAAGTGCAACATCAACAGGTTTGAATCGTTCCGTAACTTCGCCACTGGCCATCCCATCAGGGTTTGGCAACTTACTTCCGCCATCGCGACTGTATTCCTGATTCGCTTTAACTAACACCATAATGTTGGGGCCGGCTGAAATCCAGGTTGGATACTCCCTGTAAGGTATTTGCCTCATCCACATAAAAGGAACTTCGATGTAAGTTAAACGAACTTTGCGTTTGGCTGAAGCACCGCCTTGTTCGCCTGAATAATTCTGACCTAACCTGCTCATATATAAGGCGCCTTTCATACCCCATTCCCGGTTTTTGAAATAACTCAGGCTAACGCCACCAGTTGAACCAAACGAAGTAGCATATTCCGTTTCCTGGTTTCCGTAAGCATTTTGATTGAGTATCCAGGTGCTGTTAAAACCGGCTTCACCGTTTATCCAGACCGAACCCTTCTGCTGAGCCATCACATTAAGCGAAAATATCAACATTAAAACAAAAGAGAGACTAAGGATATATGCTTTCATCTGTTTGGTATTTATGCTCTGGCTATCTTTTATATTGAATCACAAAATTAACGCTAAAATTTGAATATTAAAACTATTTCAAATCCTCCATTAACAACGATTTACAGTAATTAACTGGGATTCAGTATAAAATGTTCATCCATTATCAAAAAACCGATCTTGCATCAACCCAAAGAGGTACTATTTTTCTTTCATTCTTCAATTTATTTTTTGCGTTTAAAAAATACTGATCAGTAACAGTTTATACAAAGTCCCTATCGCCATCTGTATCTTCTTGCTTTTGATGCTTTTAACATCATTCCTGCTTTAAATCCAACATAAAAGTTATGGCCGCCCCCATAGGAATTGTGTGTATTTTTAATTTGCCACTGAACTGTATTTATATCAGTAACTCCGATCGAAGAGTTTATAGAGAAAAGAAGTAATTGCTTTCTGCTTCTATCAAAATCAAACATACTGCTTATTGCCAGATGCAAAGCCACATCTACCGGTTTAAACCTTTCTTTAACGTCGCCGGATATCATTCCATCGGGGTTTGGCAATTGGCTACCGCCATCGCGAATATAATCCTGATTTGCTTTTACCAGAATCATAACATCGGGGCCGACAGAAATCCAGGTAGGAAAGATCATACCCGATAATTGCCTCATAAACACCAAAGGCACTTCGACATAAGTCAACTTAACTTTGCGTAATGCCTCGGCACCCGCCTGCCATCCTTTGTAATTCTGCCCAAACTTACTCAGGCATATAGATCCGCCATAGCCCCAATCTCTGTTATAAAAAAAGTTTGCACCCAATCCGGCTGTAGCTCCGAAAGTAGGGGCATACTCAATTTCCTGATTTCCGTAAGCATTTTGGTTCATGATCCAATTGCTGTTAAGCCCGGCAAACCCGCTTACCCATATTGAACCCATGGTTAATGGCGAACGATGTGCAAAAGCTGAACGCCTATGTTGCGCCATACCAGTAAATGTATTAAACAGCACTAAAATAGCTGCAAGTTTAAGTGAATATTTATTCATGTGAAAGGGGTTGTTTTCTGGTCATAAGTCCAGATTTAAACTTAAAAAAAATCATCATGTATTAAGAACGTAAAACTGAAACCTGTTTAAAGATGACCGACCCAAATAAAAAGGTTAAACTTCGATCACTAAACACATTAATCTCAGAAGCATGAAACTGCTCATACTTAAAACGATAATAGCTTTGTTTGATTTTAACCGTTCTGAATGAATTTGCCATCTACAACCTGCAGTTTATCAACAAATTGATCTAATACTGACACACCTTCATCAAAATCAAAAACCCTATCAGCCAGTGAAAGAAAAGCTTCAACATCCTTCTTCTTTTTGCTTTCGACCGGTAACCGCATCATCATCAGGAAAAGTCCCGGATTAATTATAAGGCGCAGGCTTCTACTTTCGCAAACTATTATCTGATTGTTAATGTACTTTAACATGAAATGTAATACCGCTTTTTCGATATAATTTTCGGAAATCCGGATATAAAAAACACGGGTTGCGCCAGCTCTAAGCATTTTAGACGTGTCCTTATAAGAATCGGGATTTAACTCTTCAAAAATCGTGAATCCGGGTGCATTTTCTTCGGTATGAGTACCGTGCATTTCACGCTCATCAGGACGAATAGAAGTAACTTTTAAACCAATAACTTCGTGTAAAACAGATAATTTACTGATAATTTTACGTGCCATGGTTGTTTTGCCGGAATTTCGCGAATTGCCGCCAATCATTACCATGTTGGGAATACTAAGCATTATGGGAATGGAATAAGGATAGCAAAAATTACGAATTAAGATCGTTAAGCAACCTGACAAATTCCTTATTCATAATTTTATCCATGCGCTGATGAAACACATCGAAGGATTTAACCAACCTGCGGCCTTCTGATGAAAGCCTGGTACTGCCACCGTCCTGGCCTCCGCGAATGGTTTCGAGCAGATGAAAACCAAGCATTTTTTCGATCTTACGCAAATCGTTCCAGGTACGGCGGTAAGTAATGCCCATTTGTTCGCATGCGCCAACAAGCGAGCCACATTCATCAATCATCTTTAAAATTTTCCATTTACCATCACCTAAAACGCCTTCGCCATCAAGTGAAGAAAACCAGATTTTATATTCCGGCCTGAGATTTTCGAATTTGTTCATAGGATTTTTAGTTGGGTTCTATATCGGAATCTTTTCCACAAAATTACAGCAGAAAAATTTTATTGTTTTGGATAACAAAGCCAATGAAATGCCTATATTTAGGTTCATCAGGCATTCAACTGAGCCCACAGCATTTCCTTAAGCTGGGTGAGTCCCAATTTAGTATGGGAGGAAATAAATACTGATGGAACCCTGGGTAATTCTTTTTTCATGAGTTTCATCATTTCATCATCCAGCATATCGCATTTTGTAATGGCGAGCAAACGACCTTTATTAAGCAATTCGGGATTGAATTGTTTTAATTCATTCAGCAGAATTTTATATTCCTTTTTAATATCCTTGCTGTCGGCAGGTATCATGAACAGCAGCACAGAGTTTCGTTCGATATGCCGTAAAAACCTCACGCCAAGTCCTTTACCTTCGTGCGCACCTTCTATAATACCCGGAATATCAGCCATTACAAAAGATTTGTCGTCGTAGTAAGGAACAATGCCCAGGTTAGGCCTTAGGGTAGTAAACGGATAATCTGCAATTTCGGGTTTTGCAGCCGAGAGTACCGAAAGCAACGTTGATTTGCCTGCATTAGGAAAACCTACCAGCCCTACATCGGCCAGAATTTTAAGTTCAAATATCTTCCAGCATTCGATGAAAGGCTCGCCGGGCTGAGCAAACCTGGGTGCCTGGTTGGTTGAAGTTTTAAAATGATCGTTACCCAAGCCTCCCCGACCACCAGGCACAATGATATGGGTTTCGCCGTCGGCAGTTACTTCAAATTCCACTTCGCCTGTTTCGGGATCACGCACTACGGTACCCAGCGGAACTTTGATGATACGATCTTCGCCCTCAGCTCCGGTTGACAATGCTTTTGAGCCACCCTCGCCATCACTGGCAATAATATGCTTGGTGTAGCGCAGATGTAGCATGGTCCATAATTGCTTGTCGCCCTGAATGATAATATGACCTCCGCGACCGCCATCACCTCCATCGGGACCACCCTTTGATGTCATTTTGCTGCGGTGATAATGATGAGAACCCGCTCCACCCTTGCCCGACCGCAAATATATCTTTACATAATCAACAAAACTGGAACTGGCCATTTATTAGTATTTGATAAAAGTTGAAGTAAAAGAATTAAAGAACACCTGCCTTTTACAATGCAGATATTTTTTGCAAAATTACTATAAATGATTGATTTTAATTGAACTAAATCTTCAAGAAAAAAAAGTGGAATCACTTATCGTGATTTCTTCATGGCTGCTTGTACTGTATCCGAAAGGAGAGCAAAAATTTCCTCATTGGTTCCCACTGCATTCACAACAACATGCTTATTTTGCTTTTTATACAATTCCAGAACCGGAGCGGTTTTTGTATCGAATTCCTCAAGGCGGTGAATGATGAGTTCAGTAGTAACATCGTAAGGTCGAGCCTTATCGGAGCGTCCACGTTTATCAAGTCGTTTTATAAGCTCGATAGTAGGCACAGCGAGTTCCACCACATAGGAAACACCCATATTCATGCGCCGCAGCATCCCATCCAGAATATACGACTGCAGAATGGTACGTGGAAATCCTTTGAAAACGAAACCATTTACATTGTTATGCACTTTCATTTCGCGCTCTATGAGCCTTATAACAGTTTCATCTGCAACAAGATCGCCTCTTTCGAGTGTTTCCTTCACATTCAACCCCAAATCGGTTCCAGCCTTAATTTCTTTTCGCAGCAACGAACCTGTCGAAATATAGTAAAGGTTAAATTTTTTAGCCAGCATATTCCCCTGCGTACCTTTACCAGCGCCCGGAGGACCTGATACAACAAGGTTGAACCATTCTTTTTCGAGTGTTTGTTCAATGGCATGACCCAGATTTTCAAAAATCTCAGGAATAGGTCCCACGCCCTTAATAGGTACATAAAGATCGCGCTCCTGGTAGTAACCAATTACCGGTGAGGTCTTATTTTTATATTCAGTGAGCCTGAATTTGATAACATCTTCGGTATCATCGGCACGTCCCGAAACTTTACCGCGTTCAATAAGTCTGCGGGTAAGTTCATCGTCAGGAACTTCGAGACTGAGCATACACGACAGGGAAGTATTTAGTTTGAGCAATAACCCATCGAGGATATAAGCCTGAACAAGCGTACGCGGAAAACCATCGAACAGAATTCCTTTTTTATCGGAGCTGGTAATAATCTTTTTCTCTATCAGATCAACCATCATTTCGTCGGAAACAAGGCCGCCCCTGCCAATAAGATCTTTTACATGCATCCCAAGTTCGGTTCCTTCGGCAATTTCCTGCCGCAACAAATCGCCGGTCGAAATATAGGCAAGATTATATTTTTCAATCAGCATTTGCGACTGAGTACCTTTTCCGGCGCCGGGAGGGCCAAAGATTGCAATATTGAGCATATCAGAATTATTTTTTTGAGGATACCGGTTTACGCGATATCCATGTTTATAGTAAGCCGGGCAATTCTATCCAATGATTCAGATAAAATTCCAGATTGAAATTATCCTTCAATAATTTTGTAGATATCGCTTGAATTGCGACCCAGACCATCATAATCGAGACCGTATCCTACCACAAATTCGTTAGGAATGCTGAAACAAAGGTAGTCAACGGGGAATTTATCCTTAAAGGCATCGGGTTTAAGCAGGCAAGTGGCGACCAGCACTTCGGCAGGCTCCATTACGCTGAGTGTTTCACGAAACCTATCCAAAGTAAGTCCGGTATCAACAATATCCTCAATAATAACTATTGTGCGGCCTTTTATATCCAGATCGAGGCCGATGATTTGTTGAACTACACCCGAGCTGTGCGTTCCCTGGTATGATGACAATTTCACGAAAGCTATTTCACAATCGATGGTAACTTTTTTCAGCAAGTCGGAAGCGAAAATAAAGGCACCGTTCAGAACCACTATAAAGAGTGGCTTTTTGCCGGCAAGATCTTTATTTATGCGATCGGACATTGCGCGCACTTTGGCCTGAATATCGTCGTTGAGTATAAATTTATCGAATTTCTTATCGTTCAGTTTCCAGATGTCCGGCATAGCGAAATGGTTTATGATTGTGGATCGGGCAAAATTACGGTTAAAGCTCGAAATATCAAGTAAAAAGATGATAGAGAAGTGCTTTTTTGTTAAACATTATTTATTGTAGGGAATTGCAATATTTTATCAATTCAAAATTTTGAGATTTTCATTACTTTCGCAAAAAAAACATCTGCATGACACCTTTGGTAAGTATAATAATGGGAAGCACCAGCGATTTGCCGGTTATGGAAGAAGCTGCAAAAGTGCTGAACGAATTACGTATTCCTTTTGAAATGAATGCATTATCGGCACACCGAACACCTGAAAAAGTAGAGGAATTTGCAAGCGGTGCGCATGGCCGGGGATTAAAAGTTATAATTGCCGGAGCAGGAATGGCTGCACATCTGCCGGGTGTTATTGCCGCGTTTACAGCATTGCCGGTAATTGGCGTTCCGGTTAAATCCTCTTTCGATGGAATGGATTCGTTACTCGCCATCGTACAAATGCCTCCGGGAATTCCAGTGGCAACGGTTGCTGTAAATGGCGCCCGAAATGCCGGAATCCTGGCTGCACAAATGCTTTCGCTCGGCGATGCGGAGCTTTTCGGAAGGCTGGTTGCATTTAAGGAAGAACTCAAAAAAAAGATGATACAGGCAAATGATGAACTGGCGAAAGTGAAGTACGAGTTTAAGGTGTGATTGTTTCAGGGTTTCAGGGTTTCAATGTTTCAGGGTTTCAATGTTTCAGAATTAAAGGACCTTGAGCGAAGCCGAAGTGCAGGGTTTCAAAGTTTCATTGTTTCAGGATTTCAATGTTACAGGCCGATGAATAGTAGTGTAGAGTTTCAGGTTAAAAAGTTACAGAGTTAAATTCTCCTGAGATAACTACCGATCGACAACCGTATGCTAGCTTTATTATACTTGGAGTGGGATAAAATCACGCATTAAAAAAAGACCCAAGACCAAAGTCCCAAATCTCAAGAACCAAGACTGACTCTACATCCCAGTTGGAATTTGGACCTTGGAATTTGGAATTTGAGACTTAACGGATGCGGAAATTTATCCCGTTTGCAGTATAATACTTTATGCTGACTGTTTGCCCATTATTTAACAACCCAATCTGTTTTCAACAGTAGCCTGTTGATATCCTGATCGAAAGTAGTTTAACAAACAATTAAATTGGCTTATTTTAGCTACTTCATTTGTTTAAATCAAATCTTCAGGAAAATATTTTCGATGAAAAAAACCATACTGTTGTTGACGCTGATTATCAGCCTGTTTGTAATCGATGCCCATGCTCAGCGAAAAGGAATAATTATTTTAAATGCCAGGTTTTCGGGGATACTCGATGGTTATGACCTTATGAATAAAACCGTGGTTTATGTTGATGGACAAATAGTAGGCGAAACAACGGAGCAACTGCAATCGAAACCTAATACCTGTTCAGTTGCAGTTCCACGTGGTAAACACAGGCTACGCATTGTTAATATGGCCAAAAGCGATGGCAAATGGGAGGAACACACATTTGCTAACAATTACTCAATTGATGCGCTTTACGAAAGCAAAGTGAAACTCAGGAAAAAGCAAACCATAAACCTTGTGTTCGACATTACCCGGGAAAAGACAATTGCACGACTGGATTAAATTATCTTCAGAAAAACGCTTCTATTTTTAAAAGCCAGGTAATTACCATTATTCGGGCTTTTTTCTTGTCATCATAATCCCATCGCGTAAAGGGATAAGCAGATGTTCAATGCCTTTATGATTCTGAATATATTTGTTAAAACTGATAATTCCGGCAGTTTCGCGATCGGTTTCGGCATCAGGCAGTATCACTTTTCCATACCAGAGTGTGTTATCGGCAAGTATATAACCTCCGGGTGACACTTTTGGGAAAACCAAATCGAAGTAGTGGATATAATTCTCCTTATCTGCATCGATAAAAACCAGATCGAACGGACCTTTCTGTTTCTCAATAATTTCGTTGGCATCCCCGATAAGCATAGTGATTTTATCTTCAAGGCCTGCTTCCTGGAAATAAGGTGCTGCAAAATCTTCCATTTCGGGATTGATATCCATGGTGATAAGTTTGCCTTCCGGCTTGAGACCCTGCGCGAGGCAAATGGCTGAATACCCTGTAAAAGTTCCGATTTCGAGAATAGTTGATGGCTTTATCATGTGGCTTATCATTTGCAGGAAAACGCCCTGCAGATGACCCGAAAGCATCTGGGGCTGGTGTGTGCGCAGATGCGTGGCGCGCGACAGATGTGATAAAACCGGCAACTCGGCGGATGTATGTTCGCGGGCATATTTTTCGATGCCGGGCTTCATAATTCCTTCATCAAATTCGTACATGGCTGGCAGGTTTCTGATTATTAAAAATAAGTGTACTCAGGCGGGATGGATCAAACACTTCATTTGCCATATCCAGAAGATTAATAGCGGAAACTCCTTCAATTTTCCGGTATATTTCCTGAACCGGATCAACTTTCCCGTAAACCATTAGATTTTTCCCAATCGCAAGCATCTCGTTCTGATGCGATTCGAGCGAAATGGCAAGCTGCCCTTTTAGCTGGCGTTGGGCAGTATGAAGTCCGGTTGGAGTAAGGCTTATCGTTCTGAATTTCAACAATTCTTTATGAATGAGTACAATAGCTTTTTCCATCAGGATTTCATCGGTACCGCAATAGATACTGAACAGGCCGGTATCCGAAAATGGCTGGTAATTCGATTCGAGGTTGTAGGCAATGCCATGTTTTTCGCGGAGTGCAATATTCAGCCTGGAGTTCATGGCCGGACCGCCTAAAATGTTGTTGAGCAAGGCCATGGCATATCTTCGTTCGTCGTGAGCATGGCAGGCAACGTTGCCAATAACCGCATGAGCCTGGTGACGCGAATACTTTTTGGTTATGGATTCGGATTTATATCCTGAAAAAGACTTCCTGTTTATTGGAGTAGTATCAGAAGCAACTCCACCAAAGTATTTTTCGGCAATATCAGCGGCTTTTTTAAGTGATATGTTTGCGATCGAGCTGATTACAACTCTCGAAGGGAGATAATTTGCATCGCGAAAACGTATAACATCTTCACGTGTATAGTTCTTAAGTTTAGACTTTGTCCCGAGTATATTTCTTCCCAGTGGGTGATTTTTAAAAATAACTTCATCAAATTCATCGTGTATCCACTCGGCAGGATTATCCTTGTACGAACTGATTTCATCCATCACCACGGCTTTTTCTTTTTCGATTTCCTTTTCAGGAAAAACCGAATGAAATACTATATCTGAAAGTAATTCGGCGGCCCGCTGGTAATACCTGCCTTGTATTGATGCGTAAACACTGGTATCTTCCTTGGTGGTAAAGGCATTAAGATCGGCACCTACATTTTCGAGCCGACTCAGCACCTGGTAATTGCTGCGTTTCCGGGTTCCTTTGAAAATGAGATGCTCGATAAAATGAGCAAGTCCTTGCTGATTTTCCATTTCGTCGCGCGAACCGGCATTTACAATAACGCCAAGGTGTGCCACACCTCCACGCTGCTGCCTGTGAACAAGACGGATGCCATTTTTTAATTCGTGGAACTGGTAGGACATTTGAAGGGTTTGGAGGGTTTCGGGTTTGAAGGGTTTGAAGAGTTTTGAAGGGTTTGAAGAGTTTGAAGGGTTTGAGGGGTTTGCAGATTTACAGGGTTTCAGGCCGCGGAGCCGATGCGCAGTGTTTCAAAGTTACAGTGTTATACGTGAACATTATACTTTGAATTTTTACCATTAGTATCTGAAGTTCCGATCACTTTAATTCCAATTCACGAGGATATCTATCGTCAAAAAATACCCAGAAAAGAGGTTTGTAACCACGCAATTCGCCGGAATCGCTGCGGCGTTCGACCAGCGGGCAAATGCCCATCACTTTTTTGGAAAAAGCAAGTGTTTTATCATCCATACTCCACTCTTCGAGGAATCGAAGTTTTTTAATATCACTGAGCTTGGTTTCGGTTACCAGTAAAGTATCTACCAGGTCGTAAGGCGGAGTGGAACGTTCAACACTAATGGAATCAACGCGTTTCATCATACCTTTGATTTCTTCGGCGGTGAAAGGTTTGCTACTCACAAAATCATAAGCCTTTACCTTGCCGCTTGTAACCTGCTGAATAATATCCTTAATCAGTTTTTCGCGGTTGCTGCCTTCAATATTCAGTACCCACCAATCCATATCAGAATCTGTATTGTGAATGGAAACATCGTACTGAATGCGTTTAGTCACAATGTTTTTTCCTGCATCTTCACCACTCCGGCACGAAGTTATAATCATCGAAAAACACAGCATCATTGAAATCAGGATGAATTTGTTCATGGTTTGCGTTTTATTTGTGCAAAAGTATCAATTTTGCAACTATAATGTCATTTCGCCATGCTTCATATAAAAAAGCCAACTTTATTACTCAATAGCCACATCTGCCGGAAAAACATCCATGCCATGGCAGGCAAAGCTAACGACCGGAAGGTAATTTTCAGACCGCATTTTAAAACGCATCAATCGTCGGTTATAGGCGGATGGTTCAAAGCTGATGGAGTAACGGCTATAACGGTTTCCTCTGTAGGTATGGCGCACTATTTTGCACAAAATGGATGGGAAGATATCACCATTGCACTCCCTGTTAACTTGTTGGAAATTAACGAAATCAACCAAATGGCATCCGCAATAAATCTGAACCTGTTAATTGAATCGGAGGAAGTTGCTGTATTTCTTACAAGTAATTTAACCTCGGATTGCGGATTCTTTATTAAAATTGATACCGGCTATCACCGAACCGGGATTAATCCATCGAACCTACCACTCATCGACCAGGTTTTAAACGCGACGAATTTATCAAAACTTCATTTTAAAGGTTTCCTTACTCATAGCGGCCATACTTATCATGCAAATGGCAAGTCGGAGCTTTTACAGATTCAACAATTTGCTTCTGAAAACCTTATCAGGTTGAAAAAACATTACCAGAATCAGTTCCCGGAACTCATACTTTCGGTGGGTGATACGCCAAGTTGCAGTCAACTGACAGTTGCAGATGGTATTGATGAAATCCGACCTGGTAATTTTGTATTTTTTGATGTGATGCAGTTTGCGCTTGGCTCGTGTACACTGGAAGAAATTGCCGTTGCTTTAATTTGCCCGGTAGTGGCTGTTCATCCAAATCGCATGGAAGCTGTTATTTATGGCGGTGCAGTTCATCTTTCGAAAGAACTGACTTTGCTCCCACCCGATCCGGAACTCATTTTTGGACTGGCCATAAGCTGGGACGGGAAATGCTGGAATACAGGTAATTTACTCGGAAAAGTAAGTTCCTTATCGCAGGAACATGGCATAATAAAACTTACACAGGCAGGCTGTAACCTTAAACCCGGCGACCTTGTTGCCATATTGCCGGTTCACTCATGCCTCACAGCGGATTTGATGCGCAAATTTTATGATTTGAATGGAGAGGTGATTGAAACTATGAATTCCTGATTCGATTATGTCCACAAATTTTCACAAATTATGCACAAATTCACACAAATGGATGCCATACAGTCATACGGTCAGTATTATGGAAACGATTCACCCTCATTAATCTCTTCAAACCCTTCAAACCACTCATAATCTTCAAACCCTTCAATCTCTTCAAACCCTTCAAATCACTCATAATCTTCAAACCCTTCAAACCCTTTAAACTCTTCAAACCCTTCAAACCCATTCACGTTTACTTCTCTGCCGTTTTCTTTGTTTTCGTTTTACCTTTTGCTTTTGGCCTCATAAGCACTCCTGAGTTGGTTCGCCCGTTTATAATCATGGTTAACGGATCATCAAAATGCACGTGGCGAATAAGTTCATCCTCATATTCAGCCTTAAGGCTATCCAGATAATCCACATCAAAAAAGCCATCTTTTATGTAAGGATGAATGGTAAAATAGCCTACGCGGAAGGACGTTAGATTTTGAAAGAAATGCGTTCCCTGGCTGGGATCGATACGGTAATTTTCGAGTCCCGACTCAACGATAAGCCGGGCTGCTGCAATCTGTGGCCATTTAACAGGGATTCCAAGCCACGGATCGCTTGAACCCCAACGACCCGGGCCAACAAGGATATACTGCTTGTGGGCTGACAGGAAAACATCATTGAGAGCAGCAATTCTGGCTACAGTTTCAGAGTTTCGCGAAGGATCGAATGTGCCGGTTTTCACATACACTATATCGTGTAAATTATTCACAGTTCCGTTACCTAAAGCAGCATGTGAATAAAGTATAGTTTCTTCATATTTAATATCCTCAATTCTCACATCCACTCTTTCTTTGCTCTCAACTATAGGCCTGATTTGAAGCAGGTTGAAGATTGCCGGCTGCCCTTTGACTTTATTCAGTTCGACCGCGAACTCAATTTCAACCGGTTTTCCAATCTCTCTTGCCCCCATTTCGAGGCAAAGGGATAAAATTTCGGCAAGCGGAAACCTATTGTGATTCAGAATGTTACCAAAGGTTACAATTCTTTTGCCTTCCGACAGAATACCTTCGCGTATCACATGATTTTCAAAATCGAAGGTTGAAACCATATCTCTGAACGATGGATCTTCGGCAGCCACATCAATTTTTAGTTTCTTCATATTTACGGCATCGTCAACCGATGGTCTGAAACTGTATGGGTCCATATCCAAAGCATAGAAATGTTTCTGCGTTTCGCGCAACGCCATCTCAGCCGATGAAAGCTGCATGATTTTGCGGGGATATTTTGGCGAGAAACGGATAGAAACTCCGCCATCGACAATATATTTACCCAATCCCATAGCAATGCTTGCAATACCGTCTTCTGCCTTTTCGGGAGCAATAGGATAGAAATTTATGGAACGGGCAACGCCTGAAAATGATGGATAAAACCTGTCGCCGTATTGTGTGCCGGCAACATGCTGCAATACGACCGCCATTTTTTCCTGGTCGATAACATTGCTGGTGGCCGCCATGTAGGCTTTACTATCGTGAAAGAAAACCGATGCATATACACTTTTAATCGCATTACTGACCAATTCGAGCGTAAAACGATCGTCTTCAACCATTACCGGAACCATGTAAGTGGAATAAACACCTGCAAAAGGCTGATAGTGAGAGTCTTCGAGGAGGCTGGATGAACGTACCGCTATTGGTTTTTTACCCAGATGAATAAACTTGAGCAAATCATCATGCAGACGAAGAGGAAGCCGCGCATTTACAAAATTGATAAGTATTTCGGAATCACTGAGATCGGAAAGCCCTACATCATAAAGACTGTTATCCTCCATAAATTCATCGAAAATATCGGTACACAAAACCACCGTCTGCGGGATGTTGATACTTACATCGGGAAATCTGTCGAACATTCTGTTCCGTTTCACAATAGCATCCAGGAAGGCCAGTCCGCGGGCTTTTCCTCCTATTGATCCTTCCCCGATACGCGTAAAACTGATGTATTCGTCAAAAGTCTCGCTGTCGAACTGGGCAATTATACCACGGGCTTTGTTTAGTCTGTAACCAGCAATAGTTTCAAAAATAAATCTGCGTATATCATCCAGATCGGTAAAATCGCCCGGTCGTACATCTCTGAAAAATTCAGCCAACGGGAATAATGCCCTGGCAAACAACCAGCGGGTTAAATGATTCCTGAATATATGATATTCGAGCGATGCATCCGGAACCTGAAAAATGCGTTTCTGCAATGCTTTAAGATCGGGAGCCCGCATCAGTTCGAGGTGGGTATCGGGATCGTAAAACACAAAATCGCCGAATGCGAAATATTCCATCATATAGTTGCGAAGCTCCAATGCCATAGTTTTTGAACCCTTGTCAATAAAGCCAACACCTAAGTTATGAGCTACATTTTGATATTTGGAATCAGACGACTGTAGTACAAAAGGTAGAAAATCCGTTTTTGCGCGTACATGATTCAAAAGTCTGAAACCAGCTTCCGGATCCTGATGCCCGCCGCGTTTATAGCTGATATCCGAAATAATTCCTAAAAGATTATTCTCATATTTATCGAATAGCCTCACGGCTTCGTCGTATGTTGTAGCCATTACCAGTTTTGGCCTGCCACGTTTGCGCATCATCCGCTGATGCTCATTGAGGCCCTCGGTCATAAAGGAATTGGTTTGCTGGAAAATGATTTTATAAATATTAGGAAGGTAACTCGAATAAAAACGGATTGAATCTTCGACAAGCAACACCACCTGTACACCCACTTCGAGCGCATCGTATTCCACGTTCATCTTATCCTCAAGCAGTTTGATGATAGCTACCAGCAGATCAGGATTTCCCAACCAACTGAACACATAATCGATAATGCTTAAATCTTCATTGGAAAGCCTGAGTGTGACCTCGCGCGAAAAAGGCGTTAGCACAACCATTGGAATGGTCGGATAATTGTGTTTCACGTGTTTGGCCACATCGAAGGAATCAATATCTTCGAGGGTAAGCATACAAATAACCAGGTCAATTTTATCCGATTCCAATACTTCAAGTGCCAGTTCTTCCGAAGGCACCTGTATGAACTCAGGAGGATTGCTCAGGTTTAATGAGGTATATTCATTAAAGATATGTTCATCAATACGGCCATCACTTTCAAGAATAAACGCATCGTAATTGCTGGCTATAAGCAATACCTTGTGTATTCGCTTACGCATCAGTTTTATAAAAGGAGTATCGTCGAAGTAATACTTGCGCGAAACTTTCGAAAACAAGGAATCGGTCATGGATGAGTATTAAGGAAACAAAAATAGATATATTTAGGTGGACGGGCAAGTGGGTTGTAAAAATGAGGCAGGACACGGAGGGATTAGGAGGTTTCGGGTTTCGAGTTTCAGGGTTTCAGGGTTTCAGGGTTCTAGTTTCGGGTTTCAGGGTCAAATTCCAAACTATCCACAAAATTTGCCGAAGGGTTCGCCCCTAAGGGAAAATGCCCGAAGGACAGAAGGGTCTTTTCAATGTTTCAGGTTTCAGCGCTACAGAGTTATATAATTAAAGGATTACAGACCAATGAGCGAAGCCGAAGCACAGAGTTTCAGATTTCCCTCCCTTTGACTTTGATATTTAGTTTTTAACGATGCCATAAATTTTCAATCTGTTTTAATTTGTGCGTTTTAATTAAAAACTCTTGCCAATTTGTGGACTATACTTATCCCAATCACACCTGAAAAATAATACCTTTGCCGGTCTATAACAGATGAAACAGGATATGGACTTTGATTTTGACAAAATAATAGAACGAAAAGGCAGCTCATGCATCAAGTGGGACGGAATGGAGAAATTCCTGGGAGCCGGTGATGCACTGCCGATGTGGGTGGCTGATATGGATTTTCTGACTCCGGAATATATTACTGAAGCGATCATTAAAAGAGCCAATCATGGTGTTTTTGGTTATCCTTTGCGGGATGAAGGCTATTTTACCTCGTTGATGGATTGGCTCCAAAGGCGTCATCAATGGAAAGTGGAGCGCGATTGGATTACCTTTTGCCCGGGAGTAGTTCCGGCGGTGAATATGGCAGTGCTTGCCTATACCTCGCCGGGAGATAAAATCATCGTTCAGCCTCCGGTATATTTTCCGTTTTTCACGGCTGTAACCGATCACAAACGTACCTTGGTTTACAACAACCTGGTGATGAGTGCCGGCAGGCTTTGCATGGATTTCGATAACCTGGAAACACTGGCAAAAGATGGCGCCAAAATGCTTATCCTTTCCAATCCGCATAATCCGGGTGGCAGCGTATGGACAAAAAGCGAACTTACGCAAATGGCTGAAATATGTTTAAAATACAACGTGCTCATTATTTCGGATGAAATACATTGCGACCTGATTTTTAAACCTTTCAAGCATACCCCTGTTGCGGGTATCTCAAAAGAGATCAGCCTCCAAACTCTTACTACCGTTGCCCCAAGCAAAACGTTTAACCTTTCAGGACTTGCTACATCCTCGGTGATTATTGAAAATGACAGCCTGCGCCGGAAATTTAATGCTCAGCTTGATCATCTGCATATTGGCGGTGGAAATATTTTCGGAAATATCGCCTCCGAACAGGCATATTCACATGGCGACTCTTATGTGGATGAACTTATGGATTATCTTGCACTAAATAGTGTAATTCTGGAAAAGTATGTTTCCGATAATCTTCCGAAAATAAAAATTATTCGCCCTGAATCCACATTCCTGGTGTGGCTCGATTGCCGGGAAATGGGTCTGAATGACGAAGAACTGAATAAATTCTTTCTGCACAAAGCTAAAGTTGGAATGAATCCGGGTAAAATGTTCGGTGCGGGTGGTGAAGGATTTATGCGGATGAATATTGGTTGTCCCGCTGCCACGTTGGTTAAGGGACTTGATCGGAT
>JBBSDG010000030.1:0-20410 GCA_038249635.1 Bacteroidales bacterium | reverse complement strand
GTCCGCCGTTCCAAATATTGCCTATTGTTACAATAATATCACCCTGCTTAATTTCCCAGGTCGATTCTTCCGACATTTCCTTCTGTCCATGATTGATAAATGTTGCTTCCATGATATTGCGTTTTACGGAATAAAGGTACTGCGAATTTTTGAGTTACGATTTAATAATATTGTTTTCTGATTCTGTTGTACGTGTTCTGCATCAGACCTATATTTCAATTCATTGGAAATACTTGCCGACATGTGGCAATAATAATGTTGAGGATCAACTGCGGATGAATAAAACAAAATATATACTTTCAAATGCCAAGTCTAAAATGTTTGAAGATCGTGAAGAGTTTGAAATGCTCCCTGGAAATCACAATTGATTGACAATTTCTGTCATGCTGAGCGGAGTCGAAGCAACCATAGGCCAATAACCCGAAACTCTTCAAACCCGAATTAAACGACGGCACGACGGCACGAACGCACGATGGCACGAACACACGACTGTGTAACTGGTCAAATTGACTCTTGAATTAGAAAACTTGAATTTGAAACTCTTAAAACCCGAAACTTGTCACACTGAGCGAAGTATAAGTGCTTCAAACCCTTCAAACCCGAAACCCTTCAAACCCGAAACCCTTCAAACTATTGTCTGACCATTAACTGTTTTCCATTAACTTTTAACCACCTCTCCAATAGCTTTCTGGCTTCCAATTGCTAAAATCAGTCCCAGCGCAATTCCTAATACAGCAGCAAATAGCACCCTGAACTCGGCTGGCAGAAGGAAAGTAATAGTATGTGCCGGTATCCAGAAAAAAGGAATAGTTTTTTTGAAAATAAAATTCCACATCACATCCCAGTTCATATTCCTGAAAATGGAAGCAAACGGAATAGGGGAGAGCAATCCTCCGATTGTTCCGCCGGTCTTTATAATTTGAGTATCCGTAATTTTATGAAAAATCATCATAACCGGAGCAAAAGTCAGGTTCATAATAACGGAAATAGTAAAAGCATCAAGCAATTTGAGCGATGAAAAACCGCCTTTCATGGCTTCGGGAGCATTGATTAATCCAAGATAAGCCAGGAATGCCGGGCCTCCGGTCGAAAATATCTGGAAAGCAATATTTATTGTCAGCCCAAGAAACCCCCACACTATCATGCGTGGAATAATTCCAAATCCCGGTTCGTTGTAAAAACCAGTTTTAATTCGCAAGGCAATTACCTCACCCAGTGTTGCTAGTAACGCGAACTTGAAAAAGCTCATGATCATTCCATGCTCCTTGTTATACTGCATGTACCAGCCTGTAACCGGCGAAACAAAAATAAACAGCGCCACTACTGCCAGGATACCGGATAAAAAGATAAGGTCATTTTTCTTCATTACTCAATAAATCAATAAATCTATAAAACATTCAAACTCCCAAACTCTTAAACAATTCAAACCCGAAACTTGTCACACTGAGCGAAGTCGAAGTGCTTCAAACCCTTCAAACCCTTCAAACTAATTTTTCAATCCTGATCCTGGCGTCAACAGCTTTCAACGTCTTCATATTTCCCATCAGCGGGTTGATATCCATTTCGGCAATCTCAGGGGCAGCCAGGCAAAGTGCTGATACTTTTGTGATAACTTCGGCAAAGATATCTTCGTTAAGTCCTTCCTGTCCACGGACTCCCTGTATGATTTTGTAGCTTTTCAAACGGGTAATCATTTCCGAAGCCTCATCTTTCGAAACAGGTGCCAGCGACGACTGAACATCTTTCAATACTTCAATATAAATACCGCCCAATCCGCAAAGAACCATATGCCCGAAGTTGGGTTCCGATTTAGCACCTATATACACCGAATGCCCGCTTAGCATGGGCTGGATAAGAATGGCAGTTGTATCTTTAATCTGAATCATACGGTCGAATTCAACCGCAACCTGGTCGAAATTTTTTACATTGAGTACAACTCCTCCAACATCCGATTTGTGAACCGGGCCAACTACTTTCATTACAACCGGTAAGCCTAAATCGGAAGCAGCTTTAATTGCATCCACTTTGTTGCTTACAACGGCTTCACCGGCACGCGGAATACCGGCAGCATCAAATAATTCCTGAACTTTTTCGGGGTGAAGATACCCGTTTTCAGCGCCGTCAATTATTGTGCGGATTGTTTTAAGATCAACTTCCGGCTGGGGAATATTTTCAGGAGCCGGAGCCGTTGTGTTATATACTTTGCAGAGTGCATTTCCGAAATTCACCTCGTCAGGAAAATTGATGCGCCCAAGGCTGACGAAATACGCTATTTCTTTCTTTACATTAATGATGGAAGGCAGAACCGGATATATTGGTTTGCTACAGCTTTTCATTTTTTCGTCCAGAAGTTTATACACATCATAAACTTCGAACAACCCCGGGCTGCCGAAAATTACTGCCATTCCATCAATTTCAGGGAAATCATTTTCGCAGGCATCAATAATAAAACCAAGTTGTTCGGCTGTTCCTGTTGCCAGGAAATCGATGGGATTAGCGACTGAAGAACCGGGAAATAATTTTGTTAGAAGTTCCGGATTTTCAAGGTGAGGGATTTCGAGTCCTCCGTTGGATAAAGCATCTGTAAGCATTACAGCAGGGCCACCGGCATGAGTGATGATGGCTATATTTTTGCCTTTAAGTGGTTTGTGCATAAAAATGCCGGCCACCGTTGCCAGTTCCTCACGGCTATGGCAACGAACTATTCCGGCTTTGCGGAAAAGAGACTCAACAGCCACATCGGGGCTTGCAAGAGCTCCCGTATGTGATGAGGCTGCACGGCTTCCGGCTGCCGAACTGCCAGATTTGATGGCAGCAATCTTGCATCCTTTCCGAATTAGTGAAGAGGCATGTTTAAGCAACATGTCAGGTTTGTTCACACTTTCGATATAAAGCAGTTTAACCGAAGAGCTTGTTTCCGGATCAAAAGTTTCGTCGAGGTATTTCAGAACATCCTCAACGCCTAACTGTGCGCTGTTGCCAACAGAATAAACACTCGAAAAAGTAAGTCCTTTAGGAATTGATGCTTCCATGATGAACACTGCCGTAGCACCGGAACCAGAAATAAAATCAACACCTTTAGGGTCGAGTTTAGGTATAGGCGTTGTAAAAACTGAAGTATGATGGTGATTCATCATGCCAATACAATTCGGGCCGATAAGGCATGCATTGTATTGATTTACAGTGGATACGATTTTTTTCTCCAGTGCGGCACCTTCCGGACTTTCCTCATGAAACCCTGCCGACAGAATAATAAATGCCCGGGTTTGCTTATCACGGGCCAGTTTTTCGACTGTTTCCGGACAATATTTAGCAGCTATTGCAAGAATAGCTAAATCGCAATGAGGCAGTTCATCAACACTTTTAAAGCATTTCAAACCCTGAATTTCATCTTCTTTCGGGTTCACCACGTAGAGGCTTCCGCTGAAATGATTGTCAATCAAATTTTTCAACACTTTTCCGCCTGGTTTGCTTGTGTCATTGGATCCGCCGACTATTACTATGCTTTTTGGATTAATCAGTTGCTGGGTTATCATATAAATAACAGGATTTCAGTAAATAAGCACACCGGATTATACGAAAAAGATGCTTCCGGCCGAGCGGCGAAAGTACGAAAAGAGTATGAAACGAAAAAAATGATTTTTAAGCTAAACCGATTAATTCAGGATGAATTATTCTATCAGAAAAATGTTAAAGTTATGCTTGTATTAAGCATACTTTTATCAGAAAAGCCATAGCTTTTAAAGCTTCAATTCCACCTTTAACTGATTTTTCTATGGTTTATTACCCATGCAGATCCAGTTGGAAAAGGCTGGAAATTAAAATATCATTTTGTGGATTAAGAGCCGTTTAAATAGTGGGCCAACTCATACATTAGTGTTTCATGTTTTAGTCGCTGGCCTTTTCATGTCCGGTTAAATATTCCCCTGCTATTTCGCCTTACTTTTTATTCCTGAAGGTATTTAAAATTGTGTCAACTTTCGAGGAAGTTTTATTAACCAACGAATCGAGTTTTTTCAGCCTGGAATCTTCCTGATTAATTAACGAGTCGAGTTTCAGGACCTTATTAACCTCCGAATTAACTATGGAATCGAGCTGCTCTGCTTTATTGGTTATTTCATCAAGTTTCTCATTAACTCTCCGGCTGGCTTCGCTGCATGAGGTGAATAGCAGGACTGTCAGAATTAAAGGCAAAGTAAATTTTATCAGGTTTTTCATGGTTTATGTTTTTAAGTTTTTGATTGTTATTTTAGTATGATTTTTAATGTCATTTTGGTATGTAGCAGTGTTTTGAATATCCCACTCATTTTATAAAATGTTGATCATCTTCATTTTCTGAATTTCTTAGTGAACAGAATTTTGAGCATCGGCGCGGAAGCTATCACAACAAAAATAACCATTAAATACCCCGAATAATTGATTACGGAAGGATACGTTTTGCCAATGAAATATCCCAATGGAACAAGAGTGCCTATCCATGTAACAGCACCCAAGAAATTGAATATCAAGAATTTCCGGAAGGAGAAGCCTGTAGCACCTGCCAGCAAGGGAACAAATGTGCGGATTACCGGCATAAAACGACCAAGGATAAACGCCCATACGCCATAGTGTGTGTAAAATTTGTTGCCGCGTTCGAGGTATTCGAGTTTGAAAAATCTTGATTTATTATCGGTAAAAAGTTTGCCTCCCAGCCATTTGCCTTTATAATAGCCGGTAAGGTCGCCTAAAAAGGAAGCCAGGATAAGCAAGCCTACAAGCCCGATCACCGGTATGTCGAGATAATGAGTTCCGCAAAGCATTCCTGCCGCAAAAAGCAGGTAGTCGCCTCCGGGTAATACCAATCCAAGTAAAAAACCTGTTTCGACGTAAACAATGGCAAACAAAAGCAATATGCCACCCACTTCAATAATCTGGTGCGAATTGAAAATTAAATTTAAAAAGCTATCGGTACTATTCATAAAGGCTTGATTATTTTGGTTGACGTATTTTAAAAGACAGAATCACGCTGCCTGTAATTGTGATGGCAATAAATAAAAGCGACCAGGCTATCGGGATTTTGTAAACATCAATCAATAGCATTTTAGTACCTACAAAAAGCAGCACTATTGCCAAACCATAGGTTAAGAGCCAGAAACGATGAACTATCCCAGCCAAAGCAAAATACAGGGATCGTAAACCCAGGATGGCAAAAACATTGGAAGTGTAAACTATAAACTGATCCTGTGTAATTGCAAGGATTGCCGGAATACTGTCAACTGCAAAAATAAGATCGGTTGTTTCGATGAGTATTAAAACCAAAAACAGGGGTGTGGCAAATCGCTGACCATTTATGCGGACAAAGAATTTATCATCGTGCATGTGAGGGGTAACAGGCATAATTTTCCGAAAGAACCTGACTACAGGATTTTTTTCAGGGTCGATTTTTGCCTGGTTGTGGTTAAACATTTTATAGCCGGTATAAATTAAAATGGCTCCGAATATATAAATGGTGAAATGGAATTTTTCGATGAGGGCAACACCCGCGAAAATAAATATTACACGCATAACCAGGGCACCCAAAATTCCCCAGAACAGAACTTTGTGCTGATATTTTGCCGGTACCTGGAAATAGGAGAATATCATGATGAAAACAAAAATGTTGTCAACACTCAGTGCCTTTTCGATTAGATAGCCGGTAAAAAATTCAAGTGCCTGCTGTTGTCCTTTCCAGAAATAAAGTATTACGTTAAAAATAAGTGCCAGCGTAATCCAAACAATTGTCCAGGTTAGAGCTTCCTTTGTACTGACCTCGTGCGATTTGCGGTGAAAAACACCTAAATCCAGGGCCAGCATCATAAGTACAAAAGCATTAAAAAGTATCCAGAATATAACAGGTGTTTCCATGCAATAGGTTCAATTGTTAATTTGGTTTAAATTTATTTACAAAATGAGTTCTTTAATTATCAAATAAATTCAATTGCTGCTAAAAGACTATTACAGCACCTGCCGATATGTAATTGATTAACGAAAAATTATAAACTTCATCATTGTCAGCTCCACCTTCGAGTATCCGGTAACCAGCCTTTAATGCTATTTTGTGGGTAATCTTGTAAGTAGCAGCCAGCAAAACATCTTCGGCTCTTCCTTGCGGGGCGGCCAGTGCATCGCCTTCGAGCAGAAGACCAAATTTTTCATTCATCAGCCAGTTTAACCTGAAATTAATAATGGGTACAAATCCCACATTTGTTTTCGACGAAGCCAATCCCTGGCTTGTAAGCGCGATTTCAGCATCTCGGATTTTTGCAGTAAAGCCAAGTCCGAACTCAAATTTCGGCCTCTTTACGAAATCATACCTGTACGTAATACGATACGAGTTAAAGGTATAAGATGCATCAAGCGGCGTATTGGCAGGGAAAGTTACTCCCTCAAAACTAATTGGAAAAGTTGTTGACCCATCTGATTTAACCGTAAGCGGAGCATATAAAACCGAAATAGTATGCCTCGATTTTATCGTATAACCTGCTCTTAATCTTATAAAAGCATTTGGTTTGGCTTTCAGATCATCTGTAAGTGAGAACAAGGTTCCTGCGTCACCGGGAATTCTTACATCGTTATACCCTGCGATTACCGCGCCGCTTTCAATATCCAGGCTCAACTGAGCTTTAGCTGAGGGAAGTAAAAACAGCAGATATGCAATAATGATGATTGAAAATTTAACCATTAGATTTTTCATTTTTCAAGTTTTAAATGGGTTTTATATTGAATAACATTTTTAGCCATTCCTTCAAAAACAAAGAAATGCAGAGGTAGCACCGCGTACCAGTATAAGCGGCCAAATAAACCAAGCGGACGATAGGTTGCTGTTTGATGCAGGTAGAATTTTTCGTCCTTTTTAATAATTTTAAACTCCAGCCAGGCCTCTCCAGGCAATTTCATTTCGGCATATAAAAGCAATCGTTTGTTTTGTTTGTCGGCAGCTAAAACGCGCCAGAAATCAAGTGTGTCGCCGGTATTTATAGTGTTCTCATTGGTTCGGCCCCGTCGCAATCCCACACCTCCGACAAGCTTATCCATAAACCCGCGGATGTGCCATAGCCAATTTCCATAATACCAGCCACGCTCGCCACCTATTGACCATATGTTTTCAAGTATCTGATCCGGATTGGAAGTTATCGGTCTTACCCGCGAATCAACAAAGCAGCCATTAACAGGTATTTTTATATGATCGAGCAACGTATTGTCATAATAACTCGAAACGAGTGAATCTTTCCAGCTTGATACCACATCGTTTTGTTCAATTTTCTGAAAAGCAAGCTGAACCGCTTCACGGTATGAAATAGGTTTGATGCCGAGTATTTTTTCGAGCCTGTTGTCATTCGCAATAACTTCAACTTTCATGCTGTTTACAAGGTTTACGGCAAGTTTGTACGATGTTGATGTAACAAAATATAGCCAATACGACGACAGCCTCGGGGTCATAATGGGTACGATGCCAATATATCGTTTCAGGCCGCGAACATCAGCAAACTGAAGCAGCATTTCCTTATACGTCAGCACATCAGGGCCGCCGATGTCGAACGATTGGTTGTATGTTTCCTTTTTCAGAAGTACTCCGGTTAAGAATTCAATCACATTGCGGATGGCAACCGGCTGGCATTTGGTATTCAGCCACCTGGGAGTGATCATAAGCGGCAGTTTTTCGACCAGGTCGCGGATAATTTCGAAGGATGAACTGCCCGAACCAACGACTATTCCAGCTTTAATGGAAGTTACGTTCATCCCGCTGGCGTGTAAAATATCATCTACTTTTTTTCTGGAAGCCAGGTGTTTCGATAGCTTTGCCTCGTTGGTGATGCCTCCCAGGTAAATAATCTGTTGTACACGGGTGGGTGATAGCAGTTTTATAAAATTATTTACCGAAATTTCTTCAAGCCTGTCAAAATCAGTTGAATTTGAACTCATTGAATGAATAAGATAATAAGCTGCATCAATATCTTTGATACTTTCCGACAACACAATGTCCTTGAGGAAATCAACCTCAACTATTGAAATTTTCGGATGGCTGTAAACGCCTTCGGTAGGGAAGCGATTTTTGTCGCGCACGCAACACACAACTTCATGTCCCAGTTTCAGAAGAACGGGGAGAAGTCTTTTACCGATGTAGCCGGTAGCACCGGTTAAGAGTATTTTCATTTATCAAAGTTATAACAAAAAATACATACAAACTGTTTAGTTGTTTTAAAATTTGGCTAAATAATATTTTGATGTGCAGGGGAAAGAATACTTGAGTCTAAATTCTTTTTTTCCTGGCTGTGCCAGGTCTGAAAAATTAATTGAAGCAGGATAAGATGCAGATGATTATTTAATGTATCATGATGCAAAGGATTAAAGGATATGCTGTTTTTCGAAACCGGATTCCAGGTTTTATCTCCCTTAAAAATCACAGAAAATCCTTACTTTTGCAGCCGCGGGAGAAAAAATTAAAGAGAAAGATCGTTTATGACATTCAATAGGACAGTTTTTACCGGTGCTATGGCTATTTGCGTTGCAGCCACTTTATGGGGACTCGACGGAGTAGTATTAACACCTCGTTTATATAGCCTCGACATTGGTTTGGTTGTTTTCATTTTCCATGCTCTTCCTTTTCTGATCATGAATGTTTTTATGTTCAAGGAGTACAGGCATCTGAAAAATTTCACAAAAGAGGATGTGCTGCTGTTCTTCCTGCTTTCGTTGCTGGGTGGGGCTATTGGTACTCTTGCGATTGTTAAAGCACTGTTCCTGGTTAATTTTAAAGCCTTAACTATTGTTGTGCTGCTTCAGAAACTCCAGCCGGTGTTTGCTATTACACTGGCAGCTTTATTGCTGGGTGAGAAACTAAAACGGAATTTCTTACTATGGTCGGCACTGGCTATTACAGCAGGCTATTTTCTAACATTTGGTTTAAGCCTTCCTAATTGGGAAACACATAGTCAGACTGCTTTGGCAGCAGGTTTTTCGTTGCTTGCCGCTTTTGCTTTTGGGAGTTCAACCGTGTTAAGCAAAAAGGTATTGCGTAAATTCAGCTTCTTTACTGCTACTTTTTACAGGTATGCTTTTACCAGTTTAATTATGCTGCTGTTTGTAATTTCAACAGGTATGATGAAGCATATTCCGGAGATTACCGGTTTCCAATGGACTATTTTTGCCATCATCGGAATTACCACCGGCTCGGGAGCTATTTTTCTTTACTATTTCGGCCTTACCCGCATACGTGCCATGCTTGCAACCATTTGTGAGTTGTGTTTCCCAGTTTCGGCAATCTTTTTCGACTATTTTGTAAATAACAGAGTGCTTTCGCCAGTGCAATGGGTAAGTGCTGCTGTGCTTATATTTGCTATTCTAAAACTTAGCCTTCAGAAGGAGTAGGGGGTTAATAGTATAATGGTTCAAGGTTCAAGGGCCTTTAGCCATCATTTCTTTTTTTTTAATAAATATTACCTTCTTATTAATTTAATTCTTTTAAAATCCGCAAAGCCTCAGTAATGTGTTTTTCAATCTTGATCTGGGAATTAAAAATGTATTTTACAATTCCTTGTTTGTCAACAATATAAGTAACGCGTCCGGGTAAAAGGCCAAGTAAATCAGCCGGCACACCTAATTGATCGCGAAGTTTACCCCCATTATCACTGAGTAAAATGAATGGCAGATTGTGATGATCGGCAAAACTGCCGTGCGACTCTTCGCTGTCGGAACTTATCCCTATTACCTCGGCTCCCGCATCCTTAAAATCCTGGTAATGATCGCGAAAAGCACATGCCTGTTTGGTACATCCTGCTGTTTCATCTTTCGGATAAAAATAAATTACCATCGATTTCTTCGACAGCAGGCTATCGATATTGAAGTTATGCCCGTTCTGATCTGTAAGTGAGAATGGAGGGATTTTGCCCCCTGTTTTTAAAGCCATTTATTTCAATTTAGGTGGACATTTAAAAAGCCACAACTTCCAGAAGAAATTGTGGCTTCATTAAAATATGAATTTCAGTTTTAATCAGCAAAATCTTTCAATGTATCCATCAGTTTGCGTCGTGTAAAGAAAATCCGGCTCTTAACAGTACCTATCGAAATATTAAGATGATCGGCTATTTCTTTATACTTATATCCCTGGTGATGCATTTCGAAAGGCATACGCTGATCGGCATCGAGTTTTGCAATACTTTTATTGATCTCTTTTTCCGAATACTTTGAATCGGGCGAGGGGAAATCTGACTTCCGCGGTATATTAAGGTAAAATAAATCCTCAGTACTATCAATAATCGTATTAGCTTTTTGATTACGGCGATAGTTGTTGATAAATGTATTTTTCATTATGGTATATGTCCAGGCTTTCAGATTGGTGTCTGCAGCAAATTTATCACGGTTTGCCAGTGCTTTAAGATAGGTATCCTGAATAAGATCCTTGGCTTCTTCACGGTTCGAAGTAAGTAAGTTAGCGTAATATTCAAGATTTTGATAAAGGCTTATCAACTTATGATCGAATTCCATTTGAGTCATAACGTTTTCTGTTTAATTATTATGATGCAAAGTTAAACACTTTTATTTAGATACAATCTAAATAATGTTAATTATTTGTTAATTTTTGAAAAATTTTTCATTAGAATTTCTTAAAGTCTATAAAACAGTTATTTAAAGTAATTAAATAGTGTTATAAATATACGACAAAAATATGAACAACGGCTAAATTGTTGTGTTAATAAAATGTTATATTTCGCTTGAATTTCTGTAACAAACAGTAAATGAGTACGTAATATGATTAGAACAGCGTTTAAATCAATTCTAGGAAATCGGTAAAATTCTGTAATGTTTTAAAAGTAGTGAAATTATCGGGGAGCGAAACCGATGATTTGAGTAAGATATTGCCTCCGATTAATATTTTTTTATCGCCATAAAGGTTCTCCAGTTCATGAATCATTTCCGAAATGGTTTCTTCAGGCAGATTGGCTGTAATTGAAGTAAGCAGGTAATCAACTTTATGTACTTCAAAAACATTTTTCAGGTTAACCAGTGGTACGTTTTGACCGAGATAGATAACCATATGACCTTTTTTCCGGATCATGAAATAAATATATAGCAAAGCCACTTCGTGGTATTCGTTTTCGGGCAGAAACAAAGCAAATTTTTTATAACCCTTTCTCAATTCCTGTTGTCCATCAATAGCTAATATGAGTTTCTGCCTAATAAGCTGTGTAATGAAATGTTCCTGTGTGGGGTTTACTGATCCTATTTGCCATAGAATTCCGATTTTTTCGAGAAACCGGGCAAGTAAATTTTCAAAAGTATATTCGAAACCTTGTTTAATTATTGAGGAGGACATAATTTTGTCGAACCTTTGTTCATCCAATTCCATCATTGCCATAACAAGGTTGTCAACAAGGTGATCGTTGTCGAGGTTCTGATGCGTTAAATCAACTACCGATTTTGAAATTTCCTCAGGTGTCATCCCCTGTATATTTGAAATCTTGTAGCCATATTTATTAAGAATAGCCACATTCATCAAATGACGCAAGTCTTCATCGGAATAGCAACGAATATTGGTTTGTGTTCGCGACGGTTGAACAATGCCATATCTTTTTTCCCAGATACGTATTGTGTGTGCTTTAATTCCCGTTATCTTTTCAAGATCTTTAATTGAGTAACTTATCATTGCTTTTAATTATCATTCTATTAACACTCGATTTTGATTTTTGTTTAATCTTTTTCGCAAAAGTATAACTTTCACAGTTATGGTTGTGATTAATTTAATAAATAATTGCAATTATATTGCCGGGTTAATTTAAGTAATATGTATTCGTAAAGTCTTGTGATTTTGAGTTAAATGATAGTTGTTTAAAAATCGCTGTAGTTATATCCTGATTTTGAAAAAGCTACGATAATCCAAATATTAAAACAATTTTGTTTAATTTTATGTTTATTAATCATACTATCTCAATACTGAAAATCATGAAACGGTCTTTTTTTATCGCTGCGGTTGTTTTATTTCTGGTTTCGATCGGATTTGCCGGGTTCAAATGTGTTAATCCTGAAATAAATTCATCGAAGTCGGGTGATGCGGAATCTGCTGCCCGCAACTACCAAACTTATTGTGCAGGATGCCATGGCGAAAACCTCGAAAAATTTTCTGCCAAAAAATGGATGGATGAAAAAGATAATTCAGGTGTGGAAAAAAGTATTAAATATGGAAATGAGCAAATTGGCATGCCGGCTTTCGCAAAAACTTTTTCCGATTCTGAAATCGCAGCTTTGGCAAGCTTTGTAAAAAGGGGAATCCCCGGAGATAAGAGCTTACTGAAACCGGCTGTAGTTCCGGGAGGCATTGTTGAAAGCGAAGTACAGGACTTTGTTGTTGATACTGTGGTTACCGGGTTGGATGTTCCCTGGGGACTTGCATTTTTGCCTAATGGCGATCTTCTGATTTCGGAACGCTCCGGAAAACTGTATCGTTTCGCTAATGATAAACTTTCGGCTCCCATTGATGGCTTGCCCGATATTATGGCTAAAGGCCAGGGCGGATTACTCGATCTGTGCCTGCATCCCGATTACGCGAATAACGGCTGGATTTATATGTCGTACAGTGCTTTGAATACAAAAAGTGTAAAAGCCACTGGCAACACAGCCATAATGCGTGCCAGGCTTTCGGGCAATAAACTTATTGACCAGCAGGTAATCTTTAAGGGTAAACCGGATACCGACAGGGGTTATCACTTTGGGAGTAAACTTGCTTTTGATAAAAATGGGCATTTGTTTTTCGGAATCGGCGACCGCGGGCAGCATTTCGATTTTCCTCAGAAACTTGACAATGATAATGGCAAGATACACCGGATTAATGATGATGGTACTATCCCAAAGGATAATCCGTTTGTGAAAACAAAAGGTGCAATGCCTTCCATTTATAGCTATGGACACCGGAACCCTCAGGGAACCTGTATAAATCCGCTTACCGGCGAACTTTGGGCCAGCGAACACGGACCACGCGGAGGCGATGAACTTAATCTCGTTGAACCCGGCAAAAATTACGGCTGGCCGGTTATCTGCTATGGCATAAATTACGATGGAACCATATTAACCGAGCTGACCGAAAAAGAAGGCATGGAACAGCCCGTGTACTACTGGAATCCTTCCATTGCACCTTGCGGAATGACTTTCCTTACCGGCGATCGTTACCGGAAATGGAATAACAACCTGTTCATAGGTTCGTTGCGGTTTGAATACCTCGAGCGAATTGTGTTAAATAAGCATACGGTAATGCATACCGAAAAGCTTTTACAGGGAATTGGGCGTGTGCGGAATGTGGTTGTTAGCCCGGATGGATTAATTTATGTTGCTATCGAGAATCCGGGAAAAATTGTACGGCTTATCCCGATTGAAAGTAATGAAACGAAAAAATAACCGCTATCAACAGGCGTTGAACTGAATCCAGGGATCTCGGATTAAATTCGGACACTGAGCGCAGCCGAAGTGTCGGATTTCGGAAATTATACAGTTTCGGATACAAATTTGCCGTATTTAAAAGACATATCTGATTTTCCCATTTTGCCAAACAAGACTTCCGGAGTATGACCAAATATCACAACTTTTCTCTGATCAGTCTGTTGTTTTTAATAAGCATGATCAGTGCGAGGGCACAGGAAACAAAAATACCGGTAATTCCAGCTTCGGTGTCCGATACAGTTATTCTGCTTGAAGAAGTAACAGTGGAGGCTTTTCAGTATAGCACTGATTTACATCATATTCCGGGTAGCCTATCGTTACTTGACCCGAAAGGAATAAACCCTTCGGACGGGATCAACCTCGCCAATGCACTTAATTCCGTGCCAGGTATCACCATGCAAAGCGGTACTTACGCAACCAACCGCATAGTAATCCGTGGAATGGGAAGCCGCACCCCGTATAACACCAACAGAATACGATCGTATCTGAATGATATTCCGCTCACTTCTTCCGATGGGGTTTCGTCGCCTGAGGATATAGATATACAAAGCATAGGCCGGCTTGAGGTAATAAAAGGGCCTGCATCCGCAATTTATGGTTCGGGATTGGGAGGTAGTTTAAATATTTACACGCCGGTAGTTAAAGGGAATGATGCCGTTGTGAGTTCCAATTTCGGAAGTTTCAACACCTGGAACAGCCATCTTTCGGGCGCATTTCAAAAGGAGAATACTGCTTTTTGGGCAGGGTTGGGTCATTTGCAATCGGATGGATACCGTGAGAATAATCATTACCAGCGCACTTCTTTTCTTTCCACTGCAAAATGGAAACACAAAGGTTGGGAAGTTAATCCCTTGCTGATGATCATAAATGCTGATGCCGGAATCCCAAGTTCGTTGGGAAAAACAATGTTCGAAACCAATCCGCAGGCAGCAGCACCCGCCTGGTTAGCAGCAGGAGGGTATAAAAAATACAGCAAAGTGCTCGGAGGCGTTACAGTGCTTACAAACATCGGCAAACGGGCAGCGAACCGCTTTACTTTGTTTGGCAAAGGATACGATGGCTTCGAGAAACGGCCTTTTAACAATTTGACCGACAATGTGCTGACCGCCGGCATCCGTGAAAGAGTAAATATCTATTTCGATCGTTCGGATTGGGTTATAGGAACCGAATGGATTACTGAACAGTACAAATGGAAACTGGAAAAGAACGGAAACCTGATAAACGAAAATCGCGAAAACCGGAACCAGATTAATGTTTTTTCGACGTTTAATTACCGTCCGGTCACCAAACTTACTGTTTCGTTCGCCGCCGCTGCAAATCACATTTCTTACCGGCTTACGGATTTATACAGTACAAATGGCGATCAGTCCGGCGAACGAAAATTTCCTCTTATAATTTCCCCGCGCATAGGAATCAATTATGCTCCCGACAATTATATTGCGGTTTATGCTTCAGTCGGACATGGATTTTCGCAACCTTCGCCGGAGGAAACTTTATTGCCCGAAGGCAATGTAAATCAAGACATTAAGCCTGAACAAGGGTTTCAGTATGAGGTAGGTACGCGACTCAACTTATGGGATAAATCACTGGAAATTGATGGCGCGTTCTACTGGATAGATCTCGATAATTTATTGGTGACCAAACGTCTGACCGAAGATATTTTTATCGGAATCAATGCAGGAAAGACCCGTCATTACGGACTTGAAATCATGATTAAAAGCATCTTTTTTGATAAACCACATTTCCCCGGAAAACTGAATTCCATACTCAGCGGTACATTTTCGCGAAACCGGTTTATTGATTTTACCAATGATGGAAATTCCTACGATGGAAATAAGCTGCCTGGTATTCCAAAGCAAAGTGTGCAGTTACAGTTTAACTGGACACCCATCCGGATATTTGAAGTGTTTACCCGTTTTCAATTTACAGGCGATCAATATCTTACGGATGATAATTCGCTTGAATATCCAGGCTATTTTTTAGCAGATTTAAAATTATCAGCGCAACTTGGCAAATATAAGCATGTAAGTTTACACTTTTTGAGCGGTATCAATAACCTTACCGACACCCGCTATGCATCTATGTTGGTAGCAAATGCAATAGGTTTTGGCACTAACGAACCGCGTTACTATTACCCGGGACTGCCGCGAAATATTTATTTCGGTGCACAATTCCGGTTTCACCCGAATAAGAATTTTTGATAAAAACGAGTTAATTGGCACTTTTAGTTGAATGCCTTCAGAAAGAATGGTGTCTTTAAACCGGGTAATTGTTTCGAAGCATAGAATGAGCTATTGCTGATCCTGAAACCCCCACTTCTTAGTTAACTCCAGAAGAAACACAACGTCCTTTTTTAGCTTTTCCTGTTGTTGCACTATAAAAGGCGTTTTATCCAGTTTCCCGATCACGGCTTCCATTTCTTTTTTATCGGCATACAGCATCTGGCGGAAAGGGTTTTCATAATCCTTCTGCCGCGAATTCCTGATTTCGGACAGCAAGTGTTTACGGAAAGCAAGGTACCAATTCAGCATTTCTTTCAGGTAAGCTTCGTCGAATGGTTTGCTGCTGTTCAGTTCCTGCAGTGATGCAATGGCATGGTTCAGTTTATGGCCTTTATACGCTTTTCCCTGGTCAGCAAAAAACTCATGAACCTGCTGCCAGCTTATCACTTCATATGATTCTATTCTTTCTTTCAATTGTTTAAGTTCCATAGCTGGAATCATCTGTCCGCCTACGTTTTCGAATTTTTGCCGTACAACCGGCTTCGAAATAAGTTCAAGGACTTCCGGAGTTTTTATGCCGGGATTATTCCTGCAATAGTCAATAATCAGATCCAGAGCATAATACAAAATGAAATCGTGGTACGACTGGTATGCATCAACTGGTTTGAGAAGCTTTACAGTTCTGTGGCTGTTTTCGAACGAATACTTTGCAATTGCTAATGAGGCTGGCTTATCTGTTTTCTTCGAAAGAAATGTAACTCCATGGCTTCGATATTCATCATCCGTAAATAGCTTATCCGGGAAGCTTTTGCTGCAGAAATGCTTTCCGGCAAATAATTCGAGCAATTGCAATGAATCGAAAATTGAATTAACGGTATCCGGTGCCAGGTAATGCGACTCTAGAAACTGAGTTTTCTCGGATCTTTTGTCGCGCGATTCGTATTTCCAGGCATTACGCTCCAGTGCAAACTGGTTGTACATCAGCCAGTATGCAGGCATAATTTGCAATTCGTTATCCGATACATTGTTACTAACCAACGAGAATGGGAACGGAATATCCAGTTCCGCAGGATAATCGGCCTTGGTTAAGATGGTGAAAGGGGCAAAGCGCGAATTGTGTTTCAGACTGGTGCAAAGCGCGGGCCAGAATCCCCGGCCTGCAAGTAGTTCGCCGTCAGCGCCCCGGCTGTTATGATTTGAACCTATGGTTGCACCTGCGGCAATATTGGCTTGTCCTTCGATGGTGGCAGCAATAAGGAACGAATTGTTATGATGCTGCTCGTGCGCCGGGAAAATAAGCGAATTCAAAACTTCGCAACATGAGATGGTGGAATTGTCGCCTAAAAACGAATTGATCAGCCTGGCTCCGTATTTCAACTGCGAATTGGAACCCAGCATAAACCGCACGGCTTTTACCCCGTAAAAAATACGGCAGCCTTTACCGATAATACCATTTACAAGTTCACAGCCTTCGCCAATTTGGGTATTGGCTTCGGAATCTGAATTAACGGTCAGGTTTTTTAGTTTATTGGCGCCTTTCAGATATGCATCGGAGCCGGTTTTAACATCTTTTATAATGCTGCAATTCTTAATCACAGTGCGGTCGCCAATGGTTCCGTAATATCCGCGTTGATTATCGAATTTTTTCTCGGTCATTTCGCGATACCGGCGCTGTAAATCTCTGTTTTGTCTGTCGCGGCTCCATAACCAGGCATCGCCCGCAAGCATTCCGTCGAAAGGAAGCACCGCCCGGCCTGCGTTTTCGTTGCATATTTCCATCCAAACCCGTACATCCTCAGTTTCGCCCTCGGTAAGTATTCCATTGCCGAACTTAGCATGGCTGGTAGTTGACATCTCGTTAACATTGGTGATAATAACCTCGTTTCCAATGATATAATATGCCATATAATTCACATTATCCACCACCACATTATCGCCAAAATCGCAATTGATGATGATGCTGTTGTATAAACCGACAGGCATCCTCAGGTCGTTAAACTCCAGGAAAAGAGATTCCAGTTTACCGATGCGCACCAGCCCGAAAAATTTGCAGCTTTTAACCAGTTCCGGGTTAAATTCTTCGGATACCAGAAGGTTATTCCAGTTATCGCTGGTATTGCGGTTACGCACCAGCACTTCAATTTCGTGCGAATTTAGCTGGCGGTAGCGGCTGCTATCGGGATTTTGAAGGTAACGGAGGTAGTACTCGTCCTTACCTTGTGGTATATATTCGGCGGGTATAAAATTGTGCCCCAGCGTATTAAGCGGTTCTTTGCGGATGTCGTTCATGCTAAATATTTTAAAAGATAAAATTATTGAAAAGCATGGGTTAATAGGTATAGTTTTTAAACTATTTTCAAATTAGTTTGTAAGTAAAAGAAAATGAGGAGGGTAGGAGGGTGGAGTTTGGAAAGAGCTATGCTCTCGAAGGAAGATGTTTGCAAGTGAAGTCATTTATTCCATCACATGTCGGGGGATGCGGCCGACCAGGATTGAACAATCATTTAAAAGGTTTTGTCGCCACTCTAACCTTATGCATAAACTTTAAGTTAGAATGTTAAATCTCTGATTTTCAATTTGAGCGACATGATTTATACATGGTAAAATTTCATTTTCGCGATGCTCGATCTGTATAACGGTTCGTTCTTTATCCATGTATCGTGACAGGAATTCGTAAAGAAGATTAAAGTGATTAGAGTCCAATCCTTGAAACGGTTCATCCACAATAAGAAAAGGAGGATTATTTATTATGGCTCTTAACACCATTACCATTCCTTTTTCTCCGCTCGAAAGGGTTCCAAATGAACAATTTTTATAGCCTCCAATTGAAATAGATGAAGTAGCATCAAATAATTTTGCTGCTCAGCTTCATTAATGTTTCTCTTTAAAACCATCGTATTAGAAAACCCGGAAAGTATAATGTTTTTTACGGAATGAGCTCCATCCCAAAATAGCTGGATTTCAGGCGATACAAAACCTATTTTTGATTTAATTGCCCAAATTGATTCTCCTGTTCCCCGTTTTCTATCAAACAATTTAATGTCAAGCGTATAAGCACTTGGATTATCAGCATTGATCAAACTCATTAATGTAGATTTACCCGACCCATTGTCTCCTTTTAATAACCATTTCTCTCCCTTGTGTATGGGCCAGCTTAAATCGGTAATTAAAGTTTTTCCGCCAACTTTAATAGTTTGATTATTGATTTCAAAAGCAGTATTAAAATTTGCATTTGAGGTATTGAAAAAAGCGTTTTCCTTATATGATTGGATTTCAGTGTTTACATCCTCTGTAGTAGTATTTAAATGAATAATGCTATCAAAAGTTGAAATCTGATTATCATTGTTTAATAACAGAATGACCGTCTTTTTATAATCATTTACCATCATCTTAAAAACGTCTGTCAAAATAAAAACAGACTTACTATCTAATCCTGTAAAAGGGTTGTCGAGCACATATATTTTAGAGGATTTCAAAATGCTTTTCTGGAGTAAAAGCTTCCTACTTTCGCCACTTGATAATTCTTTTATTTTTTTTGTTAAAATATCTTCTGTCAGTACTTTTGTAAATATCGAAGCCTGATATGCATTATTGTCGTCATACTCCAGATAGTTTTTGATTGGCTCCAGATCTGGAGAGTCAGAAAAATTATAACGCTGTTGATAATAAAAATCGGAATAATGAAAACGGGCGCTATCAGCAGTGTAATCCGAAAACGAAATATCAGCGAAATCAATACTCTTACTAAGAGTGCCTTTGTAATTAAATATTCGTTCGCAAATAATTTTCGCTAATGTTGTTTTGCCCGATTTATTGGAACCAATAATTGCATTTAGTTCGCCCCTGCCAATATCCCAGGAAATTTTGTTCCCTAATAAATGCAGATCGTGAATGGATATATAAGTTTCATTCATTTTTTAAGGTAAGAAAGTTGATCTAAAACGCATTGTCTGTTTACTGAAAGACAGGACAACGGGGTAATTAAGTTTTGGGGTTTTGCTTTTGGGCGGAATTAAAAGCAAGGAAACTCAAAATTAATATAAAAGTTCATTAGAAGTACAAAAACCCAGTTTTGCACAAAAGTTCAATTGAAATAACGAATTTGAATTTAGCACACAACCCGCCACATTGCCAAACCGATGTTGTGCGATTGTTTTTATTTTAAATGGTTTCTGATGTATGTTTTCTCAATTCGTTTTCCGTGTCACCAGTATTTAATGTTTTTGCGGGTTCAAAAAGTTTAACCTGTACGGCGGAGTGCTTCTTTACAGATATCATTCATGCTTACAGCTTTAAAAGATAAAATTATTGAAATGCATGGGTTAATAGGTATAGTTTTTAAACTATTTTCAAATTAGTTTGTAAGTAAAAGAAAATGAGGAGGGTAGGAGGGTGGAGTTTGGAAAGAATTTATTTTGCTGACAGGAATTGGTTTACAGTTTAGTAATGGAATTCTTTTTGGCTAAATATTATTTAGATGTGCTGAAAAAAAAAGGCACAAGTTTGTAATCTGTTTTTTTGTTTTTTTTCTTGTTCTTTTGTCTTAACACAAAAGAACCAAAAGGTCAAGGCTTAATAGAAATTTCACACAGATGTACGCCCCGGTAAGGCTCATGATCCCAATAAATTGGGATGGGCCTGATGGATTTTCCCATATATGTACAGCACGTGAGGCTGGTGTATTGCGGAGTCTATCCCGCAGGGCGGGGCAACATGCCCGCGCGGTTTACCTTCGTCTACAT
>JBBSDG010000029.1:0-20432 GCA_038249635.1 Bacteroidales bacterium | reverse complement strand
TTGCAGATAATATGATCGGCAATACGGGCTAATTCCATAATTACAATCCGCAGATAATCAACTCGTTTAGGTGTTTCTATACCAAGTAATTTCTCCACGGTCATATGCCAGCCCATGTTGTTGAGCGGGGATGAGCAATAGTTTAATCTGTCAGTAAGTGGCGTAACCTGGTAAAATGGCCTGCGTTCGGCAATCTTTTCAAAGGCACGGTGAATATAACCGATTGTTTGCTCGGTACTTACAATAAATTCCCCGTCCATCAGCATTACGTTCTGGAAAACTCCATGCGTAGCCGGGTGAGTAGGGCCAACATTCAGCGTGTTGTACTCCCTGGGCTCCGCCGTATGAACCAAATCCCTTTCCCAAAAATCAGTATCCAGTTGTTCTGCCATGTATTGTGAGTAATTCTGATTTTATTTTATATTGATTTTTTTACCCCTCAGTCCCTCGGACATCTCCCCGGAGGAGAGAACCCATGTACGAAATATCCGTGAACTGTTAACTTTTAACTATTTTCTATTCATTCTTCACTATTCATGCGAATCAAGGGTTGAATTCGAGTTTTATCTTTAGGGCATTAACTCTTCCAAAGTTCTAAACTTTGGAAGAGTTCGCCTCGCAGCTAATAAGTTACAATTTCAAACCCTTGTTTCGCATTATTCACTATTCATTATTCACTCTTCATTATTCACTCTTCACTCTTCACTATTCACTATTCACGCATCGGCTTCGCTCAGCGCATCGCTATTCACTATTCAAGCTTACGCTTCGCTCAGCGCATCGCTATTCACTCCTCTCACCGCCCAAACATACTATCATCTTTATCTTCTCTGGTCTGGTCCTCAAGCGGGAAGTCTTTTCGCAACGGAAAGCCAACCATATCGTCCACATTCAAAATGCGCTGAAGATTGGGATGTTCACCGAACAATATCCCAAAAAAATCGTATGCTTCGCGTTCCATCCAGTTGGCGGCAGGCCATATCGTAGTTGCCGTCGGAAAAGTAGGATCATTGATATCAGTTGCTGTTTTGATACGAATACGATGATTGTTTACAAAACTATGCAAGTGATAAACCACACCAAGTTGTTGTTTTTCGGGATAATGCATTCCGCAAAGTGTGGTCAGAAAGTTGTATTGCAACTCATCGTCATCGCGAAGAAAAAGAAGACTTTTATTTATTGCTTCTTTGTTGATTGTAATGCAAAGCATATCGGCCATCATCTCATAAGATTCAATGGCTTCACTGAACTGACTTGTAAGTTTTGTAACCACTAGCTGGTCTCTGTCGGAGTTGATCTGGTACACAAAAAAGCTTTTACTGAATTTAGGATTGGATGTTGAAAGTATAATTTGTTGAAATGCTGTATCTCATAATCAATCAGTTTTTCAGCAACCTTATTCCATATTATATTTCTTCATTAAGTCTTCATATTCTTTTGAGTTTCGTCGCCTGAGTGATTCATTACCAACCAGTTCCTGTATTTTGATAATGCCATCTATAATTTGCTCAGGACGGGGTGGGCAGCCGGGAACATACACATCAACCGGTATCACGCGATCAATTCCCTGCAAAACGCTGTAAGTATCAAAAATACCGCCGCTTGAGGCGCAGGCGCCAACAGCAATCACCCATTTGGGTTCAGCCATCTGTATGTAGATTTCCCGAAGAACGGGTCCCATTTTTTTTGCTACGGTTCCCATTACCATTAGCAGATCGCTCTGGCGGGGCGAAAAGCTTAATCGTTCAGAACCAAATCGTGCAAGGTCGTAATGCGAAGCCATGGTAGCCATAAATTCGATGCCGCAACATGAAGTTGCAAATGGCAAAGGCCATAATGAGTTTTTACGTGCCAGCCCAACCGCTTTTTCCATGGAAGTGGCAAAAAATCCCTGCCCGGATATTCCTTCCGGAGCTTCGGCAACACTTGGAGCTATTTTTAGATTTAGTTTATCTGACATGAGTGTGGTATTAACAGCCGGCATTAACGCTTATCCCATTTTAAAGCGCCTTTCAGAATAATATAAACAAAACCGGCAAGTACCAGCATCATAAACAAAAACATTTCGAGGAATCCTTCCTTACCCAGCACTTTGAAATTGACAGCCCATGGATACATGAAAATGACTTCAACATCAAAAAGCACAAAGAGAATGGCAATGAGGAAGTATTTTACCGAAAAGGGGCTGCGGGCATTTCCCATTCCTTCGATGCCGCACTCAAAATTCTCAAGTTTAGCTTTGGAAGGCCGCTTAGGACCCAGGAAATGAGTGAGTAACATGGTAGTTATAACAAACCCGAGAACTACAAGTGATTGTATTAAAATGGGGATATAATCTTGTGGCATATTGCTGTTAAGTGTATTGTGAAAACATTAACGATTGATAGGTCAAATTGTTTTGTAAATCTATGAAATTTATTAATAATAAATCAAAATAATGTGTGCTGAAAATAGAAGTACTAGTTCGTTAATAATCTGCTTGGTAAGTGCTATAATGGATGGATACAAGCTACGGATTACCTTGATTAGCACAAATAAATATACATGCCTTAGGTATGTTTTTGTAATGAAAACTGAAATAAACAGTTCAAAATCTATTCAAATCTCTCAAACCTGTGGCAAAATAAATTTTTGGAGACGGATTAATTCCACCATATCAAATAATCAATTATCCGAATGCTCCAAAAGCAAATTAATTGAATTCAATTAGTTTATTGAAAATAGAATTATTGTTAACATAGTGAAGCGAAATGTGTGGCGGAAACCGTTAAAGTTTCAAAATTATATTTATTGAAAGAAATCGAATATGATTTCCTTGTATTTTTGCGTTTTTTACTCTAAGGTAATGAAAGTAACGAAACAGCATTTCAATATAGCAGAGGGATAAGGATATGATTTTTTATTTTTGCCTCAGCTTTTATTCCCTTACGCTTTGCCCGGTCTTAAATCAGTGTCTGGTATTTTTTCTGATCCTTTCATTAATCTTTTATGATTCTGGTCTGCCGATTTGTAATTAACTTTGCAACGCTTTCGGTATTTATCAAAGCAAGTGTCCGAACGAAATACAATGTCACTTAGCATCATAATCAACAAATAATAACAAAATGAACAAAAATCGTAAACCTAAAAAACGTAGTTTCAAACTAAGTTTCTCCATGTTGGTAATTCCGATTGCCCTGGTATTATCAATAATTGTATTCCAATTCATTATGGGTAATCCGTCCAATTTCCAGGGCAACGATAATGCTAATTCGCCATTGCCTGGTAATTTCTATGGCATTATTTACAAGGGCGGATTTATTGTTCCTATTTTGATGACCCTGTTGCTTATAGTGATCACTTTTATAATCGAAAGGTTTCTGGCTATACGCAAAGCCACAGGAATAGGCGATGTAGTTGATTTCGTTCAAAATGTAAAAGCTGATCTTCAGGAGAACGATCTTGATTCAGCTATGATTGAATGCGATGAGCAGAAAGGTTCGGTAGCCAATGTTATCCGTTCGGTGTTACTGAAATACCGTTTGCTCGAAAAAGATACAACGCTCGCAAAAGACCAGAAACTTGCTGCCCTGCAGGCTGAGGTTGAAGAATCAACATCGCTCGAATTACCGGCTCTGGAAGAAAATCTTGTAATTCTTGCAACTATAACTTCACTTGCAACTCTCATGGGACTGCTTGGTACCGTTTTAGGTATGATTCGCGCGTTTGCGGCTTTGGCCAATGCCGGTGCTCCCGACTCGGTTGCTCTTGCTTCCGGTATTTCCGAAGCCCTTGTTAATACAGCTTTTGGTATAGGAACGGCTGCTCTTGCTCTTATTTTCTACAACTATTTTACTACCCGCATCGATAAGCTGACCTATAATATTGATGAAGCCGGATTTAGCCTTGTGCAGTCGTATGCTACAAATCATGCTTAATCTTTTTATCATTTTAAAAAGGATACAAGATGCCTAAAGCAAAAATAAAAAGAAAAAGTACGTGGGTTGATATGACTGCCATGTGTGATGTGGCTTTCCTGCTGCTTACTTTCTTTATGTTGACTTCAAATTTTACCAGAAAAGAGCCTGTTCTGGTTTCTACACCATCCTCCGTTTCCGAGATCAAAATTCCTGAAACCAATATTATGACCATACTAGTTGATAAAACCGGCAAGGTTTATTTTGGTATCGACGGACAGGAAAAAAGGAAACAACTGATCGGGAAAATGGCTTACCTGTATAAAGTGAATCTCACTCCCGAAGAAATCAAGAAATACACTTTACTTGAGCTGGTGGGCAATCCAATGCAGGCTATGAAAGCATATCTCCGTTTGCCGGCCGATGTGCGCGACCTGCCACAGAATAACCTGGGTGTTCCTGCCGATTCAACGAATAATGAATTTAAGGAATGGGTAAAATCGGCCCGCGAGGTAAATCCCGATTTGCGGATAGCCATCAAAGCGGATGAAAAAACTCCTTATCCGGTTATAAAAAAGGTAATGAAAAGTTTGCAACAGCTTAACGAAGATCGTTACAACCTGATTACCAAGCTCGAAGGTGCTCCGGGTAAAGAATAGCTACTATAAAAAAATGTAGAAAAATGGCAGAAATCAGTCAAGATTCAGGTTCGCATAAAAAAGGCAAAAAGAAAAGGTCGAAGAAATTAACTACCAGGATTGACCTCACACCCATGGTTGACCTGGCATTCCTGCTGCTTACTTTTTTTATGCTTGCAACCTCACTCATAAAACCACAAACGATGGAAATTACAATGCCATCGGATAAAAAGGTGCTGGATGAAGATAAAACCGTTGCAAAGGCTTCGCAGGCTATTTCAATCATTCTTGCAAAAGACGATAAAGTATATTATTACTTCGGCAAAACTGAAGGCGCGAAAGTGCTTACTACAAATTATGCTCCCGATGGCTTGCGTAAAATACTCCTGACCAAAAATTTTGATGTGGCAAAGCAAGTTGAAGATCTTAAAGCTGAAAAAATCAGAACACGCATGAAGGAAGACGATTACCAAAAAAGGCTTTCGCAGATAAGAGCAAACAAAAATGCACCGGTGGTAAGGATAATGGCTACCGACGATTCGAATTACAAAAATCTGGTTGATGCATTGGATGAGATGAACATCTGTAGCATCAGCAGATATGCAATTGTTGATTTCGACCAACCCGACAAACAACTCATCAGCTCACTCACACCTTGATTACAGCAATTGTTTCATAAAATACAGAGTACTTAAATGCCTAAGGTTAATATATTTTCTGACGATTGGTGCAATGTAGTTTTCGAATCCCGGCCTAAGGATTACGGAGCCTATGTTATGCGTACCCTTTCGTCACAACGCCACAGGTTTGCTATCTTATTCATGCTTATTGTTTTAGTAGCTGTATTTGCCCTTCCAGGCGTAATTAAAAGTATTATTCCTTCCTCAACTGAAAAAAATGTTGAAGTCACTACATTATCAAATATCAAACTGGAGAAAAATAAACCCAAGGTTATCATTGAACCTAAAATTGAAGAACAGCCGATAAAGATTAAGAGTACCATCAAATTCACTCCTCCGGTTATTAAGGATGATGCCGAGGTAAAGGATGAAGAAGTGATGAAAACGCAGGAAGAAGTTAATGATTCAAAACTTTCAATTTCGACGGCTGATGTTAAAGGTAACAGCCAGGATGCTGATGCAAAAGATTTGGCGGATTTGCAACAACAACAAAACAAAGTTGTAGAAGAGGAAACTGCTGAGATATACCGTGTAGTTGAACAAATGCCCGAATACCCCGGAGGCGATCAGAATATGCGTAAATTTCTACGGGATAATATCCGCTATCCTATGATGGCCAGGGAAAGCGGCATTATCGGAACGGTATATGTTACCTTTATTGTAAGCGTAACCGGGCAGATTTCGGATGTGAAGCTTTTACGTGGAATTGGCGGCGGTTGCGACGAAGAAGCAGTTCGGGTAGTAAAAACAATGCCTCGCTGGATTGCAGGAAGGCAAACAGGCAAGCCGGTTCCGGTTCAGTTTAACCTGCCGATTAAATTCTCACTCAACCAATAAGCTGGCAAGAAAAGCTGTTTTTGTTGGAAATTAAAAGAATTTGAATTATGAGGATTATTTTTAATTATGCAATGTCAGTCATTTACCTTTTGTTGGGTCTTTACCTGATAATTAAAGGTTGGGCAAGTCTGGACTCGTTTCAAAATAAGGGATTGGGTATTCTCTTAATCGCTTATGGTATTTTCAGGGCTTACCGAATATACTCCTCCGCAGCAGCCGAAAAGAAGGAAAATGAGGAAAACGAAAATGATAACAGCAAACAATCATCAGAATGAAAACATTGCTGATACCGGCTTTGGCTGTACTTCTGATTTTTATAAGTGGTTGCAGTCAAAGTTCGAAAAAGGAAAAAAATAGTGATACTCCAACAACAGGAGCAATCAGCATAGCGGTTGATGAAACCTATAGCCCGGTTATTAATGATGTGCTTCCGGTTTTTCATTCGCTTTATAAGTTTGCCGAAGTTAAAGCCAGGTACCTGCCGGAAGTGGATGCGCTCAATTTGCTTTTAAAGGACAGCGTTAGGCTTGCTATTGTTTCGCGCCCGCTATCGGCTAAGGAAATGGACTTTTTCCATGCTAAGAAGTTTTTTCCGAAGATTATACCCATAGCCATTGATGGAATTGCGGTGCTGGTAAATCCGGCAAATCCCGATACCTTATTTTCGGTGGAAACGATACGCAAAATTATGCTGGGCGAAATTACAAACTGGAAACAGTTGAATGCGAAATCGCAGCTCGGAAAAACAAAAGTTATATTTGATAATCCAAAATCGAGCATTGTGCGTTTTATTGTCGATTCCATTACTAAATCCGGTAACCTGAGCAGCCAGCTTTCATCCATGCAAAGCAACCTCGATGTAGTTGATTTCGTTTCGAAAAACCCTGATGCTATTGGATTGATAGGCGTGAGTTGGGTTAGTAACCGCAACGACCCCAAGAGTTTATCGTTTTTGAATAAAATTAAAGTAGCTGGTATTTCAGTTACAGAACCTGCAGTATCCGAAAATTCCTTTCAGCCATTTCAGGCTTATATTGCAACCGGCAAATACCCGTTTACCCGGTTTTTGTACGCAGTTCTTTCCGAACCTCGTCCGGGACTTGGCACAGGTTTTGCTACATTTCTTGCCAGCGACAAGGGGCAACGTATTATTCAGAAAACCGGTATTTTGCCCTATACTTTGCCTGTACGATTAATTCATATTGCTGAGGAATAGCTAACTTCGCGGAATCTTATAGGAAATCATAAACCAGTAGTTATTAAGATTAAGATAAATGTTGAGGAAGATATCAGGGAAAGTGGAAGTGAAATTTCATACATTGTTGTTGATCACCGCTTTTTTGCTTGCAAAGTTGGTTTCGGTTGCACAAGTTGAAAATAAGGCTGCCCGTTTTCTCGAAATGGAGCAGTATAATCAGGCTAAAGCAGCTTTCGTATCGGAACTGAAAACAGCAGAAAACGCATCGGATTGGTATTACCTGGGAAAAATCTATTCCATTCAAAATAATCCTGATTCTGCACGGTATTGCTTCAGTAAAGCTGCTGAAAAAGATTCTAAAAGTGTACTTATTCTCGTTGGCCAGGCAATCAACGAAAACATGGCTGGTAATAATTCGCAGGCTCTTCTAACACTCGATAAAGCACAGCGCAGTGCTATTGCATCAAAAGATGTAAATGCCATGTCCGAAATAGCCGAAGCACGCTACAATGCCGGTGATACGTTAAAATGGCCTGTAACGCTCGATCTTGCATCAGGTATAGATAAAAAAAATCCCAAACCATATATTACCGGGGGAAATCTTTATACCGCATTGGGCGATAACTCCAACCGTTCGCAGTATTACGGGCTGGCCACCGGCAGGTATCACCAGGCTTTGTATTTGCAGCCCGATAATACTGAAGCACTAAGCAGACTTGCCGATATCAATATTAAAATCAGGAATTTTGAAGATGCCGAAACTATGCTCAACAAAGTGCTGGCAAAGGATCCAACCTATATACCTGCACTCAGGAGCCTGGGAGAGCTACTTTATACACTTGGTCGCTACAGTGAAGCAAGCAGGTACTATGGTCAATATATCCGTCTTGCCGAAAACAGCGATAAGGACATCATGCGTTATGTTAACATATTGTATTTCAACAAGGAGTACGCACTTGCCGGTGAATATATCAATAAAGTATTACAGAAGGACCCTTTAAACCCGGTGATGCTCCGCTTGAAAGGTTATACAGCTTATGAACTGAATCAGGATAAGGAAGGTATTGATGCGATGAAGAAATTTTTTGAAGTGCGATCAGTAGTTGATACCAGCAGGATTATTGCAACCGATTACGAATATTATGGGAAATTACTTGCCAGGGAAGGTAGCGACTCACTTGCCATTCTCAACCTTTCGAAATCACTGGAAACGGATCCTGAAAAATCAGAGTTGCTTGAAGATATAGCCCGTTTGTACGAAAAACAAAAAAAGTACCCCGAAGCAATTCAGTGCTTTGAGAAACTGATTAAGGCCAAAAATGAAAATGTCTCGTCGCTGGTATATTTCAGCTTGGGCAAGGATTTACTTCTTATGGCTGACATATCGAAAGCTGTCACCGATTCTCTTCTGCGAAAGGATTACCTGGTGAAAGCAAGCTCTGCATTTGGTAAAGTTGCGGATATGTCGCCTGCATCTTATCTGGGTTACCAGTGGCGCGCCCGTGCTTTAGCCGGCATGGATCCGGAAACCACATACGGATTAGCTAAAGCTGATTACGAAAAAACACTCACCATCCTCGAAAGTAAAAATGATACTAAAAAGTATGCAAGCGATCTGATTGAGGCATACCGTTACCTGGGTTATTTTTACTACCTGGAATATGACGGATTAAAAAAATCAGGTGATCTTACCGCTAAGGAACAAGCTAAATCCGAATCTTTGGTTTACTGGCAAAAGGTGCTGGCAATTGAGCCTTTGAATGAGGTTGCAAAGAAAGCAATTGGAGCGTTGAAATAGGGTGCTTGATTTGAAGGTTTGATAGGTTTGAATGGTTTGAAAGCTTGAATGATTTGAGAAGTTTGAGGGGCATTTATTGTGTTAATGAATGCTTCTCGCTGAATTTACAACGTTTATTTTGTCCCCTGAATTTGAAACCATAAAACCCTGTAGCCCTGCGCTTCGGCTTCGTTCTCTGGCCTTTAACCCTGAAACATTGAAACGCTGAAACTTGAAACCCTTTAATCCCCTCACCTCGACTTCAAAAACCGATACGTAATCGTCCCCCTTTGTTCTTCGGGCGCATTTGGGTTTGCAGTGAAAGTGGTTTTGCGTGCTGCCGATTCAGCCTGCTGGCGCAGGCCTATTTCCGAAATGGTTGTTCCTTTGGCTCCTGCGCTGGCATAGGTAACCTTGCCGTTTTGATCCACCTTTATGGATACAACTATTATTCCCTGTTCCGGAGAATCATAGGTAGGTTTTGGAAAGAATTTAGCCGAACGTCCAGTTAAATCGAAAGATTTCCCGCTCCCGGTTCCGCTTCCGTTCCCAGAGCCAACGCCCGATCCTGTACCCGAACCTATACCTGATCCTGATCCTGTACCTGATCCCGTACCTGATCCTGATCCTGTGCCTCCGTAATTGCCCGATTTGGTAGTTCCGTCTTCCCTTCCCTGGTTGCCTTGCTTGCCGGTAGTACCATCATTTGTATTTTTACGCTTTTTGTATAAAGCATTCGGGTCGGCAACCGGCTGCTTAACAACTACTGGTTGCGGCGGCTGATTAACAACCGGTTTTTCAGTTACCTTTTTGGGTTTGGTTGCCGGTTTCGAGGCCACTGCTGGTGCTTCTTCGGCATCCTGTGTCAGAACATCTTCGGCATCCGCAGGTTTTGCTTTAAGTTCATCCTGATTGTCGGGAACCTCAGCCTGCATCGCTTTCTTACTTTCGAAGCTGGGCATGCTTACTTCGGCATACTGGTTTGGGTTCATACCATCATCGCCGGTTCCCAGGTTAATTTCGAGACCGCTGCCGCCACCGCCGCCACCTTCTTCGGGCCAGGGCGGAATGGGCGTTTTGAATATTATCGTGATAAACAAAAACACCAGCAGCCCGTGAAACAACAATGTTCCGGCTATACCCCAGAGGTGGTCCTTAATATAATTTTGTTTATCCGTTTGTGCCATTGGGAGCTTTTGTGGCAAGTACCATTTTAACTTTAAGCTTATTGCCGATTTCAAGCACTGTTACCAGGTCCTGTATGGTAAGGCCACTGTCGCAGCGCAGTATCACGGTAAAGTCCTTCGATTTCGCCAGCTCGGTGGTAAGCAACGGCTCCAGCATAGGAAATGTAACGGGAACGTTATTTACAAAGTACTGCATATCCTTGGTAACCGAAATGGTAACTTCTTTCTTTCGCAACTCCACATTGTGTTTCGAGCTGGGCAAGGTAAGTTTTATTACATTCGGGTTCAGCAAAGTGGACATGATGAGGAAGAACAGCATCAGGAAAAACATGATGTCGTTCATCGAAGCTGTAGCAACTTCGGCATTTATTTTCTTTTTTCTGCGCAGGTTCATTTTACAGGTTCCTGTAGTAAATCAATAAATTCCATGGCGCTGTGTTCCAGCTTCTGTACCGTTTTTTCCACCATGATATTGCACCAGTGATAGAGTACAAAAGCGGTAATTCCAACCAGTAGTCCGGCGGCGCTCGATACCATCTTGGTATATAATCCGGCTGAAACCGTTGTAATGCTTACATCTCCGGCAAGCGAAATATCGTGAAATATCTTGATTACCCCGATAATTGTTCCTATAAAGCCGAACATAGGAGCTATACCGGCAATAATGGCCAGAATAACCACATTGTTTTCGAGTTTGTAAACCTCAAATTTCCCGACTATCTCAATGGCATCTTCAATTTCCTTTAATGGGCGTCCGAGTCGTTTAATCCCTTTTTCAATCATTCGTGCGGCCGGACTTTTGTTGCTTTTGCAGAATGCAATAGCTGAGTCGATGCGCCCGTTGGTAATGAAATCGCGGATATTGTTCATAAAATGGGCTTCGTTGAGCGACGCACGACGGATATGTATATACCTTTCAACGAAGATATAAATTGCCACCACCGAAAGTATAGCAATTGGTATCATAATAGGTCCGCCCTTGATTATGAGTTCGCCAAGCGAAAAGGATTCTTCTTTAGGGCTTGTAAGCGTTGGGAGCTGATTCATTGCATTTGCAGCTGTATCGGCAGCGCCCTGTGAGGTTTGAACTATCTGCAGGAGAATTGATGCGATCATATTATTTATTTAGATGTGTAAAATTACTAAGCATTTGGCTTTAAGAATATGCCCTTTCCAATAACTAATGAACAATCCATTGTTCAATTAACTCTATATTCCATTGTTTAGTATTCATAAGGAATGTAAAAAAAACTCAGGGATGAGATTTTGATATATCTTACCATGTAATAATAGCAGAAACAAAGGAAATTACATTTTCCCCATCTTCGACGAAACGGTAATAGGCCAGGTAACACGCACATTAACGGGCATTCCGCCACGCCTGGCCGGGTTCCACATAGGCATGGATTTAACCACCCTCACTACTTCAGCATCAAGTTCCGGTTGCAGCCCTTTCACAACTTTCACATCACGCAGACTTCCGTCGCTCATAATTACGATATAAACGAGGATGGTACCCCGAATATTCATGCTCAGGGCAATGTCGGGATAGCGTATATTCGAATTGATATATTCCTGCATTGCCCTTGATCCGCCCGGAAACTGAGGATTTACATCGGCTGAACCAAATACTTCGCCTGTATCACCTTCACCGGCACGGTTCGAATTACCCGTTCCTGCGTTACCTGTTCCGGTGCTGCTAACATTTGCTGAATCAGAAGAGCCTGTTTCTGGTTGTTTCACATCATCTTTCGGGGTAATTACAAGTTCATCATCTACAATTTTTTCGGGAATAAGTTGCGAAGCAGAGGATGAGCCAATACTTTGTTCAACCTGTATCCTGATCGTAGGATCATAGGTCATATCCACATTCGTTACCTGATACCCGAAAGTAGCATCATATATTTTGGGGTGTATAAGGTTTTGTAAGGGATAAATTGATAATACAATAATGAAAAATCCTGTTGCATAACTAAAACTTATCAGTAGCCGTCGTTTGTTGGATTTACGAAGACTGTATGCTCCGTAATCCCGGTTACGGTCTTCAAAGACCATATCGTCAAGCGATGGTATGTTGATCCTGTCTTTCAATTTCAGATTCTCGGCTTATAGTTTACAAACTTACAAAAGATAACGGGTTTCAGTGATAATTAACGTTTTTTGCATTTTAGATGAAAACATTGAAAGAGTGCAAAATATTTTTTCATCTGAAATAGTTAGGGGGAAAAACGAAAAACCCCGGAATTACCGGGGCTTTTGCTTATTTGGTATTGAAAAGATTATTTCTTCTTTTCAGCTAATTTAAGTTTTCTCTCTTTACGGCGGTTCGACATCATGATAAAGTCGTAAGCAACCGGAGTAGCATTGAATACTGATGAATAAGTACCCACAACAATACCGACCAGTAATGCGAAGATAAATCCACGGATTACATCACCTCCGAACATGAAGATCGCCAAAAGGGTTACAATCGTAGTACCCGATGTATTGATGGTACGTCCGAGTGTACTGTTCATACCACCATTCATATTCGTTGCAAGATCACGTTTCGGGTACAAAGCAACCCATTCGCGTAACCTGTCGAAGATAATTACGGAGTCGTTGATGGAATAACCAATAACAGTGAGGATGGCAGCAATAAATGCCTGATCCACCTCGAGGTTAAATGGTAATATGCCGTACCAGATTGAATACATAGAAATGGTAATCAACGCATCGTGGAACAGTGAAATCACACCACCTAATCCATACTGCCATTTGCGGAATCTAATAGCAATATAAATAAATATCGCCAATAAAGCAAAGAATAAGGCATATACGGATGATTGTTTGATGTCGTCGGAGATGGTCGGGTCAACTTTTTGTGAGTTCTGAATACCGATTGCTTCGTTGTTGGTACTGAAGTCTTTTGCTGACAGTGGTGTTTTGTAAGAACTTAGCAGTCCTGAATAAAGTTTGCTCTCGACAACTGAATCTGCTTTTTCCGACTTATCATCAACCATAAATTTGGTTGTAATTTTTACCCTGTCCTTGCCTACACCTATAGTTTTTACTTCTGGCTCTTCACCATTAAAAGCTTTACCCAGCGATTTACGGATGTCTTTGGTGCTTACATCCTGGTCAAACTTAACTATATAGGAACGTCCTCCCGAGAAATCGACTCCAAAGTTCAGACCTTTGGTTGCAAGAGATATCATACCTATTACAATAACCACGATTGAAACAGCATAAAGCTTTTTCCTGAGTCCGATGAAGTTGATATGAACATTGGTAAAAGCATTTATGGTATATTTATTACCGAAAGTAATATCAACATTCCTGGTAAGCATAGCTTCGAATACCAGGCGCGAGATAAATATAGCTGTAAAGAGCGAAGTGAGGATACCAATAATAAGAGTTGTTGCAAAACCCTGTATCGGACCTGATCCGAAAATATACAGTACAATACCTGTGATTATTGTAGTTACGTTACCGTCGATAATGGCAGAATACGCATGGTGGAAACCATCAGTTATAGCCAGGCGCAAACCTTTGCCCGCCCGAAGTTCCTCCTTTATACGTTCGTAGATAATAACATTCGCATCCACAGCCATACCAAGGGTAAGCACTATACCGGCAATACCGGGCAGTGTGAGTACAGCTCCTACACTGGCAAGTACACCAACCAGGAAGAATACGTTTGTTAATAAAGCGACGTTGGCAACCAAACCGGCTTTTGCATAGTAGAACTGCATATAAAGCAGTACCAGGATGAAAGCAATAATAAATGAGAGCAAACCGGCATTGATGGATTCCTTACCTAAGGATGGTCCTACAATTTCTTCCTGAACAATACGGGCAGGAGCTGGCAGTTTACCGGCTTTAAGCACGTTAGCAAGGTCCTGAGCTTCTTCAACAGTATAGCTTCCTGAAATGGATGAGCGTCCATTAGGGATTTCATCATTTACATTTGGTGCCGAATAAACAAAACCGTCGAGTACAATGGCTACTTGTTTTCCAACGTTATCGCGGGTAAGGTTTTTCCAAACTTTCGCACCTGCATTATTCATTCCCATTGATACTTCCACTTTCCCGTTTTGATCGAAATCCTGGCGGGCGTCAACAATCACATCACCAAAAAGGGCAGCCGTGTTTTCACGGTTAGTTGATTTGAGTGCCATCAGTTCTAAAACTTCAGGAGCATCTTTTTCAGGTTTTATAGTCCATGCGAACTGGCAGTTTCGTGGAAACATGCCTTTAACCTTATTCATCATGGCATTGATACGTGCAGTATCTTTTATGGCTGCGTAACCAACAGTAGCACGGTTGGTAGCAAATGTTTGTCCGCCCTGCTGAGCGTATGCCGGTTGCAGGTATGAGAATAGAGGATTTTCTTTCCTGTATCTTTCAATCTGCTGTTCCTTGCCGGCCGAAGTAGTATCTTGTTTCAGCTTTTCTGCAAGGCTCGATTTTTTGGCTGTATCAACCTTAGCAACATCAGTTTTGGCAACTTTAGATGAATCAGCCTTAGGCGCAAGCGAATCAGCAACTTTAGCCGAAGTGTCAACTGTACTCATTCCTGCCAGGCGTTTGTTAGCTTCGTTAAATATCCCTGCCAACTCGCTGAATTTATAGGTTTCCCAGAATTCGAGTTTCGCCGATCCCTGAAGGAGCTTACGAACGCGGTCAGGATCTTTGATACCTGGTAATTCGATAAGGATACGGTCGCTGGTAGCCAATTTGGAAATATTGGGCTGTGTAACGCCGAAACGGTCGATACGATTACGCAGAATATTGAAAGTACGGTCGAAAGCATCGGTACATTCCTGGCGTACAACCTTTAATACCTCTTCGTTCGTTGAATTTGGCCTGATTTTTTCGCGCAGTTCCATACGTCCGAAAATGGCCGAAAGTTTAGCGTTAGGATCAACCTGAGCAAAAGATTCACCGAATAAAGTTACAAAGTCCTTCTGGCTGTTTTTTTGTTTTTCGTTGGCCATTACCATAGCCTTGGTGAAAACAGGGTTAGTGCTGTTACCCGACATACCTTTAACTACATCAGCAACGGAAACCTCCATGGTAACGTTCATACCGCCTTTTAAGTCAAGCCCGAGGTTTATTTCGCGGTCGAGACATTCTTTATAGGTGTACTTGCGGAGAAGTACATTATAAACAGTTTGGTTAGCTACTGAATCGAGGTAGTAACGTGTGCGGGCTTTTTGAATGGAATCAGTAAGCCTGGCTTCAATTGTGGCATCGTTTTTTGCTAATTGTTTAGCTAAGGCGATTGCCTGTTCGTTTGTGGCATAATTTCTGGCTTTCTTTTCGGTAATTGAAGTTACAACTGTGAATGAAAGCTGAAATGCACAAACTACGGCAAATGCTATTGCAAAAAAACGTATTGCGCCTTTATTCTGCATGTGTTTAGAATTTAGGTAGTTAGATAAACTTTATTTTTTGAGCCTGCAAAGATAGAAATCTATTGGCAAATAACAAATGAAGCCCGCGAAGAAATGAGCCGATTTATAGGCTACTTATGAACAATATTTCTTTTTTAGATTGATATCATTCAGATTGCGACCTGAAACGCAATTCTTTTCAAAAGGTATTTTATAGGGATTCACAATATTCCGATCTTTGTTAATTATTATGCCTGCTGATTTCAGCAACTTTCATAAATTATGTTATGCGAAAATCTAATTTTACTTCTGCTTTTTTTCTGAAAATTTGGACAATCCTTATCATTGCCGGGTTTTTAGGGTTTTCAACTGTTTCGTTTGCACAAAAGGCTTTGCTTAACGTACTTACCTATAATATCAGGTTTGCCAATCCCGATGATGCGCCTAACACTTGGGCAAACCGTAAAGAGAATGTGTTTTCGGTTATTCGCCAGGCCACGCCCGATGTATTCGGATTACAGGAAGCACTTAAAGAGCAGGTTGCTGATATTGAAAAAGCATTTCCAGTATTTACCCGAATAGGAGTGGGGCGCGATGATGGTAAAGATGCCGGTGAGTTTTCACCTGTTTTTTATAACTCAAAGAAATATATCCTGATTACTTCCGGCACATTCTGGCTTTCGCAAACACCTTCAATCGCAGGCAGCAGGGGATGGGATGCCGCCTGCAACCGCGTTGTAAGCTGGGTACAATTGAAAGAAAAAAAATCTAATGCCCTGTTTTTTGTTTTCTGTACCCATTTTGATCATTTGGGTGAAATAGCCAGGCGGAATTCGGCAAAGCTTTTGCTTTATGCTATTGATTCACTTGCCGGTTATAAGCCTACGGTTGTGCTTGGAGATTTTAATGTAGTTCCTGATTCGGAACCGTATAAAATAATCACTGATTTCTCAAACCGCTCGCATCTTGCGGATGCCCGACTGATTTGTAACGATAACAAAGGACCTGAATATACGTTTACCGGATTTAAGGTGGGCGGTGAGCAGGGAGGAAGAATTGATTATATTTTTCTGAAAAATAACGTGCAGGTTTTAACTTTTAATGTAAACGAAACAAACATTGGCGGATATTATCCATCGGATCATTTACCGGTAAGCGCTAAGTTGAAGATTTATTGATTTCGGATTTAAAAATGGAACGCAGATAAACGCGGAAAGAACTGATGATCGCGGATTTCTGATTTTGTATTTCAACTTGAAACATCGAAATTCAACTGCAGGCTCAACTGTAAATCTCTAATACGGTAACTCTGAAACTTGAAACGCTGAAACCTGAAACTCTTTTACCCATGCAAATAAACATGCGTCTTTCAATAATATCTCTAGTTTTACTTATCTTGATGAGTAGTAATAGAGTATTTGCCCAATTATCCGCACTTCATAATTATGCCCGGATAGACAGCATTATCATGATTGGTGAAAATAATGACACACTTCTGTATCCTTTTGCCGGTGGACTTAACAGTTGCCAGTTTATGAACATGGATATTAACCTGGATGGAACTGACGATTTACTGGTATTCGACAGGCATGGATACCGTATTTTACCCTTTATTGTTTTACCTTCAAAACCCAAGAAATATCATTTTGCACCTGAATTAGCTGCTTTGTTCCCGCCGGTTGAACACTGGATGCAGGCAATTGATTATAACAAAGATGGCAAAAAGGACATTTTTTCATATACCACCGGAGGAATAAAAGTGTTCAGGAATGATTCGAAAAGCACATTGAAATTTTCACAGGTTACTCATCCGTATATAAACTCAAAGCAAGGTACAACGCTCACCAATCTTTACCTTACGTATGCTGATTATCCTGCCATTGCAGATATAGATGGCGACGGTGATATGGATGTGCTGACATTCTGGGGCCTGGGTTCATTTATTGAATTGCATAACAATACCTCAATGGAACGGTTTGGAAATGCTGATTCACTTACCTACGAAAAAACTTCTTCCTGCTGGGGCCATTTTGCCGAAGGCAACGAGAGTAATGGCATTGTGCTCGACACCTGCCCTGGAATTAAGAAATCGGCACTGTCTATAACAAACGATTCAGATGATCCGAAACATACAGGTTCAACTTTGCTTTTGAATGACCTAAATGGCGATGGCCTGCCTGATCTGGCCTTGGGTGATGTTGATTTTGGATCTTTGGTGCAACTCACCAATGGAGGAAGCCAAACTGATGCTAAGATGATTTCACAGACCACCAACTTCCCAAATTCAATCAATCCTGTGAACATGAACACATTTCCGGCTGCCATGCTGGTTGATGCTGACGATGATGGGAAAAAGGACTTTGTGGTTTCACCGTTCGATCCGTCGATGACGAAAGGTGAAAATTTCAAAAGTGTCAGTTTATACCACAATGCAGGAACTAATCTAAAACCCGAATATAGCCTTGTTTCAAAAAGTTTCCTGCAGGATCAAATGCTTGACCTTGGATCGGGAGCTTATCCAGTATTTTTTGATTACAACGGCGACGGTTTGATGGATCTGCTGGTAGGGAATTACGGGTATTCCGATACATGTATTTTTACACCTGAAAACGGCCTGCAGTGTTCATTTACTTCCAAAATTGCTTTGCTGATCAACACTGGAACGGTTCAAAATCCAAAATTCAAACTGGCTGACAGGAATATAGCCCACCTGGATGCGCTTCAGATGCAATCACTGATTCCGACGCTTGCTGATATGGACGGAGATGGTGACCTCGACCTTGTTTGTGGAAACGCGAAAGGAAAGCTGGTTTATTGCGAAAATATAGCACCCGCGGGTCAACCAGCCGATTTTAAACTTATTGATCCGGCCTGGCAAAATATTGATGTAGGTGATGTTTCAACCACGCAACTCAATTTTTCAGCACCACAACTTATTGATATTGATCATGACGGACTTATCGACATTGTTTGCGGCAAGCGAAATGGCAGATTAAGCTATTACAGAAATAGCGGAACCAAAAACGTGCCTGCCTTCTCACTTATCACTGAAAAATTTGGTGAGGTAAGAGTTACCGATACGCTGCTTTCGAATAACGGATACAGTGTTCCCTTTTTCTATAAAGACAAGCAAGGTAAAACAATCCTATTTGCAGGTTCTGAATTCGGCGATGTTTTTGTTTACGATCAGATTGATGGAAACCTGGACAGTAAATTCCGTCTTTTGGGCGCTTTGCCCGGCATCCGTGACGGCTGGCGGAGTGCCGTCGCGTTAGGCAACCTGAATAATGATACCCTTACAGATATGCTTGTTGGAAATTATTCGGGCGGTTTGGGCTTGTTTTACGGGAAAGCAGAAAATACGTTTGGCATCAGCAAAATGGAATACAAAACCCTGGGATCGCTTATTATTACTCCAAATCCTGCCGGAAATGAAGTTTCAATTTCACTTAAAAGCGATTTACAGTTTAAATCACTGGCTTTATCTATCCGGGGAACCGACGGAAAAATTATCAGGAAATATTCCAGGATCAATTTTCCTGTTCTTCTTGATGTTACAGAATTCAGGAATGGCATTTACATAGTTACGGTGCAAACCGAAAAGGGATTAACGAGCGGGAAACTTGTAATTTGCAGGTAGTTAATAACCTTGCTCCCCACAGTCTCTTAGTTTCTATAACTAATAAATAAAGCTGCTCCCTCCCAGGAATTCCCTTAAAATAGACGTAGGCGGAATCTCGTTCGGTTTCAGCGGTTTCAGGTAACGGAAAAATCCAAGTAACCTCACAGCTTCCGAATATTCGGGCTGGTTAGGCTGCACTTCGAGTAAAATAGCTTCGGCAAAAGGTTTCAGTACTGCCAGCTCGTACAACAGTGCCGAATTGAACATAGTATCGGCTTCTTCCTGATAAGGGAAAATATGTTTTTCTTCACCGTCTCTTACACTTGGCCAGCGCGAAATGGTTTCACGGGCCGAATATTTGCGGTAACGGTAATCCCGGACTATTCTTCGGATCAACCGGTTATCGGTTGTGCTTACCCGGTTGTGATTATCGATGTTTAATGAAGTTAGCGCCGAAACGTAGATCTTGAACTTGGCTTCTGCCGGAATAGAGCTTGTGAGTTGTGGATTCAGACCGTGAATGCCTTCAATGATCAGAACATTTTCAGAATGCATTTGCAGGATTTCACCATCGTAAAAACGCATACCGGTGGCAAACGAAAATTTTGGAATTTCCACCTTTTCGCCTGCTAACAGCGCCAGAAGATTTTGATTGAAAAGAGCAATATCAAGCGCTTCAACGGCTTCATAATCATGGTTGCCATATTCATCCAGAGGCGTATCATCACGATTAACAAAATAATTGTCGAGCGATAAATTCAATGGTTTCATCCCGTTTACAATCAGGTGAATGGCTAGCCGTTTTGCAAAAGTCGTTTTCCCGCTTGAGGAAGGTCCGCTGATCAGAATAATCTTCACCAGGTTATTCTTCGAACGGATGTTGTCGGCAATCTGCCCGATTTTCTTTTCGTGCAGGGCTTCGGAAACTTTAATGAAAACCTCTGATTTCCCGTTGTTACAGGAATTATTCAGGTCGCTGATATCGGGAACGTCGAGGATTTTTACCCACTGCGAGAATTCCTGGAAAATTTCAAAAAGCTTATTTTGAACAACCATATTCTCGACTTGCATCGGATTCCCTTTCTGAGGTATCTGCAGCAACATGCCGTTGTAATACATATTGAGGTCGAAAACTTTCAGATAGCCGGTTGATGGGATCATCAGTCCGTAAAAAGAATCGATATGCCCGTTAAGCTTGTAATACGTGGAATAACTGCGT
>JBBSDG010000028.1:0-20897 GCA_038249635.1 Bacteroidales bacterium | reverse complement strand
CCGGGTTTCAAAGTTTCAGCACTTCGGCTTCGCTCAGTGTAACAAGTTTTAGGTCGCTGAGCGGAGCCGAAGCGCCGGGTTTCAAAGTTTCAGCACTTCGACTTCGCTCAGTGTAACAAGTTTTAGGTCGCTGAGCGGAGCCGAAGTGCCGGGTTTCAAAGTTTCAGCACTTCGACTTCGCTCAGTGTGACAAGTTTTAGGTCGCTGAGCGGAGCCGAAGCGCCGGGTTTCAAAATTCAAATGTTCAGATGTTCGCTTGTTCAGATGTTCAATTATTCAAATGTTCCCTTGTTCATCAACCCCTAACCCTAAATCCCTAACCCCTAACCCCTAAATCCTAACCCCTAAATCCCAAACCCCTAAACCCTTCCTTACAATTGTGGTCCGGCAGCTACCAGTCTCTTACCTTCCTCGTTATCAGTGTATTTTGCAAAATTATCAATAAAGCGCTTTGCCAGATCTTTTGCCTTTTCGTTCCATATCTCCGCAGTATCATAGGTGTCACGTGGATCAAGCACTGCCGGATTAACGCCATGTAATTCCGTTGGCACTTCCAGGTTAAAGTACGGGATCATCTTGGTTGGAGCATGATCAATGGAACCATCGAGGATAGCATCAATAATTCCACGTGTATCTTTTATCGAAATTCTTTTTCCGCTGCCGTTCCAACCTGTATTAACCAGGTAAGCTTTGGCTTCGACAGCCTCCATGCGTTTTACAAGTTCTATGGCATATTTTGTGGGATGCAGAGTGAGAAAAGCGTTGCCGAAACATGCCGAGAAAGTGGGCTGTGGTGAGGTAACACCTCTTTCGGTTCCGGCTAATTTTGCTGTAAATCCTGAAAGGAAATGGTATTTGGTCTGATCGTCGGTTAATTTGGAAACGGGAGGCAATACGCCAAAAGCATCGGCTGTAAGGAAAATAACCTTGCTGGCATGTCCGCCTTTGGAAACGGGTTTTACAATATTTTCGATATGGTAAATAGGGTAGGAGACACGCGTATTTTCAGTTTTGGATCCATCCGAAAAATCAAGGGAGCCATCATCACTCACAGTTACATTTTCGAGTAATGCGTCGCGACAGATGGCATGAAAAATATCGGGTTCGTTTTCTTCGCTCAGGTTAATGCATTTTGCATAACAGCCACCCTCGAAATTAAAAACTCCGGCATCGTCCCAGCCATGCTCATCATCTCCAATGAGTGCCCTGTGAGGATCAGCCGAAAGCGTGGTTTTTCCGGTTCCCGAAAGTCCGAAGAAAATGGCAACATCACCGTCCTTGCCCATGTTGGCAGAGCAATGCATAGAAGCAATTCCGCGCAGAGGAAGATAATAATTCATCATCGAGAAAATACCTTTCTTCATTTCGCCGCCATACCATGATCCTCCGATCAACGCCATACGCTCTGTGAGATTAAATACTACAAAGTTCTCTGAATTCAAACCCTGCTCTTTCCAATCAGGATTTGTAGTTTTTGAAGCATTTTGAACAACAAAGTCAGGCTTGAAATTAACAAGTTCTGCTTCCGATGGACGAATAAACATGTTTTTTACAAAATGAGCCTGCCAGGCAACTTCTACGATAAAGCGGACTTTAAGCCGGGTATCAGGATTAGCACCGCAATAAGCATCCATGACAAAAAGCTTTTTACCCGATAACTCTTTCTGGGCAACCGTTTTCAGGTGGTTCCACACTTCATTTGATACAGGATGGTTGTCATTTTTCCCTGCCGTTGACCACCACACCGTATTTTCGGAAATGGCATCCATCACAATATATTTATCTTTTGGTGAACGACCGGTGAAAACTCCGGTATCAACATTTACAGCTCCCAGGTTCGATAATTTACCTCGTTCAAATCCTTTGAGAGAAGGATCCATTTCATGATTAAAAAGTTCGTCGTACGATAAATTGTAATATACTTCGTTTACTCCCTTTATTCCGTATTGTTCAAGATCAATAATGGTTCCGGGTCTGTTTAATACGATAGCCATGAGACAGGTTTTAGTAGGTTGGTAGTTATTTGGCTGGATAATGAAATTGCCTTTTATATTAATGAAAAATATATTTTCATACGATTGGCAGGGACAAATATATAAAAAAAAGACAGTTAGAAAATTAACTGTCTTTTTTATTTGCAAAATCAATATTCCTTCGTTTAGCAGTTTGCTAAATAATTGAATATCAATTAATATTTAAGAATTGTCTTATCACTACTTTCGTTTTTTATCCTGACCTTTGAAGGTTTTATCTCCTTTGGTTTTGGGCTTTTTGTATTTTAATGCCAAATCTCTTTTATAGGATCCGCCTTTATTCGTTTTTTTGTTCTTTTCCTTCTTTTCGTGGAAACCGGGTGCTAATTCAACTTTCTTGTAATTCCGGTTGGGATTCTTGTTATCACCTTCGTTTGCACGCTCTTCTGGTGTCTTCTGATTCGAAATTTCAACTTCTTCCGGAAAATCCATCAAAGGAATTTTGTAGGACATCAGCATTTCTATCCTGTCCTTTGCTTCTTCCTCCTTTTCAGTGTAAAACAATATTGATCTGCCCTGCTGTTCAGCCCTGCCGGTTCTTCCAATGCGATGGATATAATTTTCAGGAAAATTTGGGGTATCAAAATTGATGACATGAGTAACTTTTTCGAGGTCAAGGCCACGGGCCATCAGGTCGGTAGCTATCAAAATCCTGTTTTTGCCTTCATCAAATTCCTTTATGGCTTTAAACCTGTAATTCTGGGTTTTATTGGAATGGATGATGCCAATTTCGGAACCGTTTTTCTCCAATAGTGCTGTAAATAAACGGTCGGCATTGTTTTTATTGGAAACAAATACCAATACCTTGCTAAACTCTTTCTTGTTGGCTACAAGGTACGAAAGCAGGTTGACCTTAGTGTAGAAATTTAGAACTTCGTAGCATTGCTGAGCAATATTATCCAGCGGAGTGCCGCTTAGAGCAATATTTATTTTGGCTGGCGTAACAAAATCTTCGTCAATCAGCGCTGCAACTTCATCGGTCATAGTAGCTGAAAACATGATATTTTGCCTGCGTGCCGACAAAAGCTCAAAAATATTTGTCAGTTGGAATCGAAATCCAAGGTCGAGCATTACATCCACTTCGTCAATCACAAGCTTGGTGATTCCTTTTAATTGCAGGGTTCCACTAAGAGCCAGGTCATACAATCTACCGGGTGTGGCAACCATGATATCACATCCCACGGCAACTTTTTGCTTCTGTGTATTGATATTTACACCACCATAAACGCCCAGCACACGGATTGTCAGATTTTCGGAAAAACTTTCGGCCATTTCAACCACTTGCATCACCAATTCCCGGGTTGGAACCAAAACCAGGATTCTTGGATTGAGTTGTTTTGAAAATTTCAGATCCTGCAGAATCGGTAAAAGGTAAGCCAAGGTTTTTCCTGTACCGGTCTGGGCAATCCCCACCACATCTTTTCCGGAAAGGATTACTGAATAAGCCTCAGCCTGTATGGGTGTAAGCCTGTCGAAACCCAGGTCGGCAATAGCACTTTGCAGGTGTTTTGAAAGGTTTAAGTCTTCGAATGTATTCATAAAATTTATTCGTTCAATTTAGCATAAACGGCTGGTTCTTAATCTGCCAGACCGTTGATTCTGTTTACTCTGTTTCCGGTGATTTATCAGGCAATGGAACTGAAAGTCCCGGCTTACCTGCTGTCATGAAAATGGAATTCAGGACTCCTGTCGTTGTAAAGTGCTCAAAGATACGACTTTCGGGCGAGATGGTTGTTATGTTGCGGTTATCTTCTTAATTAAGCCTTAGGTTTCCATACTCCAGAATTATTCAACTGCATTCATTTTTAGCTTAATACATAATATCTCAAGTTCTGCCATGGCTGCTTCAAAGGAATCAGTCTTTTTAATTGGCATAATTTCCTGATTATCCGAATCCAGCAGAAAGATTCTGAAATCTTTAGCTTCAATGTCGAGCGTGCGGTTTCCCTTGCTATAGGTTCGCCAGGTAATAGCAGAATCTTTTATTGCAAGTTTCATATCCGTGATAATCTGTATCCATTTTCCGGTTTTCAGTATTCCGAAAAGCTTATTCGAAAATTTGACTCTTCTTTTATCAAAATCAATAATAGTGCTTGTTGAAGAAAAGCCGATAAAAGATCCCAGCAAAACCAGTATGAGTCCGAATATGGATGTAAATGTTGTTACAATGCCGATTACAAATAAGAATATTCCTGCTGAAGTTCCAGTAGGACCGAATGATTTGTCAAGCTTATTCTCCGTTATCATAATAATTGTTTTTGATACTCAAAAATTCACTTACAGTGCTGCTACTAACTGTCAGATTTTAGATTATTGCTTGGTCATTTATCACTGAACCTTGCTGTTATTCTGGTTGTTCAAATATACAGTTTAAAATAATAACTGGTTGTCGTTGTTGCTTTCTTACACCGGGAGATTTATCACATGCAGACATTTTTTAAATAGACCTTTAATGTGCGATTAATTTAAGATATCCGGTTGCGACTGTCAATAAAATAGATCAACCCGGACATTGGCCGGGCTGATAAATGATATGTATTAGGTTCCTGTTTTAGGAGAGATTTATTTTATAAACTTGCGTTGAACAGGTTTTTGACCTTCATGATTAATCCGAAGCAGGTAAATTCCATTTTTCAGAGATCCGGTAGCTATTATAATTTTATTTTTGCCGTTCATTATTTCAATTGATTCATGGTGAATTGTACGGCCCTGAATATCTATAATCTCAACCACTGCTTTTCCTAAGAAAGCAGCATTCAGATCGAGGTTGAGAGTTTCAATTACCGGATTAGGGTATGGATTACCGGCAACCGGACTGAGTTTACCTGGATTTTTTATGCCTGTTGTTAGTATTGCCTCACCGTTAACAACAAAGCCGATATTTGCATTAGATGAGCTTCCCGAAAGGTTTACTGCTGCCGTCCCGGTAGTTTTACCTGCCATTTGCCCATGCAATGTGTAATCGCCATATGGCAGGTTGCTAAATTCAAAACTGCCGTCGGAATGAGAAAACGTGTATGCAACAGGAACTCCGGCGTTGTTTAAAAGAACGATTTCAACATTGGATGCCGGGCTGCCTTCGGAACCGGCAACTCCGACCCAGTTGACATTACCTGTAATGGTCGCATCGCCCCTGATAACCGGTATTGAAGGAACCAGGCTGATAGGGTACCAGGCATTTGGTTCGCCGGAAACAACAAGTGTTGCGGTCTGCCAGCTCAGTGAACTTGGGTAATAAGTTGGCATAAAGCCAAAGAAATCAGGTGAAGCAGGTGTCAACATAGCATAAATGTAGAATGATCCGGCAGGAACGCCGCTGAAATAATAGGTTCCGGTTGAATCGATCAGCGTTTCTGCATGATAGTTGTTACCAGCACCGATGAGCCAGATTAAACCCTGATCAGCCGGTATATTTCCTGCAACTACAATTCCACTAATTGTTTTATCACCACTGATTTTTCCTGCAAAGATATTCATGCAGTAAGTATCCTGACAATAACCGGCAGAATCCCAGATGGTTAAGCACGCATTATAGACGCCTGGAGATGCAAATATATGAATCGGTCTGGATTCTGATGATCCTGTGCCATCACCGAACGACCACTTCTGTTTTCTATTCCCGGGTGAAGATGTGTTCACGAATACATAACTCAACGACTCAACTCTTGCATCAGAAGGAAAAGCATTGAACGAGGCTTTGCAATCTGTTTGTATATTATTAACCCATATTTCCCGGCAGGTCTGGTCCCAGCATTTATTTATACTGTCGCTGATAGTAAGACAAGCTATATAAATTCCGGGGTTTAAGTAGCGATGTACCGGATTTTTTTCAGTGGATTTTATTCCATCGCCAAATTCCCAAACCGTGAAGCCTGCATTGCCTTGTGACAGGTTTTCGAAACGGTAGGAATAGCCAGATGAATCAGAAGTCGCCGACATTACAGCCTTGCAGGCTGAACCACCACCGGGGTATATAACCTGGCAGCTCTTGCTTTTGCATCCGTTAAAGCCGGTTGAACCAGGAATAGCTACAATAGTGGTGAGGCAAACATTGTAAAAGAGTTCTGCTTTAGTTCCCATGAAAGTATGCTTTACCTGCTGACCCGTTGCCGTATCTCCGTCACCGAAATCCCAATAATAATAAGCGGGAGCTGACGAACTCACATTTCCCGAAAAGAAGTATGTTGCATTGTCATTTCTGCTGACTTTAAAATAGTTTTCGCAAGGTGAAGGTAATTTAATAAATATTTCCTGGCAGGAAGATGATTTGCAGACCGTTCCATCTGCATTTGTTCCGGTCGTAGTCAGACATACCTTATAACTGTTTGATGTACCCTTAAAGATATGTGAAACCGTTTGGCCTGTGGCACTAGTTCCGTCGCCAAAATCCCAGGTCCAGGAACTGATTTGGTTGCTCTTAGCCCAGCCGGTAAAGGTATATATCGTTGCAGAAGAGTCAGACTGATACCCAAAAGCGCTTTCACAGGTAGAAGGAATATATAAACTTAAATCCTGGCAGTATGTCGAACTGCACATTTCTCCGTTTGATCCGGCCCCGCTTGTTGTGAGGCAAACTTTATAGACACCATTAGCTCCGATGAAGGAATGTGAAACTTTTTGACCGGTGGCAGTAGTTCCGTCGCCGAAATCCCACTTCCAGGTATTGGCCTGTCCGTTTTTCAAATATCCTTCAAAAATATATCCTGTTCCTGTAGAATCAATCTGGTAAGTGAAAGTGCTCTCACATTTGCCGGGAAGCGATGAGACTACAACAACCGGAATACAGACTACACTGCTACAGAAATTTTCGCCGCTTTTAATCGAAAGGCAAACATTGTATAAACCTGGTTTATGAAAGGAATGTATTGCAAACTGATCAGTTGAAGTGGTACTGTCGCCAAAATCCCAGGTGTAGTTTATTTTTCCTGAACCAGGTAAATACCGGCTTTTATCATAGAATGCAACCTGAAGTTCGTTGTCCGGGTTTGGTGAGTAAGCGAAAAACGCCTCACAGCGAGTACTTGTGTCGCTGCAAATACTGAAATCGATAACTACTTCGAGTTTTCCTGCGTGAAAATAGTCTGTATTTTTAACAATTGCTCCACGGCAATCGTAAGTAGAGGCATCGATTTTTTGCTGTTGAATACCTTGCATATAGAGCACAGAATCAATATATACACCATTCGCATCAGTTACTACTTTATTGTAGTGACCTTGATTTTGAAGGCTATCAATGTCAATATAAACGATTTGTCCGCTAATAGGAGTTCCTTTTTCCTGATTAACAATACGCCCGTGAATTTTAATATAAGGTAACTGTTGCGCAATAGCAGATGAAGCAACAATTATAACAAGAAGAAGTGCTGGGAAAATTTTTTTCATATTTTTCATTTCATTGATTGTTAAATAAAAAGAACAGGTATTTATTTTATTACAGGTACAAAATTACGCCTGAAAGTTGCATTTGGTTTTCGTAATTTAAATTATTTGTGCGTAACAAGGATTTTACAGTTCATAACGATCAAAAATGAATAGATTCCGGATATTTGATTTTTTTACAGATTTTTTTTAAACTCCATATCGAATATTTTTACAGCCAGAATATCATAGCTTTTATGCGCATTGAGCAAGATTGTTATCCATACTATATTTTGAAAACTCTTTTACGCCATGAAAGCACTCACTGCAAGGTTCACAAACAAGGTAAATAGCACGGTGAAAAGAAATAGAAAAAGAAGTGCAACGTATTTACCAAAAGTCCTTTTCCAACTTTGTCCATAAAGCCTTTTCATCGCGATAAACAAATAAATGAATATCCATAAAACTGCGAGGTTGGTAAAAAAAGTCGTACCGAAAATCTTATCCAGAATAAATTTGCCCAATATCAGCAGGATGAAAATAAGACTGAAATAGTGCAGGCTGAGAATGGCATGATCAACAAAATAAAACTGTTTCTTCCGGAAGTAAAGCAACTTCAGGATAAATGCAAAAACCGGCAAAAGGAAGAACAGCATTTTAGGGATATTATGCAAAAAGGTTTCAGAGATTTTTTTAAAGAATTCTTTTTTGTTTTCATCTCCTGCAAGGTTCAACTTCAATAATTTAATGGTAATTATGCGGGTAAAATAACCGTCTTTATGTTTTGAATCCAATTTTTGCTGCTGTTTCAGATATTCATCCTGCGTAACCTTCAACGATAGAAGAGAGTCGAGAGAGGAACTTACGGTTAGGCTATATTGTCTGCTTGAATCCTGCAAAAGAAGAAATTCTTTTTTGTCACCGGGTAGATTTGGTCTGTTGATGTTTTTTTGAATTGCACCTTTATTTCCTGAAACAAGTGAATCCTTTTTAGTCCTCTTTATTGAATCCTTCTGAATGGGTTTTAAGGCTGAATCAATTATAAAAGTTCCGGGATTTTTAGCGTTCTCCGGTTCAACTTTACCTTCAAGGTTCCCAAAAGCGAACAGCAAAAAGAAATACACAAAACTACTGAAGAAATAGAGCCGTATGGGATGGAACTGCATACGCTGTTTGCCATCATTATATCGTTTAGTCAGAGTTCCAGGTGCAAAAATTAGTGGAAGAACATTTCTGAAAAACCGTGAATCGAAATGCCAGAAATCGCTCACAAACTCAAGTGCAAGTTCGCCAAAGGATTCTTTGTGTGCATGGTAACGCTGCCCGCAAAAAGCACAGAATTCACCGTCAACTTCTGATTCACAGTTTTTACAATGATGCTCCGATAACTCTTCCATGTGAATTTATATTAACCGATGATATTAAGCCCGCATTTCTGAAAACTGTTTGCTGTTTCCACCAGATTCGGATATTCCAAACAAATATACGAAAGTAGTTACACTTTTTTACCTGAAATCCTTTTTTTTATAACATCCCATGTACCTGTTGTCAGGAAGCTTTCATCCATATATCCAGCCAGTATTTCAAACCGTTTCATGGGAATAGCAAATGAAAGCGTTCCAGCCTGAACATAAGGCCGTGCAGATGAATCAAACATTCCTAGAATACAATCCGGGTGCTCACTTTCGTTTTCCAGTAAAGGATATTGTATAATTGAGCCACAACCGGCACTGAATGGTGCTTTTACTCCATAAAGATCTGGCCTGTCGAAATTGGCAAGTGTAAATAAACCGGCAAGAACGTCAGGCGAAGCAAAGAACAAGATCACTTCAGGATTATCTTCAGCATCCAGTTTTTCAAATGGTTTTGCGATAATCCATTCAGCAGGAGCTTTCATTTTGGGCGCATTCTTCATAAGTTCCAGAACAGTTTCCGGATCTTTTTTATATCGCTCGCCTTCCATTTTTCCATCTATTCCGTATGAGAGAAAAAATTCGAAACCGGGTCGCAAAGTATCAGCAAAACCAGAGTATCTCAACCCTCCTCCACAGCCAATATTTGTTGGATTAAATGCCAATGATTTCCCACCGAAAACTCTGGAAACATCCGCGATTATACAATGGTGCGAAGTATGTTTTTTAACAGGTTCGGCATCATGCAGGTCGTTGCTGTAGAACAAAGCTATAGGAAGAGGAGCATCGGGAAAATATTTCTTCCAACGGGTTGTAAATTGTGATTTAAGTATTTGATTCATAGTGTAAATGGTTTCTTATTATTTGTTCAGATTCTAAAGATTTAGCTTGTTTTAAAACTTAATTTGGGAGTGGTTAAATTAATCTATAATTCTTTTGGTTCTGATAAGTGTTACTATAAAAAGTTATAAACCTGTAATTTATCATTTACTGATTACAAGTTACTGATATTAGTCCGAAATCTGAGTCACCTTATAACGCTAATGAGAATCAATTCCATTCAGTTACCTTAAATTCGCCTCTGGATTCAAATCTGTTTTTATAATTGACTGGTAACCATTCCTGTATTATATATGTTAATTGATAACATGGTATTTATTTTTTGTTAGTTTGCATCAAAATGTCATATTTAGTCATACCTTTATTCCGCTCAGTTTATGAAGAGCGGCGTGCATATGCTCCAGAAATATTCTTCATTATAGTTAACCCAAATATTACAATCTGTCGTTTTGGTAATTAATTTTATTGAAGCTTGTTCCGGTTTTCCGGAAAAGTAATGAATGATTTGTGTGTTCACACTCCGATTTTATTGCCTTTCATAAATCTGTAATGAATTTACGTGTAAAAATAAGCTGTTATTTCCATTAATTGAGGCAATAGCCTGTTCAAAAATATGTAATAATGATGATGTTGGAAAGTCTTAAATATCACATCCTGAATTAATTAAAAAAATGAAATTATCAAGAACTGAAGGCATTCTTAGTTTACGCGAATGGCTTGTTGCCTGGAATGAACACGATCTTATCAGGGTGATGAGCTTTTTACACGAAAATGTTGTTTTCGAAAACTTCACAGGAGCGGTAATTATCGGGAAAGATAATCTTCAAAAAGCCTGGACTCCGTGGTTTATGAATCATGGTAATTTTAAATTTATTGAGGAGGATGTTTTTTTTGATGTTGATGAACAAAAACTGTTGCTCAAATGGCGGCTGGAATGGCCTTCGACCGAAAAATTATTTATGGGAAAACTTGAAATCCGAAGTGGGGTAGATGTTATTCATTTTGAAAACGGGAAGATTATTCAGAAGCATTCGTATTCAAAAACTTCCATAAAGATTGACGGATTAATGATTGCTTTAAAAGCAGGCTTTTAGCCAAACGAAACCATCATACGGTGTTAAAAACAAATTTATATTCAAGCAGATGAAAGCATTATTTGAGAAATTTTTGAACAAGATGAATGGCCATCTAAGCATACTACCAGACAAAAGTGAGGAAAATGCACACAATACGCTGAGTGCCTTATGGCATACAGCAGCAGGGAACCGTGTATCTGTGATATCAGCTCAAAAACTTGAATTGCCATTTTTGGTAAGTGCTCAGATTGTTATGCTCGAAAATATGGTAAACAGTCGGTTGGCGGGTGTTCCTCTGGCTCATCTAACCGAAAGGCAAAATTTTATGGGCCTGGATTATATATTGAACGTTGGTCACTACATTCCCCGAAACGAAACCGAACTTTTAGCAAACACTGCAATTGAAGTTTTATTAACCGACTATTCCGCTAATTTGAGCGTGAAGGTAATTGATGTCTGCACAGGGATTGGAACTGTTGCGTTGGCAATAGCCCATTATTGTAAAAATACGCTTGTATCCGGTACTGATATTTATGAACCGGCAATTGAGGCTGCAAAAGTTAATGCGCGCCATTTTGGTTTAAACGAAAGGTCAACTTTTTATCTTGCCAGCATGTTCGATCCATATCAAGCACTTGATGCTGAGAGCAAAGCAGATATTATTGTGAGCGCGCCACCCTACATTTCGACAGGAAAAGTAAAACAAATGGCACAGGAAATTTCGGATCATGAACCTAAGGAAGCTTTTGATGCCGGTCCCTTTGGCTTGTCAATTTTCAATAAACTTATAACCGAATCACCTGATCATCTCAATAAAAACGGATACCTTATTTTTGAATGTGGAGCCGGACAAGGTGAATATCTTGCGAAAAGGATACGTTCAAATCCAGCGTATGGCGAAGTAACTGAATTATCTGATGATAATGGTATTGTTCGGGTTTTAAAAGCTAAAATTGCCGGGTAATTTAAACTTTTGGTGGTAATTGCTAACGATAATGAAAGCCTTGTAGCTTTTGCTTTTATCAAACATTACGGATTCGGATTTCAGATACAGCTAAATTTTCCGTTCATTTACCTGATCGGTTGCAGCCAGTTGAATAATAATGAACATGATTGATGGCAAATGTGGGATTTTCATAAAATTTTTATAATTTAAGATTTTTCAAGCTATAGATTCAAGATTTTTAATAAAAGAAATCACATAATCCTAAATTTGTTTCAATTACCTAAAACGTTCCCCTAACAGGCGATGTGATAATAATATTAGCTTAATTATGAATTTTGAAACCAATCAATACCTGATCGCAGCATTATAAACATCATCAGGAATATTTTCAATTAAATCGCTGATTGAAATCCTGTTGTGCATTCTTTTCACTACTTCAGCAAATAAGGGTGCTACAGATATACTCTTATTTTTGACGATCTTTTCACCCGCTCATTATTAAGACTATCGGTTGACAAAACCATGCTGATATCACTTTTTTCGATGGCATCCACCCCTTTTTCACTAAGCGGAATATGCGAAAAACAAGCCATAACACTTTTTGCTCCTCTTTTCTTTAACATCTTTGCCGTTTCAACAACTGTTCCGGCCGATATGCTGAAATCATCAACAATGATGGCATCTTTGCCCGAAACGTCCCCGATAATTTCCATGATTTCAGCATTTTCGTCATGTCCGAATCTCACTTTATCCCCGATTGCAAAAGGGACTTCCAGTTTGGCGGCAAATTTCCGGGCATCCTTGGCAAACCCGGCATCAGGTGAAACCACAACCGTATTATCCGATATAATTGACTTTAAATATCTGGCTAATAATGGCCTTGCAATTAAATGGTCGACCGGTTTTTTAAAGAATCCCTGAACCTGGGCAGCATGCAAATCCATCATAATAATTCTGTCGGCACCAGCAAGTTCAATACATTCCGCGCAAACTCTTGCCCTAATCGAAACTCTTGGCTCATCTTTTTTATCGCCTTTCGCATAGCTGAAATAGGGTATTATAGATGTAACATACCTCGCTCCCGACCTACGGAAAGCATCCATCCAGAACAACAATTCAACCAACTCGTTATTGGAATCCAATCCAATCGGCTGAACAAGGTAAACTTCCTTGTCGCGGACATGTTCTTCAATCTTAACATAAGTGTTCCCTTCCGAAAAACTGATCACATTGGTTTTTCCAACCTCTATGCCAAGGTAATTACACATACGCTCAGCAAACTGTTTTCCTGAACTTCCGGCAAATATTCGAATATCCGAATTCATAGCATTTAAGTTTTGTTTAACAGGACAGTAAATATAACAAACTTTATTGTTTACCAGGGAAAATATGGAATAAACCTGAAGGTTCCTCAGTTTGCATTATAAATACTATTGTGCCGAAAACAAAAAAGGCCACCATCAGGCAGCCTCTTTTAGATTTTTGTATGAAATACATCATACTCCCAGCACAATATTGGCATCAATATTCAGTTTCCGGCTTATTTCGCGGGCAGCTTTCAACGTTGGTTCATTTTTACCCGAAAGGTATTCACTTATCCGTGATGGGCTAACACCCAGTAATTCCGATAATTTTACCTGGTTCAGTTTCATTTCATACATGCGTAGTTTGATAATATCAGCCAGGGTTGGAGTTTTTATTGGGTAATGCTCTACTTCATAATCTGTAACAAGATTCGAAAGGAGGCTTAACTCAATCAGGCTTTTATCTGATTCAGGTGTTTGATTATTGACTTTAGTGAGAAGTTCTTCAATTCGCGAAGAAGCTACTTCATATTCCAATTCGTTTTTAATCTTTGTCAAAGCTTAAATTTTGAGATAATGAAAAAAATTATTTATCCTTTACTAACTCACATGCTTTGTTTGGAAACTTGTTGATAAGCCATTTCAAGACATCAATCTGATCTTTACCCGGCGCTCTCCGAACCTGTGCAATCAATTTAATAGCATCAGGCCTGTTCAATGTAAGATTGGAAGCACCTTCATTACAAACAGAACAAATTGCATGTAAATTCCCTGGAATATCTTCTCCACCAGCAGACTTATCAATTATATGTCCAATATGTAATCGTGTCTTTCGACTATTATCATATGGATGAGGTTCTCCGGCGGCAGCTCCGCACATCTGACAGGTAAATCCATTCCTGTCGAGTACAAAAGCTCTTACTTCCTTTGAAATTCCTCTTTCGAAAGCAGGCACAGGTTTTAAATCCAATAAAATATATTCTCCGGGCTTTAATTCACTTCTATCATTGTGAGTTACTATATTTAAACCTTCTTCATTCCGTAATTCCCTTACCCGGCGAGCCCATTCACTGGCCCCTGCTACTTCTCTTAATTGTTCTGAATTAAGTACTTTGCCAATATTGTTTAGAAAAAAATCCCGAAGTTTTGCTCTCGAACCTTTACTTTTTGGTGCTTTTTGTGTCATAATCTGATAAAGCTTTATAAATTGATGATCCAATAGCTTGAGCAACCGGAGGAGGGAAAGCATTGCCAACCTGCCGGTATGCCGGCGTTTTTTTTCCAATGAATGTCCATTCAGCCGGGAAACCCTGAATAAGTGCCGTCATTTTCAAGGTAAGTTTAGGCATAGCTTGTGAACCATTCAAGGGTGGTTGATCTGCTAATCCAGCTCCGTTAACTCCAAGTATTGCCCATGCTTGTCTGGCTCTTGTAGGTCCTAAGTCGGCACCACCATGTTTTTTTGACCCGCCTACCAGTGTAGGTGCAATACTACTTGCTTGAATTCTCCATTTATCTGCATTTTCCCACCCCAATGAAGCCATTTCTGTATATAGCAAATCTCCAATAGATTTTGGGCCATCCTGAAACGGCGCCGGCCAGATAAAATGTCTGAAGATATCCTTTTTCATTGCGACAAGTATTGCCCTCGGCCTCAATTGGGAAACATTATAATTTGATGCATTAATTAATCTCCAATCGCATTGGTAACCTAACGAGTATAATCTATCAAGTATTCCTCTTCTGTAATCTTTAAATTTATCACTCAGCAATCCCCGAACATTTTCAAGCATTATAGCTCGTGGATTGCATTCTTCAACTAACCTTAATGCTTCCGGAAATAAATCTCTCTCATCCAGATGACCTAACTGCTTACCAGCAATAGAGAAAGGAGGGCAGGGTACACCACCTGCCAATAAGTCAATATTTTTAAATTCTTTTGCTGAAAAGTCTTTTACATCACAATTAATAACATTCCATTCAGGGCGGTTCGCTTTTAGTGTCTGGCAGGCTATTGACTCAATCTCAACAAGTGCAAGGTGTTCGAAACTGGCAAGTTCCAGACCTAAAGCCTGACCTCCCGCACCAGCACATATTTCAATTGATGTGTACATATCTATTTAAATTCACCAACAAATTTAAGCATTTTTCATCAAAATATTCGATATAAATTGCCTATAATTTGCATTCTTAAATCTTTAAATCAAAAGAGGCCACCATCAGGCAGCCTCTTCGCAAAATCAAAATAAAGGATCAATTATTTTTTCTTTCCTTTTTTATCATCTTTCTTACCCGCTTTCTTTGCTTTTGAAGGAGATACCAATGATTCTTTGATAGCAGCCTGTGCAGCAGCCAAACGTGCGATAGGAACGCGGAATGGTGAGCAGCTAACATAGTTCATGCCTACAGTATGACAGAATTCAACCGATGATGGTTCGCCGCCGTGTTCGCCGCAGATACCTACTTTAAGATGTGGGCGTGTGGAACGGCCTTTTTCAATTGCCATTTTAACAAGCTGACCAACACCTTCCTGGTCAAGAACCTGGAACGGGTCGAATTTCAGAATACCTTTCTTGAGGTAAACAGGGAGGAACTTGCCAGCATCGTCGCGTGAATAACCGAAGGTCATCTGTGTAAGGTCGTTGGTACCAAACGAGAAGAATTCAGCAGATTCAGCAATTTTATCAGCAACAAGAGCGGCGCGGGGAACTTCAATCATGGTGCCAACCATATAGTCCATGCGCTCGCCACGTTCAGCGAAAACTTTTTCAACGGTATCGCGTACGATTTGTTCCTGCAACTGCATTTCAGTAAGTGTACCGGTAAGCGGGATCATTATTTCAGGATATGTTTTGATGCCTTTCTTTTTCAGGTTCATGGCAGCCTCGATAATAGCGCGGGCCTGCATTTCCGAAATTTCAGGATATGTATTTCCCAGGCGGCAACCACGGTGTCCAAGCATTGGGTTGAATTCGTGCAACGACTCAACTTTTTCCTTAACCGCTTTCGCTGAAATGCCCATTTCCTTGGCCATTTCCTGCTGGTTTTCATCTTCGTGGGGTACAAACTCGTGCAAAGGAGGATCGAGCAAACGAACAGTTACAGGCAGACCTTCCATGGCTTCGAAAATACCTTCGAAGTCGGCACGCTGCATAGGTAACAATTTTGCAAGAGCAGCACGACGGCCGGCTTCATCATCAGCCAGGATCATTTCGCGCATGGCTTTGATTTTAACACCTTCGAAGAACATATGCTCGGTACGGCAAAGGCCTATACCTTTTGCTCCGAAGTTACGGGCAACCTTTGCATCGTTAGGAGTGTCAGCATTGGTGCGGACAAGCATACGTGAATGTTTGTCGGCCATCAGCATCAGTTTTCCAAAGTCGCCACTGAGTGCAGCTTCGGTAGTAGTGATTTTTCCTTCATAAACTTCGCCGGTCGAACCGTTGAGTGACAACCAGTCGCCTTCTTTCAGTTTAACACCTGCAACTTCGAGAGTACGGGTTTTGTAATCAATCTTCAGACTTCCTGCACCTGATACGCAGCATTTACCCATTCCGCGGGCAACAACAGCTGCGTGTGAAGTCATACCGCCACGTGCAGTAAGAATTCCTTGGGCAACTACCATACCTTTTAGGTCTTCGGGTGATGTTTCAACGCGTACCAGAACAATTTTTTTGCCTTCTTTTGCCCATGCTTCTGCATCGTCGGCAAAGAATACGATTTGTCCGGTTGCAGCGCCTGGTGAAGCCGGTAAGCCTTGTGCAAGAACTTTTGCGTTCTTCATGGCCGCTTTTTCGAAAACAGGGTGAAGTAATTCATCCAGTTTGTTAGGCTCAACACGTAAGATAGCAGTTTTTTCGTCGAGCAGTTTTTCGTCGTACATATCAACAGCCATTTTTACCATGGCAGCGCCGGTACGTTTTCCGCTTCGGGTCTGAAGCATCCAGAGTTTTCCGTCCTGAACGGTAAACTCTATATCCTGCATATCTTTATAATGTTTTTCAAGTTTGGTCTCAATTTCCATGAGTTCCTTGAAAATTTTCGGCATTGCTTCTTCCAGTGAAGGGAAGTTGTTCTTGCGGTCTTTTTCGCTTACACCTGCAAGTTTAGCCCAGCGTTTTGAGCCTTCGAGGGTGATTTGCTGTGGTGTACGGATACCGGCAACCACATCTTCGCCCTGAGCGTTGATAAGGTATTCGCCGTTAAAAAGGTCTTCGCCTGTGCTTGCATCGCGTGTAAAAGCAACACCGGTAGCTGAATTATCACCCATGTTACCGAATACCATTGCCTGTATGTTAACGGCTGTTCCCCATTCTTCAGGAATGTTGTTGAGTTCGCGGTAGTATATAGCGCGTTCGTTCATCCAACTATCGAAAACTGAAGTAATAGCACCCCAGAGTTGTTCCCATGGATCGCTTGGAAAGTCAAAGCCAGTTACTTTTTTAACAGCTTTTTTGAAACGGTCAACCATTTCTTTCAGATCCTCAGCAGAAAATTCGTTATCGAGTTTTACACCTTTTTCTTCTTTCAACTGATCGATAATTTCTTCGAACGGGTCATGATCTTCTTTCGAAGCAGGTTTCATTCCCAAAACTACATCACCGTACATTTGAACGAAACGACGGTACGAATCCCATACAAAACGCTCGTTACCGGTCTTTTTAACAAGACCTTTAACGGATTCGTCATTCAAACCCAGGTTCAGGATGGTGTCCATCATTCCCGGCATTGAAGCGCGTGAACCCGAACGAACCGAAACCAAACAAGGGTTTTTGCTGTCGGTGAATTTGGAATCCATGTGTTTCTCAATATAAGCGATGCCTTCTTCAACTTCGCTTTTAATCATTTTTAAAACCTTATCCTTGCCTTCTTTGACGTACACGGTGCACATCTCAGTCGTAATAGTGAATCCCGGAGGAACCGGTATTCCAACGAGGTTCATTTCGGCCAGGTTGGCACCTTTGCCACCGAGCAGGTTTTTCATCGAAGCATCACCTTCAGCCTTTTTGCTGCCGAAAGTATAAACACTTTTAACTTTTGATTTAGCCATAACAGATTGCTGTTTTTGTATTTATGTAATAATTGTTATAAGTCGCGGAATATGAGTTTTGAGGGCGCAAAAGTACAAAACTTTGATAAATATTTAAAGGATCTAATCGTAAAAGTTATTAGATATTTGCCATGAATTTGTTAAAAAACGCTAATTGCATGATGTTATTATTCTGAAATTGAATTCTGACTTTCGCAGTTTATCATACTTTTAGAGGTCAGAAATCTAATTACTCCACAATATAATGTCGTTAAGCATCTTTGCAAATACCTGGTTATTAAACTTACAAAAACCTATGTTTTGAAGCATTTCCGGCGGTTGCTGCACAAGCCTTCCCATAACAATTTCCGGAGTTATCTCCTGAATGAAGTTTGCGGCATTAGCTTCTGTAACTTCAAAATGAAACTGTAGCGCAAATACGTTTTCCCCATACCTGAATGCCTGACATGGAGTTACCTCACTGCTCGCCATACAAATTGCTCCTGTAGGAAGATCAAAAATATCAAAATGCATGTGCATTGAATTCAGTTCAGCCGGAAAGTGCTTGAATATACTGTCTTTCCGGGCATCTGAATTAAAAGTTATGGGAAAGAAACCCATTTCGGGCTCTGTGTTTTTATAAACTTTCGCCCCGAGTGCATTCGCAACCATTTGTGAGCCGAGACAGATTCCAATAACAATCTTGCCTTTTTGAATGGCTGCTCTAATAAATTCGATTTCCGGGGTTATCCAATCATACTGATCTGATTCATAAACACCCATTTTACCACCCAATACAACCAGCCAATCATATTCATCATGTGAAGGGAATTCCTGTTTGATATCAAAACGCGTAACGGAAGTAGTAAAATTGTGTTCTGTTGCCCAATCGGCTATAAAACCAAGGTCTTCGAAATGATCGTGCTGAAAGTAATGGATGTGCATTCGGGGATTTTGTTTTATGCAAATTTATATATAATCATTGCAAACTATTAGCATTGCAAGAGGAATTGGAAATTAAAATCGGGTAACTGTTATAAGCTGTATCAGGAAAACGACTGCATTTCACAAAGTTTTTTATAAATACCTTCTGCTGCAATCAGGTTTTGATGATTACCGCGTTGAACAATCTCACCGGTGCTTATTACTATAATTTCGTCGGCATGTTGAATGGTTGATAGCCTGTGAGCAATAACCACCGAAGTCCGGTTTTTCATTAGTTTCAGCAATGCATCCTGTACCAGACGTTCACTTTCGGTATCCAGTGCCGAGGTTGCCTCGTCGAGAATAAGCACCGGAGGATTCTTTAGCACCGCCCTGGCAATGCTTATTCGCTGCCGCTGACCTCCCGAAAGTTTCAATCCACGATCGCCAATATTGGTGTCGTAACCATGATCCAGTTTCTCGATAAATTCGTGTGCATTAGCTACTTTGGCTGCAGAAATAACTTTTTCGAGAGTTATATCTTTCATGCCGAACGAGATGTTATCGTACACCGAACCGTTAAAAAGTATAGTTTCCTGGTTTACTATTCCCATCAAACCTCTCACATCATTGATTGCGATATCGCGGACATCATGGCCATCAATCAGCAATTCTCCGCCGGTAATGTCATAAAAACGCGGTAAAAGATCAACCATAGTTGATTTTCCGCCGCCTGAAGGGCCAACAAGTGCAATGGTTTTGCCTTTCGGTATAATAAGGTTGATGCCGGTAAGTACCGGGTCGGTATTGTAGCTGAATGATACATTGCGGTATTCAATGCTATTCTCAAGGTTACTGATGTGTAACGGGTTTTCTTTTTCAACAATTACTTCTTCTGCCTGCAGTATATAGTCAATTCGGTCCAGTGAAGCTGCGCCTTTCTGAATGTAGGCTGCTGCCTGCGAAATATCTTTGGCTGGCGGTAAAAGCTGGGAAAAAACGCCGAGATAAACAATAAAAATAGTAGCATCTATTGAATGATCATTTGAAAGTATTAAACCTCCGCCATACCATAAAATAATTGCTGTTACCATTATTCCTAAAAACTCGCTGAGCGGAGAGGCAAGGTCACGTTTGCGAATCATCCGTGTTGAAACTTTGGTTAAATCTACATTTGCTTTAACAAAATTATTGTAACTGAAAGGGATGGCGTTGAAAGCTTTAATGATCCTGAGACCCGAAAGTGTTTCTTCGATAAGCGAAACCATATCGCCCATTTTCGCTTGTACTTTATCGGAAGTGCGGCGCAGTGAACTCCCGATCTTTCCGATAATTAATCCTGAAACAGGAAGAACAAGCAAAACAAATATTGTCAGTTGGGGACTCAGTATAAAAAGGAATACCAGGTAAGCCACCAAAGTAATTGGTTGACGGAAAATAATCTCTATCATTTGAAGTATCGACCATTCCACTTCCTGAACATCACCCGTTATTCGTGAAATTATGTCGCCTTTGCGTTGTTCGTTAAAATAGGATAATGGTAGGATTAATGCTTTGTAATATAAAGCGTTACGCAAATCTTTCACTACTCCATACCGTAAAACCGCAATAAAAAACATAGCCAGGTACCTGAAAAGGTTTTTTAGGAAATAAAGTGCAACAAGTATTACGCATATATAGCCAAGTACCTGGTGCGCGCCATAAGTTTTAATAAGTTCGCTTATATAAAATTGCGTATTCTGCAAAATGGCATCCTGGTTGAATGCTAATGGTGGCGCAGATGTTACCGGCTTTGTCATTTTAAATAAAATCTGCAGGATTGGTACCAGGGCTGCAAATGAGACCAATGAAAACAGTATGACCAGTAAATTGAAAAAGATATTAATAACTGCATAAACCCAATAAGGTTTTGCGTAAATCATTAGTTTAAAAAATTTTCTCACGAAATGTGTTTTATTATGATGTACTCCGG
>JBBSDG010000027.1:0-21113 GCA_038249635.1 Bacteroidales bacterium | reverse complement strand
CCTGATTATAATTTTAAGGCATATTTTTAGGGATGGAGATTTCTTTCATCTCTTATTTTTAATTTTATTAAATCAGAACGAAATGAAAAAAATATTTTTCATCATGTTGATTATATTATTGTCAATCAACATGATAGCAATATCAGGCAATAATTTGATCGAAAAAACAAGTTTGTCGGGCAAAATTACTGACAGCAAAACAGGAGAAGCACTTCCCGGTGTTGCCGTTTATCTTCCCGATCTGAAAACAGGAACAACTTCGGCTTCGGATGGAACTTATAAACTGGATAATTTACCGAAAACCAAGGTTTTGGTTCAGGTAACTTTTATCGGCTACAAACTGATAGCCGAAACTGTTGACCTTAGCCAGGTGAATGTGAAAGATTATAGAATGGAAGTATCCGTTACCGAACTCAACGAAGTAGTTGTTACCGGATTATCAAAAGCTGCTGAGCGAAACCGTACTCCAACACCCATATCTATAATTCCACCTTTACAGTTGTTACAAAATTCATCCTCAAATATAATTGATGCGCTTGCCAAACAACCTGGTATTTCGCAGGTTACAACCGGTCCGGGAATTTCAAAACCGGTTATCCGGGGTTTAGGATATAACAGGATCATCACACTCAACGATGGAATCAGGCAGGAAGGGCAGCAATGGGGCGATGAACATGGAATTGAAATAGATGAGTTTGCAGTTAGTAAAGTGGAAATATTGAAAGGTCCGGCAAGTTTGTCGTATGGCTCCGATGCCATGGCTGGTGTGATTAATTTTATTGCAGCACCAACTTTGCCCGAAGGAGTTATTGAAGGAAAAATCTTAACTGAATTCCAAACCAACAACGGATTATTTGGGGCTTCGGCAAATGTTGCGGGCAATAAACATGGGTTTATCTGGGATGTCCGTTTCAGCAATAAGATGGCACATGCGTATCAGAATAAATACGATGGGTATGTTTTGAATTCAGGGTTTAAGGAAACCACCGGCACTGCAATTCTGGGTTTAAATAAATCGTGGGGATATTCGCACTTGCACCTTAGCATTTACAACATGATTCCCGGAATTGTTGAAGGCGAGCGCGACAGTGCCTCGGGAAAGTTCATAAAACCGGTTGTAATGGATGGTAATGCCGAAGGTTTTGCACTTGCAACAAACGATGATTTCCTTTCGTATGCAGCTCATATCCCGTATCAAAAAATCAATCATTACAAAGCTGTTTTGAATAATAGTTTTATCCTTGGCAATTCTACCTTGAAATCAACACTGGGCTGGCAACAGAACCGCCGCAAGGAGTTTGGGGATATTCTGTCGCCTCATGCGTATGGATTATACTTCTTTTTGAATACCTTTAATTATGATCTGCGATTGATACTTGCTGATTATAAAGGTTTAAACATCTCATTTGGAGTAAATGGAATGCAGCAATCCTCGCAGAATAAAGGTACTGAATTCCTGGTTCCGGCCTATAATTTATTTGATGCAGGAATATTCGCAATTGCCCGTAAATCATACGATAAACTGGAAGTGAGCGGAGGTTTGCGAATGGATACCCGGATCGAAAAAGGTAATGATCTTTACCTTGATGCTGAAGGCCAGCCGGTTGCTTTTCCTGATGAGGATTCTTATCATCAGTTTACTGCATTCAATTCAACTTTTTCAGGCTTTTCCGGAAGCCTTGGAGCAACATACCAGTTTTCGGAAAAACTTTTCACAAAAATGAATGTTTCGCGTGGTTTCCGGGCTCCGAATATTGGAGAAATTGGGTCAAACGGAGTGCATGAAGGAACCCTCCGTTACGAGCTGGGCGATCCGAAACTGAAGTCCGAAAGCAGTCTGCAACTCGATTATGCACTTGGATTTAACTCCGAACATATCTCTGCCGATCTGGATTTGTTTACCAACAGTATCAATAATTTTATTTTTTTACGCAAACTCGAAAATGTTTCAGGTACTGATTCTATTATTGATGGGTATAGCGTTTTTAAGTATGCTGCGGGAAATGCGAACCTTACCGGTGGCGAATTAACCATTGATATACACCCTCATCCTCTTGACTGGCTTCATTTCGAAAATTCATTTTCCTATGTAAACTCAGTGTTGAAAAATCAACCGGATTCTTCAAAATACCTGCCACTTACACCGGCAGCTAAGTTTACTTCTGATTTAAAGGCAACCTCGGGCAAAATGGGTAAATATTTTAAAAATATGTTTGTTAAATTTGGAGTTGCATATTATTTCAAACAAAATCATTATTATTCGGCTTATGCAACCGAAACAGCAACTCCCGGCTATGCGCTGTTGAACCTGAGTGCCGGTGGCGATATTAAGAACGGTAAAAAAACATTGTTTTCCTTGTTTATCACTGCTGATAATTTACTTGATGCCGCATACCAAAGTCACCTGAGCCGTTTAAAGTACGCGCCTGAAAACTTTGCCACCGGCCGCAGCGGCGTTTTCGACATGGGCAGAAATTTCAGCTTCAAAGTAGTTGTTCCCTTTGGGATTTCGAAAATGGATAAGATGTAGATGAAATTTCAATTTATTTATTCAAAGAAAATGCCTGGTGACTATTCATCGGGCATTTTCTATAACGTATTATCTAATGCTATTTTATAACCTGGATTTTTCGGCTTATCCACTGATCTTTTACTTCAATCTGAAGCAAGTAAATACCTGCAGGCCAATTGCTTTCTACACTAAACTTATTGGTCAAAGGTTTTGATGAGTTAACAATTTTGCCAACAGCATCGCTTATCTTGAATGCCTGAATCTGGTTCAACGACTCAAGTACGAACTTTCCACCGATAACAGGGTTGGGATAAACAGAAATTCCGGATTGTAGATTTTCTTCTGATATATTCGTACCCTGGCTGCCTGCAGTGAGTTGCACATTAAGTACCATTGTTTGCCGGTCAGTTACCTGTAACGGGATAGTTTGGGATAAATACCTGTTTGCTGAATATGTTACATTATAACTTCCACCTTTAAGTAAGCGGTGGTAGTCGCCAACCTGCGGATCGGTGTAAACCTGTGAACTGTCCTTATCAAATCCTGAAATGAATATTCTGGCATTCAACGGTGTGCCGGTCTGAGCATCGGTAACAAGGCCACGGAGGCCATAACCTGCTTGTTCAATAAAGTTGAGAAATGACCTGCAATTGTAATTCCAATGTGCAAGCAACTGACTTGCGGATACTAGTTTTGTATCTGAAATTTCGATTGTTGCTTCACGGCAATACTGAAAATAGTTCATATAATCCTGTCGTCCGCCGGTAATCCGATACCATGCATAGCCATTGGTGATACCGTTATCCAGTTCGTTCATGTAATTCCAGGGGGCGTATTTATGAACAGTGTCGGCATATTCGCGGCTAACCAATCTCCACCATGCATCATCAGGCGCCAGTTTGGCCCACGTATCCCATGGATAATTTACAATCTCAAAACCTCCATGAAAATTGGCACCCATAGTAAAACTGTTCTGATCAGCAAAATCCATAAAGGCAACAGTTTCGGGCTGCCATGCGTTTCCATCAGGGTGCAAATGATTGTAATTGAGATTACCAGGATCAAGAGGTTCAGGATCAGGATAATTCCGGTTCAAATCTACTGAATTCGCATTGTAACGGGTGGCTCCGTTTATAGTGGTATTGCCGGCGGCATAAGTTCCGTCGGGATTGGCAAGCGGACAAATCACAACATCAAAATTATTTACAATATTTGTAATACGGTCGCTTGTACCATATCCTCTCAGCAGTGAGTCAGCAAGGTGAAGCATCAAAATATAGCCTGTAGTTTCATCACCATGTATCGAAGAAGTATAAAGGAACTCCGGTTCGTTTTCCTCCACATTTACATTATCCGAAATCCGTAAAGCAAGAATTTTGCGACCACTGTTAAGCGTCGCGATTGTGATGAGTTTGCAGATTTGAGGATAATCGGATGCAAACTGCTGCATCATTGTTTCGTAAGCAGGGTAGGTTGGATAAGCATTCCAACTTAGAACTTCATTCAGGCTGTTGCTCATTTTAACCGGCTTAAGTTCAGAAGGTGGGGTGAGAACAGAATAATCAAATTTGTAATTTGAAAAATCAGAAAATTCTTTCTGATTGGCATACGCATAAACTGTATTGCCACTGATATTGCTGATTGATATTATCCTGGAAAGAAATTGCAACTGCGAACGATCGGCAAGCGGGAAACTAAAATATACTTCCCCGCGTCGATTAATATCCTGCAAAGCCAGATCACTTTGCTTTAGGACCGATTGGGCTGAACTTATTATGAATGCACAAAGAATTGCGATTAGGATTAAGACTTTTTTCATGCATCCGATTTATTTCTTATTGATGAGTCACAGGCTCAAGTTCAGCCATAAGAGCTGCCATCTGGTTATAATGAGATTTCTCAATTTTAACCAAAGGCAAACGAAGGTTATTTGAAATTAATTCTTTAATTTCGAGTGCTGCCTTAATTCCGGATGGATTGCCATCAGCAAATACTGATCGTGCAAAATCGGTAAGCTTATAATGGATTTCACGGGCTTTCTTCAAATCTCCTTTCAGTCCGAGGTTAACCATTTCGGAAAATAATTTAGGATAAGCATTGCCAATCACAGAAATAACTCCATCTGCACCCATGCCAAGTAAAGGCAGGGTTAAAAGGTCGTCACCGGAAATTACAAGAAAATCTTTTGGCTTGTTCCTGATGATGTCCATGACTTGCTCAATGTTTCCCGATGCTTCTTTAACGCCGATAATATTATCAAAATCCGAAGCCAGCTGTAAGGTAATCTCCGGTTTCATATTTACCGAAGTCCTACTTGGAACATTGTACATTATAATAGGCAGCGGGCTTACAGTAGCAATGCTTTTATAATGCAGGTAAAGACCGCGTTGCTGTGGCTTGTTGTAATACGGAGTCACCGAAAGTATGGCATCATAACCGTCGAGCGAATTCATCCTTATCTTATTGATAACTTCCTGGGTATTATTACCTCCTATGCCAATCATAAGCGGCACTCTTTTATTGGTAATTTCAACAACGAATTCGGCCAAAGCATTTTTCTCTTCCCTCGTAAGAGTGGCCGTTTCGGCGGTAGTTCCCTGCACAACCAGGTAATTTACTCCACCTGAAATCAAGTGTTCAATAAGCCGCTCTAGAGCCGTAAAATCAATTGTACCTTGTTTGTGAAACGGAGTTACCATGGCAACCCCCGTGCCTCTGAATTTGTTGTTCATAGAGTTAGTTATTTATCCTGCTTAAGTAATGAACTACCTGTTCTGCAAAGGAATCAATGGTTTCATCCGGACCTGCATGAATCATAAGGTCGTAATACAACTCATGATCTTCCTGGAACCGGCCCACTTTAAGTCCTGCTTTCGACAAAGCGGCACAGTAGAGTAAAGGAAGATAGTTGTTTAAACTCAAATCAATAAGTATATCAAATTCTGTGTTGATGAATTCTTTTACAAAAGGCTTTTGAGGCTGGTAAAGCAGGTTTACATCTTTAACCGTAATAATATCCTGCGATATCTTGGGTATAAAGTAGTGCGGGACAGTTTTTAAATCAGTATAACATACAACCTTTACTTTCAGATTCAACTTGATGAGCTTGCTTAAAATTGTTTCAGCAATGTTATAGGTTGCTTCATCAGGAAGGTAATACAGCAAAGCAACAGTACGAGCACTTTCAAGGTTCGTCTGTTTCTGCTGCCTGCTCATTTCATGCACTAACTTAAGCAGTGATGATTTGGCAAATTTTTCGCGTATATCCTGGATTAGTTTCAACGACATTCGATTATTTGACTCGGAAGTGCATATGTTATACGACTTGCGTCGCATTGTAATATGCGAAAATACTTATTTTTTTTATCTCAACCTCAAAATATTTACAAAAAGGTTTATCAACAGGCTTTTGCATTTTATATGAATAATCACTTTATTGAATTTATTTGAAATTATCGAAGCAGGATGTGATTTCACCGATATACATCCGGTGATAGTCTTTTTTAGGATAGTTTGCTTTTATTCCTTCAACCAGGAAATTCTCAGGTAGAATATCCGAAAAGTAAAGTTTCCGGCATTCAATCATAAGTTTTGCCTGCTCGTAAAAGATGGAGCCTTTAGGCGATTCTATTAGTTTGAGTCCTGTGGCTTTCATTTTGTCGGTCTGGCGACCCGATACTTTGCCGCACAAATTCAATGCACTTCTATGGCTTTCATCAAAGAAACTCATGGTAAAAAATTCATTCGACTCCATAAATTTATAGGTGTAGCGCTGCGGACGTACGAAACAGAATACTACAGGCTTGTTCCAGAGTATTCCCATTCCTCCCCAACTGGCTGTCATGGTGTTAAAGGCATGTATGTCGCCGGCAGTTAGCAGAAACCAGTCATCATCAATAAGGGTAAAAGGATTCTGGCTGATATCTTGTGGTTCTACTTTATGTAATTCATTGTAGGTCATTTTGTTTTCTTTACTTGTTTTAAATTTAGGAGATTTAATGGGTTTGAACCCAGACCGGTAATATTTTTTTGACTGAATCGCAGGACTTCATCATAATAAAGTACTACCACCGGGGCTTCTTCAATCAATAGCTTGTCCATCTGCATGTATTTCAACCCACGGATCGAATCATTGGTTTCACGAATACATTCATTATAAATTTTATCATAAGCAACTGATGAGAAATGTGTATAATTAGGACCTGCCGGGCAAAAATTTGGGGTGTAGAACAAGGAAAGGTAATTCTCGGCATCCGGGTAATCGGCAATCCATGATCCCCTGAAAAAGTTTACTTTCGATTGTGCGATCATCTCACGCAGTGTTGCCGGTGGAGTAACATCAATCTTTATAGTAATCCCAATTTCACCAAGCTGACTTTGTATAAATTTGCATAAATCAAGATAAGAAGCATTTGTGGTAAGCGTAATAGGCGGAAGTCCTTTCCCACCCGGAAAACCTGCTTTACCCAGCAATTGCATGGCTTTTGCAGGATCATAGTGATAACCTTCGACTTGCTCCTGTCTAAACCAGGGAATACCGGCGGGGACAAAACCTGCCGTTCCTGCTTTTCCGATATTATTCCTCAGGTAACGCATCATTTTTACCCGGTCAAATCCATAACTTATTGCCTGCCTGATGAGTTTATGCTTCAGCGGACTTTCTGAGGCAGCCGAAAAATTAGTATCAATCAGTATTCCAAGATATTCAGTATTAAGGTAAGGCTGCTTGCTCATGTTTATTTTTGATGAGTATTTAGGCCTTAATTCTCCGTTTTTGGTTAATAATTCATCTTTGTAGCTCGCGTCGATTCCGGATACAAAGTCCAGGTTACCCTTGATAAACTCAAGAAATGCAGATTGCTTGTCAACTATAAATGTTATGGCAACAGCATCAAGGTAGGGCAGGGGACTATCCTTGCCGGCTTCAAAATAATGATCATTTTTCAGCATCACCAGCTTCACACCTTCTTTCCACATGCCTAATCTGAAAGGCCCGGTTCCAACAGGGTGCTTCCTGAAATCGGCACCGTATTTTTCGATTGCTTCATGAGGCACAACCGAGCAATACTGCATGCTCAGCAATCCCAGAAATGGTGGAAACGGATTCTTAAGGCTGATTACCAGTGTACTGTCATCAATGGCTTTAAAAGGGATGAAGCCATTTTCTTTTTTTACCTTATCGAGCACCCAGGCACCGGGTGATGCAAGTTTGCTGTCGATTAATCGGTTGAAGCTATAAACAAAATCGGCAGCCACTGCTTTTCTTCCTTTGCTTTGCCCGAAAGCTATGTCAGGATTAAAAAACACATCATCTCGCAGGTGGAAAGTATATTGAAGTCCATCTGTAGAAATTTCCCAACTTTTTGCAATACAAGGTTTTACTTTTAGATTCTCATCTAACTGAACCAATCCGTTAAATAGCTGGTTAACAACCCATATATTAGACTGGTCCCTGGCAAAAGCAGGATCAAGTGAAGTTATTCCTGCCGATTCGTTATAGCGGAAAACGGTTCTTCCATCATTTTCAAAACGCCCTGAACTACATGAAGTAATCAGGATCAGGAATATAAAAACAAAGGTGTAAAAAATCGATGACAAGAACTTCATCAGGCTTTATAAATGAAGTGTCAAAATTACGGATTTGCCTTATACATCGGCAATTCTGTGATTAAATAACTGCAAAGAAAGAATAAAGCCAGGCTTTTGCTGTAGGATCAATACATTTGATCAAATCCGGAAATAGGAAAAAAAAACAAAAAAACCGGAATTTCTCCGGTTTTCTGTTTCAATTACGACAGGGTCAATTCTTCTTTACCAGCGCCAGGTCCAGCACATCTATCATATCTCTCAGGTAATGAAACTTCAAACCTTTGATATATTCAGGTTTTATTTCCATGATATCACGTTTGTTATCTTCTGATAAGATAATGTCAGTTATTCTGGCTCTTTTTGCTGCAAGTATCTTCTCCTTTACGCCACCTACAGGCAGAATGCGGCCTCTCAGCGTGATTTCGCCCGACATGGCCAGCTTTTCATTTACCGGCTGTTTCATGTATGCAGAAGCCAGCGCCGTAAACATGGTGATACCTGCCGATGGGCCATCTTTGGGTGTGGCTCCTTCAGGAACATGAATGTGAGCGTTCCACTTTTCGAAAACATCATTTTCCAGTTTCAACTGGCTTGCATGCGATTTCAGGTATTCATAGGCCAGGGATGCAGATTCTTTCATCACATCTCCCAGGTTTCCGGTTACGGTAAGGACTCCTTTCCCGGGACTCAGACTGACTTCTACAAACAGTATTTCGCCTCCAACCGCTGTCCAGGCAAGACCAGTAGCAACTCCGGGTATCTTTCCTGAATAACTCTTCTCACTGTTAAAAGGAGTGGACCCGAGTATTTTCTCCAGGTCAGCACTTGTGAGAACCTCAGGTATTGCTTCCTCCATTGCAATAAAACGGGCTCGGTTACGGATTACCTTGGCAATTGTTTTTTCCAGCAACCGAACGCCAGATTCCCTGGTGTAATTTTCGATAATAGATTGAAGCACCGGTTTACTGAACGTAATTTGCTTTTTATCAATGCCGTGTTCCTTTAATTGTTTCGGAACCAAGTGTCTTTTGGCAATCTCTATCTTCTCTTCAATCAGGTATCCGCTCAGATCAATAATTTCCATTCTGTCGCGTAAAGCAGGATGTACTGAGTTGAGTGAATTTGCGGTGGCAATAAACATCACTTTCGACAAATCGTATTCTACTTCAAGGAAATTGTCATAAAATGAGAGATTCTGTTCCGGATCGAGTACTTCCAGCAACGCAGCAGATGGGTCGCCATTAACGGTCATTCCCGAAACTTTGTCAATTTCATCAAGTACAAACACAGGATTCGATGATTTTGCCTTTCGTATGCTTTGAACAATACGGCCAGGCATAGCCCCAATATAAGTACGACGATGTCCCCTTACCTCAGCTTCATCGTGAAGACCGCCAAGAGACATACGAATATAGTTTCTTCCAATAGCCCTTGCAATTGATTTGCCAAGCGAAGTTTTACCAACCCCAGGAGGGCCAACAAGGCAAAGAATAGGTGATTTCATATCGCCTTTCAGCTTCAGAACGGCAAGGTATTCAATTATACGCTCTTTGATTTTCTCCATCCCGTAATGGTCTTTATCCAAAACCTTCTGGGCATGATGTAAATCAAAATTATCTTCGGTAAAGGTATCCCACGGTAAGTCAACCATTACTTCCAGGTAGTTAACCTGCATGCCAAACTCCATTGCCATTGGGTTCATGCGTTGTAACTTTGCTATTTCCTTTTCGAAAACTTTAAAAGCAGCTTCCGGCCATTTTCGTGAATATGCCTTGGCTTTTATTTCATTGATCTGCTGCTCGTTAGGATTGTTCCCCAGTTCTTCCTGGATTTGTTTCAGTTGCTGGTTCAACAGGTAATCCCTTTGCTGCTTATCCATATCCACCTTTACCTTATTCTGAATCTGGTTTTTCAGGTCAAGCATCTGCAATTCCTTGGTAAGCAATCCCAATACGCGATTGGCGCGTTCTTCAAGATCAAGGAGGCCCAATAAATTTTGTTTTTCAGTAACATCAACATTTAAGTTTGATGCAACAAAATTGACCAGGAAAACCGGACTTTCAATATTTTTTATGGCAAAAGCAGCCTCGCTTGGCAGGTTTGGGGATTGGTTAATGATTTGAATTGACAAATCCTTAATGGATCCAATCAGGGCTTCGAAGCGTTTGTCTTTCTTGGAAACAAACACTTTCTGGTCAATTCCATGCACCTCTGCCTTGAAATATGGTTCCGATTGTAGCAAACCTCCTAGCTCAAAACGCTTTTTTCCCTGTATGATGGCTGTGGTATTCCCGTCGGGCAACTGAAGTATTTTGATAATGTAGGCAACGGTTCCTATTTTATTCAGGTCGTCATAGCCAGGATCTTCTATATCGCCATCTTTTTGCGAAACAACCCCGATTATACGCTCTCCCTTATAATATTCCTTTATCAGTCGTATCGATTTATCGCGGCCAACCGTTATTGGTATTACCACACCAGGAAACAGAACAGTATTTCGCAGTGGCAGTATGGGTAAAACAGGAGGAACATCTTCTGCATTTATAAGTTCTTCATCCTCTGCCGAAAGCAAAGGAATAAATTCAGTTTCATCTTCCATTACATTCGAAAGATGCAGTTCAGCAAGGTTTATATTGTGGTCCATAAGAGTAAATGTGACAGATTGGCATATTCAATGCCTGAATATTTTTCATCGGTTGTTATTCAATAACCATGCCAGTACTCAAACAAGGCTTCCTATGGTATGTTCATCGGAAAAGGTTGCTGAGTTTTACGAAAACAATGAAATTATACATCTTTAGCGACATGATTTATAATTAAATTCAGACATCTGTATGAATAATTGGCATATGCTTCAGAATTGGAAACCAATAGTTGTCTTCTGATATTTTAACCTTGAACCCCAACAGGATAAAACGGTCATAATCATCCGTAACAGCGGTGTTTCAAATTAAATTTTGATGATTTTACATTAACCGGTTATCACTGGTCATTTCAAACACAGTTTTAAATATATTCTCCTCAATTGTGTCAAATGGCAGGCCGCGTCTGGCGTAAACAGCTTTGGCAGTTTCCATTGCTTCTTCAAGTCTGTGCTTTCTGAAACCTGTTGTGCCTCCCCACACAAACGAAGGGATAAAATTCCGCTGGTAACTAACCCCGAAAATATTGGAACAAACTCCTGCTGTAGTTCCTGAGTTGAACATCGTACTTATCCCTGTTTTAGTGTGATCACCAATTACAAGGCCGCAAAACTGAAGTCCGGTACTCACAAATTTATTTTCACCATAACTCCATTGTTTCACAGGTTCGTAGTTATTTTTCAGGTTGCTGGTAGTTGTCCCGGCACCCAGGTTGCACCATTCGGCTACAACCGAATCGCCCATAAAACCATCGTGGGCTTTGCTCGAATAGCCGAACAATACACTGTTATTAATTTCGCCGCCTACTTTACAAAATGGACCCAAAGTTGTTCCTTTATAAACAAATGTTCCCATTTTTAAAACTGAATGTTCGCATAATGCCACCGGTCCTTCGATATGGCAACCCTGCATCACTTCGGCATGCTTTCCTATGTAAACAGGTCCTTTCAGTGTGTTTATTGATGAACATTCGATGCTTGCCCCTTCTTCAACAAACAAATTGTTCCCTAAAACCTGGTTAGTTGACGAAATTTCAGCCGATTTCCGATTTTTGGTAATAAGTTTAAAGTCTTCGGCAATAGCCTTTTTATTATTCCCGAAAATATCCCAGGTATTGGTGATTTTAATACAAGCAGCTTTCAGTTCCTGCAATTTCAAATCGGGAGTAATTCCCTGCCTGAAATGTTTCAGGTTTTCGGAAGTAAGATGAATAGCTATCACTGTTTCTTTGTCCATTAATGAGGTGTCGGCATCCAATGCATGGATTTCAGCGATGAGTTCCTGGTTTGGCAAAACGGAGCCATTAATAAGGAGGTTGTGATTTCCGACTTTAAGTGGAAATTTCTCCTGCAAATATGTTTCTGTAAGGTATGAAACCGGCGACTGAAGATGTTTTTCCCACTTTTCACTGATAGTCAGAATGCCTAAACGGATACCGCTGACGGGTCTGAAAAAAGTAAGTGGCCGTAAACTGATTCGGCTTTGGTCATCAAAAAGTATATAATTATTCATTGGCTTTATGTTACTGAAAACGGGCCTTAAAGATACAAGCATAAGTTTATCCTACAATGCAAATAGTCCTTGGTATTGATAAATAAGAGTTTTGTACAAAAAAAAAGCTATCCAAACCGGATAGCTCTATTTTTTTAAGGATGCTAAGGATTATTGAACCTTAGTTTTCAGTTGTGCTGATTTTTCCATTTTCTGACGGAATTTGTCAACGCGGCCTGTAGTGTCAACCAGTTTAATTTTGCCGGTGTAAAAGGGGTGCGATGTGTTGGAGATTTCCAATTTTACAAGTGGATACTCTTTACCATCTTCCCATTTAACGGATTCCTTTGTATTTACAGTCGAACGTGTGATAAACGAAAAATCGTTCGATATATCTTTAAAAACTACAAGGCGGTATTCCTTTGGGTGAATGTCTTTTCTCATGATGCTTTCAGCTTTATTTTCAGGGCTGCAAAATTATACATTTTTTCCTCACAAACAAATATTCAGAACAATTTCTTCAACATTATTTTGTTAGTATGTTTTTCCCGTCACCTGTTTATTGATTGAGCAGGAATTTCATAGTGTTAATTCCATCGGCATAATCGCTTAAACCCGGGCTTTGAGTACATCCCAATGGAACTGTTTTTGCTCCTGTAAACGCATCTGTAGCAATACATTGGATAAGTTCATCGTCCTGCGAAAGCTTTTCTTTCAGCAATTCTATATTTTCGTAAAACTGGTAAAAAAGTACCGGGATAGGGGAGAAGTACTGCTCCGATTCTGTTAAAATAAAAACATCATTATCCAGATGCGGAGTTTTATTCAGCAGGTAAATGGAACGGTGATAGCTATGATTGTTCATGTATTTGAAATGATCGTTCAGTGCTATTTTATAAGGTTCAATGGCTGAATAGAGCTTTTTTGGGTCAAACCCAACCGGAATAAAAACCTTGGAAACATTGCGGCAACCGAGGCCGAAATACGAGCAAATATCCGTACCAAGTTTCCTGAGTGATTCGTCACTTTCATTACCCGTCAATACAGCAACGCCATTACGGTTTTTACGGATAATATGAGGATATTTAGAAAAATAATATTCAAAATACCTGGCAGTATTATTGCTTCCGGTAGCTATTATAGCATCGAAATCCTTAATGGTGCTTTCGGTAAATTGAATCATCTGATTAAACCCCGGCTCTATCCTACAAAGAACATCGGCTAAAGCAGGAAGCAATATTTTATCCTCCGACGACAATTTTCCAATGAAATAGTTGCCGGATATCAAAACGCACATAAAATCATGAAAGCCTACAATAGGGATATTACCAGCCATAATCACAGCAACCTTCTTTGGATCAGTATTTTGAATGCCAATTTCATACTCATTGATCCATTTCCTGATTGATTCTACACCTAAAGTTTCGCTCCAGGCTTTCATCGCTAAAGCTATTGTTGAAGGCGTAAACCATGAATTCTGTTGGTTGGCCAACTGTAGCGAATCATATAACTCAGGATTTTGATCTTTAAATTCCGAAGTTGCCGAAGTATAACCTTCTGCTGCCTGGCCCATAATTTTTCCGAGTTCAGCAAATGCCGATATACGCAGTTCAAGTGCAGGTGGTTGGATCATACTTTTAAAGGATTTCAAACGTTTCAAATTATATTAGCGGCGAAATTACCTGTTAAAATCATACTTTTGCCTTTTAATCATAAATTATTGAAGAATCCCGAAATGAAAATCACAATTCCAACCATATTTATTTTCCTTCTCCTTAATACATATTGCGCTTTAGCACAGTCGGTTGGCAACAATTCAGGGCTTCAGGATTCGTTAAGTAAATTAAGTTCTCTTATATGGAAACAAAAAACAGATTCCGGCAGTCTGAAGGCTAATGAAGTTTTTTTTGCAAAATTTCAATCTGTTCTTAAGTCTGAATCCTCGTTTACCGTTCCTCTCGATTCAATCCGGGGAATTACAATAGTGGCATCGGATAACGGCAAAGTAAGGATTTTTACTTGGAATGTACCTCTAAGTGATGGAACAAACAAATATTTCGGTTTTATCCAATTCATTCAGGATAGTCTGTTTCTGGTTCCGCTGCGTTCGGTCGAAAATGATCCCGCGGATTTCGAAACAAGGAAACTTTCACCTCAAATATGGTACGGAGCTATTTACTACAAAATGATTGAGGTTAAGATTGGTTCACAAAAAGCTTACACTTTATTAGGCTGGGACGGTTACACGCCAAACTCGAACCGTAAACTGATCGACATTATGTATATTGACAATACCGGAAATGTTATATTTGGAATGCCGGTTTTTAAAACTGATCTGGGTCTTAAAAGCCGTGTTATAAAGGAATACGCCGAAAAAGCCAATATGCTTTTGCGCTATGATTACCAATCAATCCTGGTTAAAAAGGGGAATAAGGTTAAAAAAGAAAACGCCTGGCTAATAGTTATGGATCGTCTTGTTCCTATGGATCAATCCATGAAAGGAATACACAAATATTATGTAGCTTCAGGTGAAATTTATGATGGCTATTTATTTAAAGATGGATATTGGACTTTGGTCGAAGATATTGAAGTAGCAAATCAGGAAAAAATTAAAAAATAAAAAATCTTGCTATTTGACTTTACATCTGAAGTTTTCGCTTTTGCAGATTTTGAGATTAATTTAAAACAATGCCGTTCATATAAATGTTGTTTATTGAAAATGAGTGGTTTATTGAACCTGGTTAAGCATTTATATGGCTTGATATCAATGTGAACAATCAGTAATCTCAAAAGTACCGGAACATCTGTTTAACTTTTTCCGAGATCAGATAGGTAAAATTTTAATTAAGCAAGTCCTATATTGAAATTGATTAAATATATTCTTATTTTTTTTTGCCCGACCGGTAATAATTTTATAGTTTTGTATCAATTTAATACCATTGTTCGGGAGAACCGAAAATAGCGGTATTTTAAATGTAAGATATAGTAAATCAATAAGATAAAACAATAACTCTAGGAAATGAAAAAACACAACTTTAATGCCGGCCCGTCAATTCTTCCACGAATTGCAATTGAAAACACAGCTAAGGCTATTCTTGATCTGAATGGTATAGGAATGTCGTTACTCGAAATTTCGCACCGCAGCAAGGAATTTCAGGCAGTAATGGACGAAGCTGTCGCTTTATTCAAGGAAATACTTAACATTCCCGATGGCTATCAGGTGTTGTTTCTGGGTGGGGGAGCCAGTTTGCAATTCTGCATGGTTCCATACAATTTGATGAATAAAAAAGCTGCTTACCTCGAAACAGGCGTTTGGGCAAAAAAAGCCATCAAAGAAGCCAAATTATTCGGCGAAGTTGCAGTTGTTGGATCTTCATCGGATAAAAATTTCAATTACATCCCTTCGGGTTGGGAAATTCCTGACGATGCTGATTATTTCCACATTACAACCAACAATACAATTTATGGTATCGAAATTCGTGAAGATTACGATAGCCCGGTTCCTATGGTAGCTGATATGTCGAGCGATATTCTCAGCCGTCCGGTTGATGTATCGAAATATGCCATGATTTATGGTGGTGCACAAAAAAATGCCGGTCCTGCAGGTGTTACTTTTGTAATTATCCGCGAGGATATACTTGGAAAAGTTGAACGTGCAATTCCATCTATGCTCGACTACCGTATCCATATTAAAGAAGGTTCAATGTTCAACACTCCTCCATGCGTTAGCATTTTTACCTTAAAGGAAACTTTGAAATGGGTAAAAGAAATGGGTGGCGTTAAAAAAATGGAAGAAATGAACATTGCTAAAGCAAGTCTTTTATATGATGCTATTGATAACAGTACTATGTTTGAAGGTACTGCCGTTAAAAGTGCCCGCTCACTTATGAATATATGCTTTGTAATGAAAGAGCAATACAAGGACAAGGAAGACGCTTTTATGGAATTTGCCAAGTCGCAAGGAATGGTAGGAATTAAAGGTCACCGTTTGGTGGGCGGTTTCAGGGCATCAACCTACAATGCATTACCGGTTGAAAGTGTTCATGCACTTATCACTTGTATGAAAGAGTTTGAAAAAGCAAACAGTTAATCTACATCTTTAGTAATTAAGCACTTAAAGCTAATCAAATGAAAACAATACTTGTTGCCACTGAGAAGCCATTTGCAAAAACTGCAGTGGAAGGCATAAAAAAAATTGTTGAAGAGGCCGGATTCAAGATGGCTCTGCTCGAAAATTATACTCAGAAAGCGGAACTACTTGAAGCAGCTTCTGGTGCTGACGCCATTATCATCAGGAGCGACATTATTGACGATGTTGTATTTGAAGCTGCTAAAAAACTGAAAATTGTTGTCAGGGCAGGAGCAGGATACGATAATATTGACCTGGTTTCAGCCAAATCAAAAGGCGTGGTTGCCATGAATACACCCGGTCAGAATTCGAATGCAGTTGCAGAACTTGCAGTCGGTATGATGGTTTATGCAGCCCGTAATAACTTCAACGGATCATCCGGTACTGAACTCAGAGGTAAAAAACTGGGTTTGCATGCTTTCGGATATGTTGGAAAAGCTGTAGCTGCAATTGCCCATGGATTCGGGATGGAGATTTATGCTTTCGATCCGTTTGTTGACAGGAAAAAAGTTGAAGCCGAAGGAATTCATTATCTGGATAATGTAGAAGAACTGTATAAAACATGCCATTATGTTTCGTTGCATATGCCGGCAAATGCACAAACAAAGAAATCAATAAACTTCAACCTTCTTTCCAGGATGCCTAAAGGGGCAACACTCATTAATACAGCCCGTAAGGAAGTTATAGATGAAGAAGGATTGCGTCAGATGTTTGCTGAAAGAGCTGATTTTAAATATGTTTCGGATGTTGAACCTGACAGCAAAGGTCTTATAGCTGAAAAGTTTTCGGGCAGATTTTATTTTACACCAAAAAAAATCGGAGCTCAGACAGCAGAAGCTAATAATAATGCAGGCATAGCTGCTGCCAGGCAAATTGTTAGTTTTTTTACTAAAAATGACACTACATTTCAGGTTAATAAATAGTACATTCTAATAGTTAACACTACTATTTGAGTAAAGCAGGAAGGTTGTTTTTTTAAGATTTCTTTTTTTAAATCTCAATTTGCAGAAAAAAAATGTTTGCAAATTGAAAAAAGAATTACCCACTTAAACAACTTTCTTGTTTTAATGTTTCTATCGTTGTATATTAGCTGAAAATTTCAGAAATTGTGAGTATATTATATTCATGCTAGAGTATTTTAAAAACCAAAAACCACAAACTAATGGAAACTGAATTTGACAAAACTGCTACCTTTTTTCGTTTCGAGGATTTACGGATTTACCTCAAAGCTCTCGATTATATTGATTGGGTATTTAAAAAAGTAAATAAATTTCCAGAAACCGGCTCAATCTCACTGGCTTCACATTTTTATAATTCAGCACAGGCAATAGCTTTGCATATCGCTGAAGGCTCGGCTCGTAACAAAGCCCAGTTTATTCATTACCTTAAAATGGCTAAAAGCTCTGTGCGCGAATGTGTTGTGCATAGCTCCATGGCTTCGAAACAAAAATTTTTCTCTCCCGAGGATCTCGAAGACTCCCGTAATCAATTAATGGAAATGACCAAAATGCTTGGTGCTTTGATCGGGTCTCTACAACGTTCTGCCGGTATAGTTGATAGCGATGACGATTGATCGGTAACAACCCATCCTTTTTTTATTTAAAATCAATTACAATGAATATAAAGTGTTCATTGTAATTTTTTTTTATTTTTTATGTTGTAACATTCATTTCTATTACTGAATTTTGCACACTTCTATTATTCATGAAATTAATTTAGATCTAATTCGCAACCCATGGCAATTCTTAAAGCGTTTAAGGGTTTACGCCCACCAGTAGAAATTGTAAAACAATTAGCATCAAGGCCTTATGATGTGCTAAATTCGGAGGAAGCCCGCTTCGAAGCAAAAGATAACCCGTATTCATTACTTCATGTAACAAAAGCTGAAATTGACCTTCCTAAAGAAGTTGACGTTCACGGACAAGAAGTGTATGATAAAGTGGTGGAGAATTTTTCCGCTTTCAAAGATAATAAGTGGCTTGTGCAGGATCAGGATGAAAAATTGTACATCTACGCCCAAACCATGAATGGCCGCACACAATATGGTATTGTTGGCTGCACCAGCATCGAAGATTATTTCAATAATAAGATTAAAAAACATGAACTCACCCGCAAGGATAAGGAAGAGGACCGAATGATTCATGTTCGTATCACGAATGCAAATGTGGAACCAGTTTTCTTTTCGTATCCTGCCAATAAAGGTATTGATGAAATAGTTTTAAAAATAGTTTCCGAAACTAAGCCTGTATATGATTTTATAACTGACGAAGGATTTGGACATCATTTCTGGACCATCAACGACAGAGCAACCATCGACAGGATAATTGAAATATTCGAAAAAGAAATTCCAAGTCTATACGTTGCCGATGGCCACCACCGTACAGCAGCAGCTGCACTGGTAGGCGAAGAAAAACGTAAAAATAATCCAAACCATAATGGCACCGAAGAATATAATTTCTTTATGTCGGTTCTTTTTCCCGATAATCAGCTAAAGATTATTGATTATAACCGGGTTGTTAAAGATTTGAATAATCTGAGCAGCCAGGAATTATTAAACAAACTCAGTACCGTTTTTCTTGTCGAGAATAAGGGTAAAGAGATATATACTCCTGTTTCTTTGCACAATTTTGCTATGTATCTTGATGGAATCTGGTATTCGCTCACAGCCAGGGAAGGAACATACAATGATCAGGATCCAATTGGCGTTCTTGACGTTACAATACTTTCGTCACTCGTACTCGATCAAATCCTCGATATAAAAGACCTTCGTACTTCGACCCGTGTTGATTTTGTGGGCGGTATCCGTGGCCTTGGCGAACTAAAAAAACGTGTGGATAGCGGTGATATGAAAGCTGCCTTCGCGCTTTATCCCGTGTCGATGAAACAGCTAATTGATATTGCTGATTCAGGCAATATTATGCCGCCGAAAACTACCTGGTTTGAGCCCAAACTTAGAAGCGGCCTCGTGGTACATCTTTTGGCATAAAATTTCTAACTCTCCGAAATATTTCTAGCCCTGATTCTGAAGATACTTATTTAGTATTGGAATCAGGGTTTCTGATTTAATAGGTTTGGGAATAAAGTCAACAAAGCCTGCTGTAATACTTTTTTCGCGTTCATGAGGCAAAGCAAATGCAGTATAACTCATCACAGGAATATCAGGTCTTAACTCTATTATTTCTTTCAGGGCTTCATAACCTGTTTTTATGGGTAATTGTATGTCCATAAGTATAAGGTCAATATCAGGCTCCGCTTTAACTATATCAATGGCAATTTGACCGTTCATTGCATGAAGTAATCTCACTTCGCTCCGTTTAAGTAAAGCCTCCATAAGCATGTAATTCTGCATCATATCTTCCGCAATCAGAATGGTTTTTCCTTTCCAGTTAATGTTTTGCCAATCCATTTTTAAATCCTTGAGCGGCTGACGCTGATTAGCCGGTTTGTACGGAATTGTAAAAAAGAATAAGGATCCTTTTCCCGGATTCGACTCAATTCCGATAGTACCACCCAATAAGTCAACCAGATTTTTTGAAATAGCCAACCCCAGGCCAGTTCCTCCATATTTGCGGGTTGTGCTGGGATCCAACTGGCTGAACCGCTGGAACAAGAGCTTCTGTTTGCTTCGCAGAATACCAATTCCGCTATCTTTAACAAAAAACGACAGCGTTTCATCTTGCAATGTATATCCAAAGTCGATACTGCCAAATTCAGTGAATTTAAGGGCATTGCTGAGTAAATTGGTGAGAATCTGCTGCAACCTCGCAGGATCAGTCAATATCATTAATTTGCTTTTATCTTCGGGCAGCATCAGATTCAGGCTTATTCCTTTCTTTGCTGAAGCATTCTTTAATTCCTCGAAAGTACCCAGTAAATCAGTTAGTAAATGGTTGATATCGAAGCCTGATTCTGATACTTTTAGCTGCCCGGCCTCTATTTTGGCAATGTCAATAATATCATTGATCAATGCCATTAATGATTGCCCTGAATTTTTGATTTTCGAAATGAAGTCAATTTTATCTTCCGGCGTAAGGTCCTCTTCTGCCAGTAAGTCGGAAAAACCAATTATTGCATTCATCGGAGTTCTGATTTCGTGGCTCATATTTGCCAGGAAAGCCGTTTTTAACCTGTCCGATTCCTCCGCTTTTTCCTTGGCCATTATTAGCCTCTGCCGGGTTTCTTCCATTTCGGTAATATCACGGCTAATCCCTATTATTCCTAATAAGTTATTGTCTGAATCGAAATACGGCGTTTTGAGAGTATAAAAAAGTGATTTTTGTCCGGTGGTATATTCTATCCAGTTCGTGCTTCTTTCCGCTTCTAATGACTGAATAATTGATTTGTCCGATTTAAGGTATCCGGAAGCTTCAGCTTTTCGAAACAGATCATATTCCGACAAACCTATAATTTCTTCTGACTTTTTATTGATATATTTTTCAAAGGCCTTGTTGCATCCCAGGAACTTACTTTCAACATCCTTGAAGAAAATAAGATCAGGAATGGCGTCAATCATATACCTGAGACGTGATTTTTCAACTGAAAGGACATTCTTTATCCGTTCCCGCTCATAAATCATCTGGTTCGCTGCCTGAGCTAACGTATCGAATTCGGCAAAAGCAAGTTTATCCGCATCAATAATTTGCATACCCTGGGCTGCTCTTTTGAAAAATTGCAGAAATTGTAAAATACTTGATTTCGCTCTTAATGCAAAAAAACGCATTGTTAAGTAAGCCAATATGCAAAGTATGAT
>JBBSDG010000026.1:0-21640 GCA_038249635.1 Bacteroidales bacterium | reverse complement strand
TTTTCCATCAAGGGAAAAGGACGAAAAAATAAATACTAATTCAATTTCCGAATTAAATCATCAATCTATTCTAATTATTTTAAAAAATCATTTATCTAATGAGTCATTAACTTTTCCAGCACATCAAAATATTATGTAGCCTGCAAAAGGCAAACATAAACTCCGACAAAATTCATAATTCTGCATTAAACTGAATCTTTTGACTACTTAAAATTCGGTTACGGAGCTTCAAAAAAAAAACGCTAAATTTGCCACTCATAATTTTTCACTTGGCAGCACTTCTCAAAAAAAAGAATTCAAAAAAAGTGGATGATACAGAAAAGGAAATGACTTTCTGGGATCATCTTACCGAATTGCGTAAACGGCTTTTCCGTATGATTCTGGCATGGCTGGTCATGACGGTTGTGGCATTTATTTACAGCCGCTTTATTTTTGATAAAATTCTGCTGGCTCCTAAAAATTCTGATTTCATAACGTATAGATGGCTTTGCAAACTTGGTGAATTGATTCATGTTGACACGCTTTGTTTGCCACCAATGTCGCTGTCCATCATCAACCTCAACCTTTCGGGTCAATTTATGACCGATATGACGGTTTCGATGTTCGCCGGGCTTATCATGGGTTCTCCTTTCATCATATACCAGTTGTGGCAGTTTATAATGCCTGCACTTTACGTAAAGGAACGCAAGTATGCGCGCCGGGCCGTATTTGTAATGATGTTCCTGTTTATGCTTGGTGTGCTGTTCAGTTATTACTTTATGGTTCCCTGGACGCTCAACTTCCTGGGTACGTACCAGGTGAGTGAGACGGTTCTTAATCAGATTTCATTAACTTCATATATCAGCACCGTAACATCTACTATTCTGGGAGTTGGTATTGTATTTGAGTTGCCTGTAGTGGTTTATGTTCTGGCCAAGTTAGGGATAGTAACTCCAAAATTATTGAAAACTAACAGGAAATACGCCTTAATTATTATTCTTATAATCGCTGCAATTATTACGCCACCCGATGTTTTCAGCCAGACAATTGCTACAATCCCTATATATGCCCTTTACGAAATAAGTATTCTGGTGGCAAAAAGAGTTACTCCTGCTCCCGATCCTGAACTTGAGGATGATGATGAGGAAGATGATGAAGAATAGTTAACTGAAGTAAGGATACATTAAACCAACAATTTCTTTTCAGGCTTTTCAGCCGATTTCCTTTCGGAACTGCATTATTCTGTATTTTTCGTCACGCTAGCATTTTTTAATTCTGATGATTGATGAAAAATTGTCTGATTAAAATCATCAAAACATTACAATCACTTCTGTTTGAATAAATGCAAGGATTACAAATTGAAGCCTGATAAATGTTAGCACATACTATTTCGTTGCGCTGCAACTTTACCGGTATATTTTTCTAATTGCTATAAATATTTCGCTACTTCGTGGCTCTTAAAAGGTGCAGAGCACCGAAATATTTATAGCTATTTACCTCGTGGATTAAACAGAAGGTGCAGCGCACCGTAATATAAAACTGTAAAAGAAAAAATGAGTTTTTTTAATGATCTAAGTAATCGGTTTTGAATCATAACGCGCTAACAGGTTAAGAAGTTATGAGTACTAAAGACCGACATTTACCAATTTCTTTTTCCGAAAAGAATGTTCCTGTGTAACCAAATCCGTAACCTTGCGTCACATGACTAAACAATAACATTTTAAAGCATAAAGTCATGGAAAAGAATAAGCGTTTGTATCGTTCAGCGAAGAGCAAAGTTATTGGAGGTGTTGCAGGTGGAATAGCCGAGTATTTCGACATTGATCCCATAATTATCAGGTTGTTATTTGTGATCATTGCTTTTGCAGGCGGTGGTGGGGTTATAGTTTACCTTATTTTATGGATAGCTTTGCCACTTGAGCCAATTACATCTTTTAATTACAATATGGGTTCAGGCCAGCCTTACAACTCCGAAAACCCAGGTGAGCAGCCCGGAGCTGATGCCAGTACCGGAACTTCCAATCCCTTCAATATCCCGGTAAAACAGGAAAATCGCAACAGTCTTATCGGTGGAATTGTTCTGATTACGCTGGGTATCATTTTTCTTGCCAACCGGTTTATCCCGAATATTCATTTCGGCGACATCTGGCCTATTGCTCTCGTAGTATTGGGTGGTGTGCTTATTGCTACCAGCCTGGCCGAACGTAAAAGCGACAAAAAGGAAGAAAAAGAATAAATTCACTTCATTTATTGAGATAAATTAATTTTTCAAACAAATAAAAACCGAATACTATGAGCTACCGTAAAATATTCTGGGGACTTCTGCTGGTGATGATTGGCGTCCTTTTTATCCTGAAAAATACCGGCGTATTGTTTTTCAGTTGGCATTCGATGTGGCAACTCTGGCCGGTGATTCTTATCCTTTGGGGTATTTCGCTTATCCCGGTTAAGGATTGGATCAAACTGGTGCTTTCGCTTGTTACTGTGGTGGTTACAGTTATCGCTGTGCAAACCTATGGCCCGAAGGACAATCATAACTGGAATTTCGAGTGGAATGATAAAAATAATCGTGATAACAACGATGAGGATAATGTTATTTCCTATAACAATGTGATGTCCGAAAATTATGACTCCCTCACAAAGTTTGCCGAGCTTAAACTTAACATTGGTGTTGGTAACTTTAAAATTAAAGATACTACCGCCAAGCTTATTGAAGTAAAGCACGACAACGACAAAGCCAATTACTCGATGACTGCAAAAGTTGAAGACAGCCTCACTGTAATTGATCTTTCGCTCGAAAAAGGCGAATTCAATAACGGCAATATAAGGAATGATGTGGAGATGAAATTGAATCCCAACCCGATATGGGATCTGGATCTGAATGTGGGAGCCGCCACAGTTGATTTCGATCTTTCCGGTTTCAAAACCCGCAACGTGAAAATACAGGGTGGCGCTTCGGAACTTGATATTAAATTAGGCGCAATACTCCCGCTTACCGATGTTAAACTGGAAGCCGGTGCTGCATCTATCACAATAAGTGTACCCGAAAGTGCAGGCTGCGAAATTATCTCGAATACTTTTATGTCGAGCAAGGATTTTAAAGGATTCACCAAAATCGGCAAACAATTGTACCAGACACCCAATTTTGCTACAAGCACCAATAAAATCAAAATCAATCTTCAGGCAGGCGTTGCCAGTGTGGATGTGGTAAGATATTAATAGGTAATATGAAAGGCTTGCAGGCGTGGGAGTTTGACCGTTCTTATCAGCTTGCAGGCCTTTTAGTTCCTGTTAATTTTCAAATGAATTGACAATCTCTTTCCAGGAAACTGCTTAACAGCAAACATAATTCTTCCGGGGCATCCGCATGGACCCAATGCGAGGCTCCGGAAATTGTTTTTATAAGGGCTTCAGGGAACATGCTTTTAATCAATGGAAAATCAGAATCCAGGACATAATCAGACTTTCCACCCCGGATAAATAAAGTCGGGCCGGTATATTGATTTTCGCTGCTGATGCCATCAAAAAGCAAATCCATACTTTGATTGATAGCTTCAAGGTTAAGCCGCCAGGCCAATTTGCCATGAATTTTATAGTACAGATTTTTCAGGATGAACATCTTTATCCGGGAATCCGAAATGCGTAAATCGAGTATTTTCTCCACTTCAGTCCGGGTGGCAATGCTTTCCAGATCAATACCCATCATCTCGCTTATCACCTGGGTATGAGTAATCCTTTCGGGATATTTACGAGGACTGATATCAATAACAACTAATTTCTTCACCAACCCTGGATTTTCGAGTGCATAAGTCATAGCCACTTTGCCACCCATCGAATGGCCGATCAGGATTGGATTTTCAATATGATGTTCTTCGATAAATTCAGCAAGATCATCGGCCATAGCCGGAAAACTGTGAACGGAAGTATGCGGCGACTGCCCGTGGTTGCGCTGATCGGGAACATACACATGAAACTGGTCGGCAATGCGGCGGCCAACCGTTACCCAGTTGTCGCTCTGCCCGAAAAGGCCATGGAGAATGATGACTGGCTGCCCTTCACCGAATTCGCGGAAAAATAATTTCATAGCTGTTTTTGGAAATAGTACTTATTTTGATAAATGGGGAAGAATTTATTCCAACATTTCTTTATCCGGGAAAAAGGATTTTGAAGAATTCAATTTTCAGAACCGTTTTTTTTATTGGAGCAATCTTACTTGATACTTCGTTCTGAAACAATATCACCCGATTTGTAGGAAACTATCTTGATCAATTCGCCATTTTCATCCCAGAACTGCCATTCACCATCTTCAAATCCTTCTTTAAAAATCCCTTCTTTCATTTTCTGGCTATTTGGATGGTAATACGTCCATGTTCCTGTTTCACGGCAATCGGTATAAGAACCTTCATATTCCTTTTTACCTCCATGATAATAATGAACAGATGGGCCATTCATCAGGCCTCCGGAATAAATTTTTTCATATTCCATTCCGCCTTCGCTGTAGTAGTATCTGTAAGGGCCGTTGAATTCACCATCGCGGTAAGTGATCTCCATCATTACCTTTCCATCAGGAAACCATGCAGTTTCGAGCCCATTCTGTTTCCCGTTGAGATACAGCGTTTCGATTTGTTTATTACCGGCTGGAAATAATGAAACTACTGTCCCCGTAAACGGAATATTTTCACCTTTTATATGAACAAGGCCATTACGCTCTTCAGTTTGTTTACCGTCAACAACTTTTTGAGCCATTGTGGGAAATGACCAAATAAAGAGAAGCAGAAAAAGGATTGGCTTGACCATGAACTTGAAATTATTTTGAGGTTTTAAATGCTCATATATTTATAGAAATCGTAAAGTCTATACTGCTAACAATATGAAATAGAGACTTTTTTCTTTTTTCTTTTAACTTTTTCCCACTTCTACCTCAACTGTTGCAAATACAACTTTATCGTTTTTTCAAGCCCCATGTATAAAGCTTCACTTACCAGCGCATGGCCGATGGAAACTTCAAGTACTTCGGGAATGGTGCGCACCAGGTACCAGAGGTTGTTCAGGTCGAGGTCGTGTCCGGCATTTATGCCTAAGCCGTTTTGTGTAGCAATCCTGGCAGCTTCCACATAAGGTTCTATAGCTTTGATTCGATTTGCCGCGTACTGAAGTGCATATGCTTCAGTGTACAATTCAATACGGTCAGCACCGGTTTCGGCTGCATGAAAAACCATTTCGCTGACAGGATCGACAAAAATAGATGTCCGGATGCCATGCGATTTGAATTCAGTAACTATTTCTTTCAGAAACGACTTATTCTTTTTGGTGTCCCAACCGGCATTGGAGGTTATTGTATCGTGCGAATCGGGAACCAATGTTACCTGGGCGGGTTTAACTTCGAGCACCAGGTCGATAAAACGGGGAATGGGATTGCCCTCGATATTAAACTCGGTTTTCACCAAAGGATAAATCTCATACACATCGCTATAGCGGATATGGCGCTCGTCGGGACGAGGATGGACCGTAATGCCCTGGGCACCGAATAATTCGCAGTCAATGGCAGCCTTCAGCACATCGGGCATATTTCCGCCCCTTGCGTTACGAATTGTGGCTATTTTATTAATATTTACGCTTAACTTTGTCATCGCTCGTTTTTAATTCTGCAAAATTACGAAACACCATGCTTGGTTCAACGTATTTGAGGCACGATATTTGCGACATTACTTTTATGACTGCTAAAGACCTTATATCAAGTGCTGTACTGCCACTTAAAACTTCCGATACCGGGCTTATTGCCATGCATTGGTTCGATGAGTTCAAGGTTTCGCACCTGCCCGTAGTTGGCGATTCGCAGTTATTGGGTCTGATTTCGGAAGATGACATTTTTGCAGCCGGTTCATTCGAAGAGCCAATTTGGAATAACCAGCTACAATTGCAAAATATATCTATACTTCAGTCGAGGCATATTTATGAAGCTATGAAGCTTTTCGCTGATTATAAGCTTACAACCCTGCCTGTAATTGACGAAAAAGGCATTTATCTTGGCCTTATCACCCTTGCTGATATGGTTGAAAAAATGGCATTGACTGCTGCTGTCAGCAATCCGGGCGGTATTGTGGTTCTTGAGCTGAATGCAAACGATTTTTCGATGGTCGAAATTGCAAAGATTGTTGAAGACAACGATGCAAAAATCCTAAGTTTTTATGTGAGTTCGCCTTCCGATTCAACCCGCCTTGAACTGACTTTGAAACTCAATCGAATTGATATTCAGCCAGTAATGCAATCATTCCTGCGTTATGATTATACCATTAAGGCTTCGTTTTTCGAAAGCGATTATTTCGACAACCTTCGCGAACGCTACGACCTGTTGATGACCTATTTAAACGTCTGATCCTTTTTCATGTATTTTCAATACAAAATGCCATCTGCAAAGTCAATCCGGATTCTGGTACTGCTTTTTCTGACGGTCTTTAACCTATTCCCATTATCGGCGCAAACCGACACATCGAATCTCACGGTTAAAGTGGGGGCTATAGAGATTTCGGGTAATAAGAAAACCAACGAAAACATTATTTTCCGCGAGTTATTGATTGCAAGCGGCGAGAAATTCACACCGGCAGAGTTTAGCCGGAAGGTAAATCAGTCGCGGCTCAACCTCCTGAATACCTCATTGTTCAATTTCGTAACTATTGATACCGTTCTGAGTCTCAATTCAGGCATACCTGCTTTAATGAATATTAAGATTTCCGTTTTGGAACGCTGGTATATATGGCCTGTACCCATTTTGCAGATTACAGACCGGAATTTCAATTCGTGGCTGCAGACACACGATTTTGCGCGTATTAATTATGGTGTTGATGCCAAATGGTACAACTTCACCGGACGTATGGATGAGTTGGATGCTACAGTTCAACTCGGTAAAAATCATCAGCTTAGCCTTGCTTATCAGGATCCTTATATTGATACTAAAAAACACTTCGGAATTGGTTTTGAAGCCGGGTATAAGAATAACCGCGAAGCAGGATATATCACACAGGATGACAAATTGAGGTTTGCCTTTGATCCTGATGGGTTATACACCGAAAATTACTATTCGCTTAATGGAACGTATCGAAAAAATATTTTTACTACCAACCAGCTTGTGGTAGGATTACGCAATTTTTCATTTTCCGATTCACTCCTGTCTTTAAATCCTGATTTTAGCTATGTAGGGGTTGATAAGCCGGTTTTTTTATACCTGTATTACAAACTGAAAATCGATCATCGCGATAAAAAATATTACCCGCTCAAAGGATGGTACATCGACTTGGAACTCAACAAATCGGGATTAGGTTTCGGTTTTGAGAAACCCGTAGATATTGCCTGGGCTAAAACCACAACACGGCTCTATTCTCAATTATCCAGCCATTGGTATTCAGGGGTTTCGTTCATTGGCAAAGTATCATCGAGAGCCAGGCAGCCATATTTCATGATTCAGGGATTAGGCTACAACCGAGATTATGTGAGAGGATATGAGTATAATGTGATTGATGGCAAGCACTTTGCATTGGTTCGGTCGAATATTAAATTCGCATTGGTACCTGAAAAAACGTATAATATTGGTTTTATTCGTTCACCTAAATTCGGGCTTATCCATTATGCATTATATCTCACAGCTTTTGCTGATGCTGCTTATGTATGGCAACCCCAATGGATTGGAGATATGAATAACAAACTTCCGCGTACCTTGCTGGCCGGAGCCGGATTGGGAATCGACCTGGTTACCTATTATGATAAAGTGGTGCGTATTGAGTATGCTGTGAATAAATCGGGTAAAAGTGGTATCTTTATTCACTTTATTGCAGGAATATAACTGTTGCCTTGCACAAAATATGACTCCTGATTTTTTAAACCTACAAATTCAATTAAAGTGAGAATAGCATTATTCGGAAAGGAATTTAATACCGACCAGCTCGGGTATTTTAAAATTTTAATGGATGCTCTTGAAAGTCGTGGCTGTAAATTGCTGATCTGGAAACCTTTTCATGAGTTTTTAAAAGATAAAATCAGTATTAACCAGGAAATTGAGCTTTTCAATGATCATTCGGACCTTAAGGGGCGGGCTGACCTGCTTTTTTCGATCGGAGGCGATGGCACAATGCTTCACTCAGTGCAATTGGTGCGCGATTCAGGCATCCCGATTTCAGGTATTAACCTGGGTAGGATGGGTTTCCTGTCGAGCATTCCGCGTACCGAAATCATTTCAGCTATTGACGATATATTGGCGAATCGCTACAGCATTGTTAAAAGGACTCTGATCAGTCTGCTTTCGCCCAGGACTTTGTTCAGCGATTTTAACTACGCATTTAATGAGCTATCTATCAATAAGAAAGAGAATTCGTCGCTGGTGGTGGTTCATGTGTGGGTAAACGATCAACTGCTCCATTCATACTGGGCCGATGGGCTTATAATTGCAACGCCTACCGGATCAACGGCTTATTCGCTCAGTTGCGGAGGACCCATACTTACACCCGACTCAAGCAATTTTGTGATTACACCAATTGCGCCGCACAATTTATCGGTACGCCCGGTCGTAATTCCTGATAACAACCTGATACGCATAAGAGTTGATAGTCGCGATCAGCAGGCACTTGTGGGCATGGATTCGCAATCGGCTGTTATTACTCCTGATGTTGAACTGGTCGTCGGCAAAGCAGATTTTGAAATAAACCTGGTACAGCGTCAGAATGAGAATTTTTTCTCCACCATACGGGCTAAACTCAACTGGGGATCGGACATACGGAACTGATCAAACCAAAACAAGAAATCATATTTTCCGGCTGTATTTTTCAAATTATTTCTTGATATTCAAAGGTTTCAATCACATTAGTATTGAATGTTTCGCTATTTCCGGGCTAACCGGTGAATATATAGTGCGTTATCAATAGTACCGAAATATATTTCATAAAAAGCCGTTTGTATTTCAGTAAAGCGGAAATCCTGAATCCCGATCTTTGAAATGCCGGTTATATTTTATTAACCACGGTTTTATTGGCATGGAAAACGGAAAGTTAAATCATAAATTTTGACACACTCCAATACTATGCGCTCTGTATCAATAATAATACTACCTTTGCACGCTCAAAAAATTATGCGAAAAATCTGTATTTTACTCATGTTTCCGGTGCTTTTCGCACCTTTAGTCCATGCTCAGAAATCGGGTGATATTGGGATATTGGGTGGCGTTACCTATTATGTCGGCGATCTTAATCCCGGTGTTCCGTTCCGGATGTCGAAGCCTGCGTTTGGTTTAATGTACAGGCAGAATTTCAATTCGCGTATTTCGGTGCGGGCTCATGGTTTATATGGTTCAGTGGCAGGTGATGATGCCTTCCGGAATACCAATCCTGAACGTAACCTTAACTTTGAATCGAAAATTTATGAGGGTGGCATACAGCTTGAAATTAACTTCTTTGAATATTTCATTGGCAGTAAGTTGCATCCCATCTCGCCATATATCTTCGGAGGTGCTTCGGTTTTCTTTTTTAAACCTTACGGAAATGTTGCGGGAGAAAAGACGGAATTAAGGCCATTGATCACCGAAAACCAAGACAATCCCTACAATTCGTATGCTTTTGCCATCCCGTTCGGGCTTGGTGTTAAATACAGTGTGAGCAAACTTATTGGCGTAGGAGCCGAATGGGGTATGCGCAAAACTACAACCGATTACCTCGATGATGTAAGTACAACATATTATTTTGACGGTCCAACTGCAATACCTCCTACCATAAATCAATTGGCATCGGATCCGACACTTACCCACACTACAGGAATGCAACGCGGGAATTCGCGCAATACGGATTGGTATTCGTTTGCCGGAGTATCGTTAACTTTTAAAATCAGGATGTTGAAGAGTGAGAGTTGTCTCGACCACCAACGTGAAGGATACTAGTAATTTACGGGTATAAAAACCTGTAACAATCACATTAAGAATAATTAACAAAAGGGGCTCTTGCAGTAAACCACAAAAGCCTAAATTTGTCGAAAATCATGGAGAACAACAATTTGATCGACACTATAGATAGAACCAGGCTGCCAAAGCATATTGCCATTATTATGGATGGCAATGGCAGATGGGCACAGCAACGTGGCGAGCAACGTGTTTTTGGTCATAATAACGGGGTGCAATCGGTACGCGAAACGGCCGAGGCCGCCGCTGAGCTGGGAGTAAAATATATAACCCTTTATGCCTTTTCAACAGAGAACTGGAACCGCCCAAAAGACGAAGTGGATGCTTTGATGCATCTTTTGGTTATAACCATAAGCAATGAGATTAAAACGCTCAACGATAACAATATCAGGCTGCGGGTTATCGGCAATATACATTGTATGGCTCCGCAGGTGCGAAAGGAACTTGAAGAAGCGATGGCGCAAACTGCACACAATACACGTATGGATTTATTCCTTGCCCTTAGTTACAGTGGCAGATGGGAAATTGTTGATGCCATTAAAAAGATTGCAACACAGGTGAAAGCAGGAAAACTTGACCCAAGTCAGATTAATGAAAAGCTTGTTTCAGCCAGCATGAATGCCCCCGATCTTCCGGATCCCGAACTCTTGATACGTACCAGCGGCGAATTTCGCACCAGCAATTTCCTGATGTGGCAAACTGCCTATACCGAATTATTTTTCTCATCAAAACTATGGCCCGACTTCCGTAAAGAAGATCTGTACGAAGCTATTATTGATTTCCAGCACCGCGAGAGGCGGTTTGGGAAAACAAGTGAACAAATTATAAATTGCAAAGGATGACACTGAGGCGCTTTACTTTACTAACTATTCTGATTTCAATCCTCTCAATGCCTTTAATGGCACAGATTTCGACAGGGGAAGAGGTTCCCGATATCGATTATAACCTGCCACGGAAATATACCATAGGCGGCATCACTGTATCCGGAGTCCAGTTTTTGAACAGCTCTGTTTTAATTTCATTATCGGGTTTGCAGGTTGGAAATAAGATTGACATTCCCGGCGAACGCATCAGGTCAGCTATGGACAAACTCTGGCAGCAGGGACTTTTCGAAGATGTAAAAATAATAGCTACGAGTGTTCAGGGTGATCAGATTTTTCTCGAATTAAAGTTAACAGAGCGGCCACGCCTTTCGAAATTTACTTTTAGCGGTATCCGTAAAGGCGAAGGCGACGATTTAAAAGATAAAATCAAAATATCAAAGGGCGATGTGGTAACCGATAACCTGCTCACCCGGGCAAAAAATACCATTATCAAGCATTATGTAGGAAAAGGATATTTTGATGCACTGATAACCATTACCCAGGTTAAAGACACCAATATGCTGAACAATGTCGCATTGGATTTCAAAATACAAAAGGGTGGCAAAGTTAAAATTGAAAAGATAAATATTATCGGGAATAAGGAAGTTGGTGAAATGACGCTGAAATCGTCGATGAAAAAGACGAAGGAAAAGGGTACTTACAGGGCATTATACACTTTTCAGGAAACCATTTTTGGCTTTTTCGGGCATTTATTCACCGGGGATTTGAAAAATTATCCGGCCTATGTAAAGGATTTGGCAGATAAAAATTTTAAGCCCAGGCTCAAAGCTTCAAAATTTATTGAAAAGGATTATGAAGAGGACAAACTCTTGCTGGTGAAGAAATTTTACGAAAACGGCTTCAGGGATGCCACGCTTATAAAAGATTCGGTTTATAAATCGGGTCGTAACGCCATAAATGTTGATCTTCATGTTTACGAAGGTCGAAAGTATTACTACCGTAATATTTCGTTCGTCGGAAATACCAAGTTCACCGCCACTGAACTGGGTTTGCTGCTGGGTATCCGTAAAGGTGATATTTACAACCAGGATCAGCTTGAATCTTCGCTGCAGTTTAATCCCAATGGAATAGACCTGATGAGTTTATTTGTTGACGATGGTTATCTTACCTGTACCATCGAACCGATTGAAATAAGCGCTGAAAATGATTCAATTGATCTTCAGATCCGCATACGCGAAGGCAAGCAGATGAATGTTAACCGGGTAAAAGTTGCAGGAAACACCCGGACGAACGATCATGTAATTATCAGGGAATTGTATTCAAGGCCAGGGCAGCTTTTCAGCCGGTCGGATATACTTCGTAGCCGTACTTCGCTAACACAGCTTAAATATTTCGATCAGGAAAAAATTGATATTACAACGCCCAATATTGATCCTGCCAACGGAACAGTGGATGTTGCCTATAAAGTGGAAGAAACCTCTTCCGATCAGCTTGAACTTTCAGGAGGTTGGGGCTATGGAAGGTTAATTGGTACACTCGGCGTTTCGTTCAATAACTTCTCGGCACGCAATTTCCTGAAAAAAGGTGCATGGAGGCCTATCCCATCCGGCGACGGGCAAAAATTGTCATTAAGGCTTCAATCGTATGGTAAAGGCTATTTAAGTGCCAGTGCTTCATTTACTGAGCCATGGCTGGGTGGCAAAAAGCCAAACCAGTTAAGCGTTTCTACTTTTATTTCGGCATTTAATAATGGATTGGCCAAAAGCAATCCTAGTTATTATGCTTATAATATTACAGGTGTGTCATTTACCTTCAGCCGTCGTTTGAACTGGCCCGATAATTATTTTAATCTCTCGCAAAGTATTAGCCTGCAGCATTACAACCTCGATCAATACACGCTGTTCGGCAAGCAGCAAAGCGGTTTGTACCAAAGTTACTCCTATACAATTGCCCTGGGCCGTTATTCCACTGATGCACAGATTTTTCCACGTGCCGGTTCGGAATTTAATATATCGCTCGAACTTACTCCGCCATATTCGCTGATAGCTCCGGAATCATTTGCGGCAAAAAGCCTGGATGATAAATACCGCTTGATTGAGTTCAATCAATGGAAAATCAGCGGTGCATTTTACCAGCAGATTGTTGGTGACCTTGTGCTGATGGCCCGTTTTAAAGCAGGTTTCCTTGGCAAATACAGCAGCGATATACAGGTAACACCTTTTAACCGTTACTTTATGGGTGGCGATGGTATGTCGGGCTATTCAGCTATCGACGGCAGGCAGCTTATTGGATTCAGAGGATATACCAACGAAAGTATGACTCCTTTTGCCGGCGTAACAAGCAGGCCTGCGGGAGGTACTGTTTATAACAAAAGCACACTTGAGCTGCGTTATCCTTTATCGCTTAATCCTAACTCAACTATTTACGGGCTAGCTTTTGTAGAAGCAGGTAACGACTGGTCTAATTTCAAGGATTTCGAGCCATTCAGCCCTAAACGATCAGCCGGTATAGGTGTTAGAGTGTTCCTGCCTATGTTCGGATTGCTTGGCCTCGACTGGGGATATGGATTTGATGCTATACCCGGAATGCCTAGTGCCAACAAGGGTCAGTTCCATTTTTCAATGAATTCTTCAATTGATTAATAGTTTTGGCAGGGTTTTTGGAATCATGTCATCATTAACAAAATCTAGTCAATGTTTAATAAATCCTAAGGTAATTACCCTATGAAAAAGATCATTCTGATTGCAGCTATTTTTTGCACTTTTGGTTTTGGTGCTTCGGCCCAGAAGTACGCCTTTGTGAATACCGATTACATACTCGACAATATTCCCGAGTATGCCGATGCGCAGGCTCAGCTCGATGAGCTTTCGGCACAATGGCAAAAAGAGATTGAAGTAAAGTTTGCCGAAATAGAAAAGATGTATAAAAGCTACCAGAACGAATCGGTGCTGCTTCCCGAGGATATGAAGAAGAAACGGGAGGATGATATTATCAAGAAAGAGAAAGAAGCTAAAGACCTGCAGAAAAAGAGGTTCGGTAAAGACGGCGACCTTTTTAAAAAACGCCAGGAACTGGTAAAACCCATACAGGAAAAAATATATAATGCCATTGACGAAATTGCCACTGCCGAAAACTACGCTACGGTGTTCGATAAGGCTAGTAATGCCACGCTTATTTATACCAATGCTAAGTACGACATAAGCGAGCAGATTCTTGATAAACTGGGCTATACGTATAAACCTCAACAATCTACTAAATCTAAAAAATAGCACGGAGGTGATTTTGGTGCCACCTTTTTTATACCTTTGCGCCTCGTTTATTCTGAAATACTTAACCTTTTATTTAAAAATGATGAAGAACCTCTTAAAAGTTTTGACAATTGTAGTATTGATTGCTGTTGCAGCAAATGCCAATGCACAGAAAGCCACAAAAATCGGACATATTGACTTTGGTAAAGTGCTGGAGCAGATGCCAGGACAGGATACTGTAAAGACAGTAATGGAAAACTATGTAAAGACTCTCCAGGGTACATTACAGACAATGCAGGCAGAACTGGAAATGAAGGGTGCTGACTATCAAAAGAACGCAGCTACTATGTCGAGCATTATTAAAACCACCAAAGAAAAAGAAATTACTGATTTGCAGGGCCGTATAGAAGCTTTTCAGCAGTCGGCACAAAAGGAACTTTCGGACAAACAGACCGAACTTATCACTCCTTTTGTAACCAAAGCTAAGCAAGCTATCAAGGATGTTGCTAAAGAAGGCAATTTTGCATATGTTCTGAATGCTGTAGAGGATATTCTTCTATATTCCGAAGGTGGCGAAGATGTAACACCATTGGTAAAGAAGAAACTGGGAATTAAATAACCTGGTTCTCTAGTAAAATTTAAAAGGCTGTTCCGTAACCGGGACGGCCTTTTTTATTTACATGCTGTTGCTGAATGAAGAGACATAAGTCCTCATTCCTGCCATCCATCACTACATGCCGGTTTGAGTAAAATTGTTTTGCCGGGCGAAAGCGAATTCTATGCGCTAAAAAGCGATATTGCAACAGGAATGCACAATACCAAGCCTGTTTGGCGTTATGCCATGCAGTTATTGAAGTGTTTCGTTGAACCTGAGCCAATACAATCCCAACTCTTCAACGGTTTCCATAAATTTTTTAAAATCAACAGGTTTCACAATAAAACTGTTTGCTCCAAGTTTATAGCCTGCTATAATATCGCTTTGTTCTTTCGAGGAGGTTAACATCACAACCGGAATTGATTTTGTTCTTTCATCGGCTTTGATTTTGCGAAGGACTTCAAGACCATCCACTTTCGGAAGGTTTATATCCAGAATTACCAGCCTTGGGAGCAGGCTGATATTCCTTCCGCTGAACTTGCCTGTGCCGAAGAAAAAATCAAGTGCTTCTTCTCCATCCGTAACCAATTGAAATTTGTTGATAACATGATGTTTTTTAAGAACACGAAGTGTTAGCTCGGCATCGGATTCATTGTCTTCGACCAGCAGTATGTCAATAGCAGTTGTATCCATAGTTATATATTTTTTTGTGGTTGATTATTGTTGTCTTTCCGATCAGCTAATGTAAAGTAAAAAGTGGCACCTTCTCCTACTTTTCCTTCGGCCCAAACCCGACCACCATGGCGCTGAATGATGCGTTGAACAATTGACAGCCCTATGCCTGTACCTTCGAATTCCTTTGGCGAATGCAGGCGCTGGAACACGGCAAACAGTTTATTGGAATAATCCATGTTGAAACCAGCGCCATTGTCTTTTATGAAGTAGATAATTTCGGTTGCTGAAGGCAGGATTCCGACTTCGATAATGCGATTGGGTTTATTAGCCGAGAATTTAATGGAATTGCCGATAAAATTCAGCCAAACCTGCCTTAGTAATGCTGGATCGCCCATTGTTTCAGGAATAGAATGCAAACGAAATTCGATTGTATCTTCGTTGTTTACGAGTTCGCGGTAAGCAGAATTTGCCATTTCGTACATATCAATATGGGTGTTATGAATTTCCTGACGACCCAGGCGTGAAAACGCAAGAAGATCGTCAATAAGAAAGCCCATCCTGTTAGCATTGGCAATTATGATATTGAGCATACGTTTGCCCTCACTGTCGAGTAACGGCGCGTAATCTTCGAGTAAGATATTGGCAAAACCATCCAATGCCCGCAGCGGGGTGCGCAGATCGTGTGAAATGGAATAGCTGAATGATTCCAGTTCTTTGTTGGCGAGTTCGAGTTGTTCGGTTCGTTTTATAACCCGGACTTCAAGTTCTTCTGCAAGTTTATTTAGGTCTTCCTGTGCTTGTTGGCGCTGGGTGATATCAGTGAATATACAATGGGTTTGCTTGAAATGTCCCAGCTCGTCGTACCCGATTTTACCTTCGTATGACACCATAAAAAGGGAGCCATCTTTTCGTATCATTTCAAATTGATAATCATGAATCTCACCGGCAGCAACAAAGGCGGGGAATCGTTTTTGAATCATTTCTGCCGATTCGGGGGTCATAAAATCGCCAAAGTGACGACCGATTACCTCGTCGTATTTGTATCCGAGTGTTGCAAGCCAGGTTGGATTTACATCAATAAGACAAGCATTCTGATCAAGGGATTGGTAACTCAACGGTGCATTTTCATATAGAATTTTAAAACGTATTTCACTCTGTTGCAGAACTGCCTCTATTCGCTTTCTTTCGGTAATATCTTTTATAAACGCGACAAATTGACCATCCTTAGCTGACCGGTACTGAACACCGATTTCCACATCTAAAATACTTCCGTCTTTTCGGCGGTGCTGAGTTTCAAAACGGTCTTCACCTTTTTTAATCAACTTTTGGATGCGTTTTGCAGTATCTTTTTCCTGTTCGATTACTTCGAGGTCAGCTATGTGCATCAAAAGCAGTTCCTGCTCACTGTAGCCGCTCATCTGGCAATAGGTTTTGTTTACTTCCTTTAGCCGGCCTTCCAAATCCACGAGCCAGAATCCATCCATTGCTGTTTGAAGTAACATCCGGTGCTCTTCTTCATTTTCCCTGCGGTTTTTTTCCTCCTGTTTGCGCTGTGTAATGTCGCGTTCAAAATACAGAACTCCGGTTGGGTTGTTGTCGGTATCGCATAGAACATTGGCATTAGCTTCAGCATAGAATGTTGTACCGTCTTTTTTAAGCATTAGGTACTCGGCCGGTCCGGTTAAATTGCCATTCATCATTTCCGTAATATTGTGAATAGCTTTCTGATGAAAGTCAGGATGTACAAATTCCATAACATTGCGTCCGAGAGCTTCTTCAGGATTATTAAAACCCCACATCCTCAGACATTGTGGCGAAAGATAGTGTGCAGTGCCATTCAAATCAGTTATAGCTAACCCATCAGGCGAAGTAGCTATAATTGTTTTCAGTCTCTCTTCACTTTCTTTTAATTCATTTTCAATATTTAATTTACTTTCGCTGTATTGAAACAATACTTTTGCAACTACAAAACCCGACGCAAGAATTACCAAAAGAACAAGGCTTAACTGCTGACTTTTAAAAGCATTGTCGCCATATAACAGGCTATGCCCCAGGCCGACAAGCAAAAGCCATAATGTAACAGAAACTATAATGACATACACTAAAATAGTATTGTTTGATTGTTTTGCCGGTACAAATTGCATGCCTAATACCTTACGCACCCATACCAGATCAAGCAAGGTACGGGCAACAAAGGTTAACAGTATTAAATTGATACTTTCTTTTATAATAAAGCTATAAAGAACATCTGCCGGCAGCCCGACAATTGCATTATTGAACCCCCAAAACGGGTTGGAAGAAAGCAAAGGATTAAACAGCAGAGTATAATAAAAAGCGAATATGGTAATACAAACAGTAAGGATAACAAATATTCGTATAGAATCTTTTTTTTGTTTGCTCCAAAAAGATTTGTCGTGCAATAATCCTAACAGGAAATAAACAACCAGATAAACTAAGGCTGTGGCTAAGTTAGGAATTCCATTATTGGGCCATAACAAAAAAGGGAAATATGCCCCACCTGCCAAACCGGCAATAATACCATACCTGCTTCCAAAAGCTATGGCGGTTATTATAGGAAAAATTAACGACCATGGTATGCTGATGTCAATTTCGCCCACTCGGGTCTCGAAGCCTAATTGTGAAAATAAAAAGCCCGAAATACCCGATAGCATGGAAATTACTATCATTATTTTAATGCCATAACTGCTCTTGTAGTTCATAGATTTTAAATTTATGCAACCGTGCTTTCTTAGTTTCAGGTTAGTTTTGTTAACGCCCAGGTATAAGAGTAACCCGGGAGTTTGTATATTACTTAATGAGTTGTGATAACTTGAAATTTCCGGTTCAATTAATACTCATTTTATGATTTTTAGTTAACAAGCATACTGTCAATTTAATATCAAATATATAGTGGTCCATGTTTTTGTTAGTTCCCTTTTTGAGTTCGTGTTTAATGGTGTCTGTCTCTTCACTTTTCACTCTTTGCACCTAAATTGAAATAAAATGTTGCCCCTTCATCCACTTTTCCTTCGGCCCAAACCCGACCACCATGGCGCTGAATGATGCGTTGAACAATTGACAACCCTATGCCTGTACCTTCGAATTCCTTTGGCGAATGCAGGCGCTGGAACACGGCAAACAGTTTATTGGAATAATCCATATTGAAACCAGCACCGTTATCTTTTACAAAGTAGCTAATTTCGGTTTCTGAGGTTAGAGTTCCTATTTCGATGATGCGATTTAGTTTCTTAGCCGAGAATTTAATGGCATTGCCGATAAAATTAAGCCAAACCTGCCGGACCAATGCCGGATCACCCATCGTTTCAGGAATGGGATACAAACGAAATTCGATTGCATCTTCATTATTTGCGAGTTCGTGGTAAACGGAGTCTGCCATTTCGTACATATCAACACGGGTGTATTGCATTTCCTGCCGGCCCAGGTGTGAAAAAGCAAGGAGATCGTCGATAAGATTGCCCATCCTGTTGGCATTGGCAATTATGATATTGAGCATACGTTTACCCTCACTGTCGAGTAAAGGTGCATAATCTTCGAGCAAGATATTGGCAAAACCATCCAATGCCCGCAGCGGGGTACGCAGATCGTGTGAAACGGAATAGCTGAATGCTTCAAGTTCTTTATTGGCCGCTTCGAGCTGTATGGTGCGGCTGGCAACCCGCTGTTCCAGTTCTTCGTTGAGTTTTATAATTTCATTTTCGGCCATTTTTAATTCCGAAATATCCACAATAATTCCTCTTAAACCTATAGGCTGATTCTCCTTAAGGATTGGATTTGAATAAACCAAAACCGGAAACGTTGAACCATCTTTGCGGAGCATGGTGTATCCATTGCTTAGGGCACTTGGTTTACCGGCGATGCTTAGCTTTATATTTTCAACGGCTCTTGTTCTGTCGTTGGGGATGAAGAAACTTAAGGTGCTTTCGCCAATCAATGAATCGTGATCGGGATAGCCCGCCAACTTATACGATTGTTTGTTTACATAAGTCAGGTTTCCCATCATATCCGTTTCAAAAACTATCTGAGGTAATAGTTCCGCCATTTGCCTGAATCTGGCTTCGCTTTCTTTTATTGCTTCATCTGCTTGTTTGCGTTCGGTGATGTCGCGACAAGTACTCATTATTGCTGGCTTTCCATCCCAGGTAATCACTTTCGCATTAATTTCGGTTGGCACTGATGAACCGTCTTTACGCTGCTGAACTGTTTCGTAGGTGAGATGGCCTTGTTCCATCAACCGGGCAATTAGTTGCGGCACGTATTGGCGGAACTCCGGGGTATCCACTGCCCCATACGCTAAAGCCATTAAGCCTTCATTGGAATATCCAAGTCGTTCGCAGGCAGTATGGTTAACTGCAAGTATCCCTTCCTCCTCGTTGTGGATAAAAATTGCATCAGTTGCACTGTTGAATAGCAACCGGTGTTTTTCTTCGCTGTCTTTTAGCTTTTTCTCTGCCAGTTTTTCTACGGTAATATCCCGAAACTCGGTGACTCTTACCTGTTGACCTTTGTAAGGGATCTTTCTGGATTCTATCCGGAGCGGAAATTTTTCTCCGGTCTTTTTTAATCCTATCGCTTCGTAGGGTTTTGTGTATTCAGCTAAAATATTCTGCATTACCATTTCGCGCGATTCTTTGGCTAAAAGCAACAAGCCATCCATTCCGATCAGATCATTGATTTGGTATCCGAATATTTCTGACAGCCCCTGGTTGCACTCTAATATCAGTCCTTTATCGTGAATAGTAATCCCTCCAAACGATGCATTGTGCAATGCTTTAAAACGACTTTCACTTTCTTCGACTCTTTCTTTGGCTAATTTTAACAGCTCTTTTTCTTTTATAAGTTCAGCATTGAATTTGCTGTTTTCTGTCAATATTCTTTCAAATTGATAAGCCCCTATTGTTACAAGAACAGCAGACGATATAAGGAAAAAATTATTATTCAACAGTATTGCCATGTCTGTTGAGCGGAATGGAATGGGAAGCAGATACTGCTTATAAAGATCGGTGAGGTTGTATAATATGACTGTAGAAAAGGCCATATAAATTGTTTTATAAAAACTGAACCTGAAGATAAAGCCGGCCCATAACATGACTAGGATAAGTCCTGCATAATAGGTGCTAAAAGCCAGATCATCGGGCATTGATATCCCTATCATGGCAATGATCCCGATTTGACCTGCGCTGAGTAGCAGAATCAGGATGGTTTTACTGTACCGGTAAAATACCTGGTAGTAGGATAGCAAATAGGTAATAATTAACAACGGCAAAATTATGGCGTAACGGATTATCCAGGCGTTACCATAATTGGACGGCATTGCGTACAAATCCAAATACCCGAATACCCCATATATTATCATTCCAAAAGTTAAACCAAGTCGTAATGCGCCGGGAGAGAAGGAGATATTATTTGATAAAAAAGCTGATACTTTGTTTTTCATGCTTAACTGATTTTAATTTTTGCAACTATTCATCCCTTATTGAATCTATTTTGCCACGGATTTCGCGAATTTACGCAGATTTAAAGGTGCTTTCAGTAATTTTTTAAACAAAAAAACAATCCCTTTTTAATACTGTTTTTCTGTGTAATTCTTCCAGCGATAGGAACCATCACTTTCATCTAACAAGAATGCTAAGGACTGAATTTCAAACAGATATATCATGCTAAATTTAGCTTGTGCACTACGCGAATGGTCGTTACCTTTTCATTCTTTCACCCCTCTGTCCTTCGGACATCTCCCCGTTTGCTTCGGCTTGGTTAGGCTTCGCTCACCAACCAACGCTCAGCAACCAGGTGAGAACCCTGCGAACAAGATTTTTGCTAAATTTTAGTTTTCTAATTCCAAAAGACAATCACTTCTTACTATTTCACCCTGTTTCAAATTTTCAAGTTAGATCCTGTTTGTGCCATTTTTAATGGTGGTAGTCTATACATTATTCACCGTTCGTTTTTCACTTTTCACTTTTCGTTATTCACTATTTGTTATTCACTCTTCATTTTTGAATCTCCCAGTATAAAATAGAACGTAGCTCCTTCATCCTCTTTTCCTTCGGCCCATAGGCGCCCCTTGTGTTTTAGGACTATCTGCTTTGCAAGAGCTAATCCTACACCCGAGCCTTCAAATTCTTTAACGGTGTGCAGGCGTTGAAACAAACTGAAGAGCTTGTTGTAATACGCCATGTTAAATCCGGCTCCGTTATCCTTTACCCTATAAATTGTTGATTCGTTTTCGGTAGTAAAGCCAACCTCGATGATGCGATGCGTTTTTTTGGATGTGAATTTAATAGCGTTACTGATTAAAACTACCCATAGCTGGTGTATAAGCGTTGGATCGCCATCTGCATCGGGAATATTTTGCAAACGGAAATCA
>JBBSDG010000025.1:0-22177 GCA_038249635.1 Bacteroidales bacterium | reverse complement strand
TAGAAATATTTCAAGGTTCTCAGGGATTCCAGACTTTGCGTAAATATTTGGCTGGGATTTTAAATGCAGTGGTTGGAGCAGAATAACCAATCCACAAAGAAATATTGTCCGGTAAGTTTTTTTGATCATATATCAGCTTCTGTTAGAAATTATGTTTTTCGAGAAATTTATCCAAATCGACTCTTGCCATGGGCAATTTACCTTGATAAGTGTCTAACCAGCTTTTGAAATCTTTTTTAATTTCGTCCGAACATTTACTGTCAATTATCCCGGCAGTATATTTTCCGTCCTTGATGCGTTGTTGTCCAAAGATATCAAATAGTTCGGTAACCTCGTCGGTCAAAACAATATGTTCCACCAAATGTGATGGAATAAGAACAACACCATCTTTCTTTGCTAAAACCGCGTCACCCGGCAATACCGTTACTTCTCCAATACGAACAGGTGCATTGATGGTAGTAAGCAGCGTTTTGCGTATATACGAAGGATCGGTGCCTTTCACCCATGCATTGAACCCAACTATTTTGCGCAGGTCTTCGGTATCGCGAATATGTCCGTAAACTATTGCGCCACGGTGCGAACGTGCCCAAACACCATTACCCAGATCACCGTGATTATAAGCTCGAAGAAGCAGCTGAATTAGCCAATATGAACCCGTCGGCTTTCTGCCGTTACATTAAAAAACCCACCTCCAAAACATATTCCGAAATTTTGAATGAAGTCCGTATTGGATTTGCCTGCAAAACGCTGATCAACACCAACGATTCCATTTCACAGGTTGCTTACAATTCAGGATGCCAGAATGTGCCGTATTTCAACCGGCAGTTTCGCGCGATCAAAGACCGAACGCCGCAGGAATACCGGATGAAATATAAGGCACATTGACTTTAGGTATTCCTTAACTTTTTATTAATGGGAAATGAAATAAATAAATCCAATTTTTGAAAAGAATTTTATCACAAAAATAGGTTGTTGGTTGGTGCTGAGCACCATAATTCATCAATTCAAAAAGGTTATTTTTTTCACTCTTTCAATTTAAAATAACAAAATAGTGGCCAGGCGTGTGGATGCGAACAGTAGCCTTGGAAGCCGGTTGATCTTTCATTTTCGGAAACCCAAAAAGCATAGAGTCCTTCACGATGAAGCGTAGAATTCATTTCATCGGGCGCAGTCCAGTGGCCGATCCAATAATCAGGATATTGTTTTGAAAAATTGTCAAATGAGAATTTCATCAACAATGATTCAGCTTCCTTTTTATCAAAAGTAGCGACACCAAGCAACACCGGATATTCCAGCGAATACCAGATACCACCATCTTCACCGTCGGCAGTTCCGCCCCACAATGGTTCTTCCCGGGTTCTTATCCCTATTTTTTCCTGAGTCAGTAACTTGCTTTTTACATACGCATAAATCTCTTTTTTCCGTTCAACCGGCAAGCTTGGAATTTGCAACAAATATCCCTGAGGTTCGATACATACTTTATCGACACCAAATCTCAATTTAGTATTTAAATAAGCCCTGGCCGAAAACTTTCGATCTCCAAGATCATTCATATAAGCGGTCTCAATAGATTTTCGGTAATCTTCAAGCGCAGTAATAAAAGAATCAGCTTCTGAATTGCCAGACTTTTTAAGGGTCTCTTCCAATTTTGGGAAAATTGCCAGCACCATTGCTGAATTTAAGTGCGATTCGGCACTCCCTGAATATATATTGGGTGAATATTTATGAAAAAAACTATCGCTCCAATCCGAATTCAACATTCTGACCATGCCATTGGGGCCGATGTTCACTTCATCGCGCAGATAAATAAAATACTTCTTCAATATATTTATAACCAAGTCCTTTTTACCATATTCCGCAGGATAATACTCAACTTCTTCATTCAAGAAATTATAATCCTTTGTTATTAAAAGGTATTCAGAAATGGTATTAAAGAAAAACAACTGCTCGTCGCTTTCCTTGTAAATGGAAGGAGCTGAGTAACCGTACCCGGAATCGCCTCGCTTAATTTCGCCGTCAACGGCAGAATGTTTGATAACAAACCGGATGGAGGATTTCGCCAGTTCGGGGTTGGTATAACAAGCTGGAAGTGCAGCCTGCAAATGGTCGCGGTTCGAGATATTATCGCCAAAATGATAGCTGTAAACGGTTCCCTGGGGAATAAAAGTTTCTTTATAGTAATCGTTGTACTTGGCAGATGCCTCAAGCATGTGCGCGTTCCATAACATTTCTCTTTTTAGCACTTCATTTTTCTCAGTTGACAGATCGGGCAATTTGCTTTTCCATAAATCTGCGAATAAACCGTCGTTCGGTTCATTTTCGCCCGAGCCTGCAAACAAATCGTCCACCTGATTTTGCACCTCCGCAAAGCTATTTCCATCAGCCAATCCTATTACAACGTGAAAAGTTTTTGTTTGGCCTGATTTCAGAATTGTACTAATTTGAGCGGACAGCGTATCATTTTCCACACTAATGACCGACGAATTTTCACCTGAAATATTTTTGGAAAACATAAATACCGAAGGCGGATTGATGTCGTAACTGTAGCTTTCATGTTTTTCAGGAACAACAAGAAATTTATTTGTTTTATAACTTATATCGGCAATGGCCATTTGTTTGTTGGAGTCGATACGGAAGTTGGGTTGGTACAAAATAGGGCGTTTTTGAGTCGCCATATGTTGCAAACCATTCAATCCAAAGTTTACAAGCATCCGCTCCGAGTAAGTAAGCTCCTGTGTTTTTTTACCGTTATTTTTCAAAACCACAGTTACCACAAAAGCCGGGATTCCTGTATTTATTTTTGCTGAAGGTTTTACGGAAATCATTCGCGTACAGGCGATCCCCTCTTCCAATTGATAGTTATATCGTGCAAATCCAACTCCAAATTCCTTTTTAACAAGCTCCTTTTTGATTGCAATAGATTCAAGACCAACCAGATTGACCTTTTTATTTTTGTTGCTTTTGAAAACGATACTTGCATCATTCCAGCCATAATTGGGCTGCTGAGCACTGTTTATTCTTGCCCAAACCCTTTCGGCAGTTAAAAACTGGTAAATACCGCTGGCATGTGTAATCAACGCAAGCCTGTAATTCCCCAACAGAAAATAGGGATCGTTTGGCAAGCCCGAATCGTTACCATCTTTATCTTTTGCTTGAAATGGTAGATTACCAGTATATTGATACATTGGAAGCCCCTTCGACGTAAATCCCCATGCGCCTATTTCACCTGCGGTAAGGTCGGAAATCGAAACAAACAGGACAATAACTATAAATGTGAATTTTCTAATCATATCAGCAGATTTTCAATAGCCCATTGTTTTACTCACAAACTCCCTGCTCATTTTCAAGCTTTCTTTCAGCGGCCTTGTTGGCTCAACACCATCTTCGTGCGCCAGTTCAAGAATAATGTCGCCTTTGAATCCGATCGTTTCCAATGTGGCGGCTATCTTCTTAAAATCCACAACGCCTTCACCGATTGATTTTGACCATTTTCCACTCGCCAACTGATCGCGAAGATGGATGAACACGATGTTGTTCTTATATTCTTTCAGGAACGCGATCGGATCAACCTTTGCCCGTAAAAGCCAGTCGAGATCTGGGCCAAGCCTGATATCCGGAATTCGTTTCAACGTTCCCTTCAGCTCGAACAGGTTATTCTCCACTTCCTGAGTATGGTTGTGGAGATTCAAAACAATTCCGTTTTTTTTGCCCAAAGCGATCATCCTGATTAAAAGTTCTGCCTGTGCATCAAACTCTTCTTCCTTTTTTATTCTTCCTGAAGGATGACCGACCGTCACGCCAAACGTACGGGCATTTACACTCGCCATATTACCCATGATGTTTTCCACATCTTCCAAAATCTCATTCTGTTTCGAACGGTCCCAGAGTTGTGCACCATACGAACTGCCGATCAATGGCAATTGATACTGATCTATCAGTTCTTTGATGATTTTTGTTGTTGCCTCACTTCGCAGTGGGTGTTCCATTGTCTCAACACCGTCCAATCCGGCATATTTCATATCCGAAAAAATTTGAGGAAGAACAGGTGTTACATCATATCCGGGTTGATGTTTTGCATAAACCCATACATGGGCACCAACCGGAAATCGTCCTTTTTTGCCAAAACCAAAAGCCATTGACGGAAATCCCATTGCAGCAAGTCCTGCAATACCCAGTGTCGTTTTTAAAAATTCATTTCTATTCATCTTTGCAAAATTTAGAATTTACAGTTCTCTTATTTTCAGGTTGCGAAACCACACGCCACCTCCATGATCCTGAAGACAAATATGTCCCTGTTCTGCAATTTCGCTGAATTCAGGAAACTCGGCAAACTTGGTGTCTTTCACTCTCTTTTTCATGTCGTCCGAGTTTAGAACATATTCAGCAACCTTCACCCCGTTTTGCCAATGCTCAATCTGTTTATCCTTAACAAACAGCCGGATTTGATTCCATTCGCCATAAGGCTTTACGTTCTGCGGGTCGGCTGGATACAAATCATAAACCGAACCAGCCAATTGAGCCGGACGTAATGGTATGCCGTAATTATCACCATCAAGAATCTGAAATTCAGGAGCGCCATGCCATGCTGGCTGTCCCGGAATTTCTTTAACCAGATAAATGACACCGCTGTTTCCAGCTTTTGAGAGTTTCCATTCAAGTGTTAGTTCGAAATTTTTGTATTGTTTTTTAGTCATAATATCACCGGCGCTTCCTTGTTCTCCGGCTCCGGTATAAAGACATTCAACCACTCCGTCTTTAACACTCCATCCTTTTGATGGAAAAGCTTCCTGATTATATCCACGCCACTTCTCAGTAGAATTTCCTTCAAACAAGAGCTCCCACCCTTGTTCTTTTTCAGCTTTTGTTAACCCATTTTCTTTTGGTTTTTGGATACAGCCCTGATTAAATCCCGATAATACAAGAAAAAACAGAGCCAATAGTCTTATGATTTTCAAATTCTTCATTTTAATATGTTTTAATGTTAAACTATTGTTTGATTACAATGACCAGCCTTTACGATAAGTATGTTTAATCCATTCTTCGGCTGATGCTTTTGCCGGCATAGTTACACGCTGTGTATCAAAACGCGGATCACCGTTGATTACAGTAAATTTGTCGGATGTAACTACGTTTACTTTATCACTTTCAATTACATTGGTAAGTTGCATATTTACTCCATCCCACAGTAAAGTTTTCTTCAATTCCTGAAGGCGTATAGCAAGATTACCCATGACTACACTTTCAGTAAGCGGGCCGGAATATTCGAAGTTCGAACTGGCCTCCACGCGGTTTTCAGGACTTTCTTTGCATGCACGCACCCAATCATTCCAATGCCCGTCGGTACCATCGATTACCCGACGTAGCGAAGGTTTCGGATCGACATATTTCTCCCTGACTTCTTTGGGGAACAGGAGATTGTTATCGCCGAAAAGTCCACATGAGATTTTGCCTTTTGTTCCGATAAACAATGCCCCGCCATTTCCATCGCCCATTTCCAAGCCATCTTCCAAATCTTCAGGACGATCAGGCATAATTCCTCCATCATACCAATAAACTGTTACAGCAGGCATATTCAATTTGGGCAAGTTTGGCCGTGACGGAAATTCATATTTAATGCGTGAAGCAACCGGAGCACTTTCAGTATTTACCTGCGAAGAACTACCCTGAACACTGGTTGGATACTTCAGCTTTAATGCCTGAAATACAGGATCAAGAATATGGCAGCCCATATCGCCCAGAGCGCCGGTTCCAAAATCCCACCATGCGCGCCAGTTCCATGGGGTATAAGCCGAATGGTAAGGACGCATAGCTGCAGGCCCGATCCACAAATCCCAATCGAGGGTGGCGGGAACTTGCATTATTTCTTTCGGACGTTCCAATCCCTGCGGCCAGATCGGACGGTTTGTCCAGGCATGAACCTCTTTAATTTCGCCAATTGCACCGTCCCAAATCCATTCACAAATTTTACGTACCGATTCGCTTGAGTTTCCCTGATTTCCCATCTGGGTGGCAACTTTATACTTTCTGGCAGTTTCGGTCAAAATGCGGGTTTCGTAAACCGAATGTGCCAATGGTTTTTGAATAAGCACATGTTTTCCGGCGCGCATTGCTGCCATGCCAATCATTGCATGAGAGTGGTCAGGTGTTGCAACCAATATTGCATCGATGTCCTTTTGCTTTTCGAGCATGATCCGGTAATCCTTGTAAACTTTGGCATTCGGATAATCCTTGAATGTTTTGGCTGCATAATCCCAGTCGACATCGCAGAGTGCAACGATATTTTGCCCTGTGATTTTACCCAGGTCGCGGCGGCCAATGCCACCAACGCCCACTCCGGCGATATTCAATTGATCGCTGGGCGCAACCTGACCAAACCCGCCTACGACATAGCTCGGCAGAATGGTCAATGCTGCACCGCTGGCGGCAGTCATGCCAATAAATTTTCGGCGCGAAATAGAACTCTGATTTAGATCCTTCTTTTTCATTTCATTGATTTTTTTAGTTTGCATTATTGGTTTAAAAAGTATCCTTAAATGTGTATAAATTCTGCGGATTGGTGAAAAACAATTTCTCGAAATAATCGTCCAACCCTCTTGTTTCAAGCTCCTGTCTGAATTCTGTGAGTAAATAAGTCAGGCCGGGTTTTCCCCCGTATGATTTCCAGTAGGTGTTTTTGGCCATATCCATCCCGATGACAATTTGATCAGGATAATCAGGTAATATATTTTCCAGCAAACGATAAGTCCAGTCATCTCCTTTATCCATAAGCCGGAAATGGCTGTCATACTCAACATTGACGCCTGTTTGCATCAGGTTGCGATGAAATTCCAAATCCTTTTGTTTGTCAACATGTGAGATTACCACATGATTCAGATCGGCTCCCAGTTTCAGAAACAATTCAACCTGCTCCATCGCCAGACTACCACCATTGGTATGGGTCAGGATTGGCGCTCCGGTTTCGAGATGGGCATTCACGACAGCTTCAAATATTTTGTGCTGATGGTCTGTTATTTTTTCATCACCCGTAGCCAGTTTGATCATTCCGGCTTTATGTGAAGTTCGTTTTACTACCGGACTATTATAATCATATTCATCAACCCCTTCTGTAATATCTTTGACAAACAATTCAGTCAGTTCGTCAACGGTTAAATGATATCGCCAGTGATTGGGCGGATAATAGATTTCAAGGTGTATGCCTGTCGGGGCAATGATATTCACTCTTGAATTTCGGGAAACTTCAGCCAATTTGAGAATATTCCTTCCACAGGCAGCGGGCATCGTATCCACCATGGTCCGGCCACCCAACTGATACAAGTCTTTCAGTTCTGCACTAATCCTCTCCGTATCGTTCAGGATAAATGCAGGATTGGCCAATGTGGGAAAGCTTTCTTCAATAACGATGTGTTCATGGGAATAGGTTAAACCCATTTCTTCAGGTTGAATATCCCCCAATACGGTCCTTACAATCGGCATATTCATAGCTATTTTTGATTTCTGATTAAATTATTTTTCCATCCATTCCGGCTTGTATCAGCTATATAATCCGGCACTTCGAGTATCTGGCCAAGCGCAACCAGTTCATTTCGTAACATCGCCACATCAATATCTTTGGCATCGCGATCCGTTTTTAGCGACTGAATTACTGCCAATCCTGCGGCCTGGCCCATACTCATGGTTTGAGCCATCGAACGGCACGAAGCGTGCGCATCGTGTGTAGCCGAGAAACAACGGCCAACCACCCAGGCTATGCTACATTCAGCCGGAACCAAAGTCCCGTAAGGCACCCCGTAAATACCAGCTCCCGGAATATATTCCCAATAAGTTTCATCCTGACCGTCTTTGCCTTCCCGGTGATCTTCTATTGGCGCGCCACATAGCAGAACTGATGAATCAGGAATATCTCCTGACAAACATTCTTCTTTGGTCAGCCGGTGTTCTCCATAAACCCTGCGGGTTTCGCGGACTCCTATCTGATGAGAGAGACCAATAATCTTCGAGTCTTCATATCCCGGGATTTTGTCCCTGAAAAACCGTTCGTACTCAAAAGCCTGTTTTCTTCCATCTATTTCCGCATTTGTGAGTTCATCAATTTTTAAGGCATTCAGGTCCGAAACTTTTACCGCCACCGTTGAAATGCAGCCTGGTTGGCACATTTCGTGGGCCGAACCTTCTTTTCGTGGCAACAAATGCGTTCTGTTTTCAAAAGCATTGGTCATTCGCTCTTTCATCATTTTATTGCCACCCGCAATTTCAAATTTTTGCTGATCGACGTTGCACATCCTGAAAGTGGTGGTCATGCTTTGTGCTGGTTCATTTTTTCCTGCCAGTTCAAAGGGAAGACCTGAAAGAGCACAAAAATCTGCATCCCCGCTTGCATCAATCGCTCTCCGGGCTTTGACTTTATAAAAACCTGATTTGTTCCAGAATATACAAGTGATACGTTCACTTTCTTCCCTGATCACATCCACCAAAGTGGTATGCAGCAGATAATTGATTCCGGCTTCGATAATCAGCTTGTCCCACACCAGTTTCAAACGTTCAGGATTATAATTGACGCCTGTTCCGGCGCCATAAGTGTTAGGTCGCAGGAAAATATCATTCGTTTTGTCCAGTTCGTTCACCACCAGATCGGGCAAGCCACCAACAATTTTTTTCGGACGGATTCCGGGGGTGAAAAACCCGTAAAAAGTATCCAGCATTTGAGTGGAAGTCCCCCCCGGAAAGCCATACCGCTCAACGAGCATCACCGAATAGGATGATTGACTGGCGGCAGCCAATGCTGCCATACAGCCTGCTGAACCTGCGCCAATAACCAGCACATCGGTTTCGGCCAGCAACGGAATATTTCTATGATTGAAAATGGCTGTCATAAATATTATCGTAGATTTCCCACATTTTCGTAAAGTTTCGCAAGGCGGTGCGCATGTTCGTCGTATGCGCTTTCAAATAAGGAAACAGCCATTTCTTCGCCAACCACAACAGCACTGCTCAATACTTTTGGCGGCTGACCTGCGGCGGTTAACAATCCGGCTAATTCAGCTTTAATGCAATTAATCAGCAAAGTACCGCCTACAGTTGAACCCGGTGCAACGGGCGTATCCAATCCCGGCACATATACCATCGCATCGCCAACCGGGGCGCCTGTGTCCAAAACCAAATCAGAGAAATCACCCAACTTTTTCCCATCACTGCGCTTGCTGGTCGATTTTTCAGAATGTTCTTTGGTGATAATCGATACTACTTTAACCTTCTTCTGCTGAAATAGTTCGGCTATTTCGATGGGTACAATATTGCAACCACTCGAAGAGATGATAAGTGCAGTGTCAATTTCACTCAAATCGAAATTGCGCAAAATCCGGTCTGCCAGTCCGCTCACATTTTCGAGGAACATGGCCTGACGTTGCCCGTTGGCACCAACAACCAGGTTGTGAAAGGTAAGCGAAAGTTCTACAATTGGGTTAAACCCAGGGAAAGAACCGTAACGCGGCCACATTTCCTCTACCAGAATCCGGCTGTGCCCGCTGCCAAATACATGTACCATCCTTCCGGCGAGTATCGTATCAGCGAATAGTTTTGCAGCTTGCCTGATTTGCTTTTGTTGAGCATTTACGGTGTCAATTATTCCGGTACATTTCTGTAAATATGCTTCTGTGATATTCATCTTTTCTTTTTGTTTTTGTAAATAAAAATTTGATGTGCAACTTTTTAAGTCCTCTCTTGTGGAGGGGATTTAGGGGAGGCTAACTTCCCTTGCAAAACATGCGGCACCAACAGCGCCAGCCAAATCGCCATACCGGGCTTTCACAATTTCAGTTTTATTACCACCCGCGCGCCATTCATAATTGCTCATGTACTTCTCCAACGGTTCAAATAAATCGTTACCGGCTTCAGTAATACCACCGCCAAGGACAATCATTTCAGGAGAAAGTATATTGGTTAAAGCTGCCAGACCAATGGCCAGCCTTTTTACAGATTTCAACCATACATCAGCGGCAAAACTGTCGCCATTTCTGACTGCTTCAAGTAAATCGTGGGTAGAGCTAAATTTTCCAGACGTTCTTTTCAGAATTGTACAATTTCCGATGGCGTCTTCCAAACTACCCGGCATACCAATACAATCAGCTTCGCCATCACTGTCGATAACCATGTGTCCGAGGTGTCCTGCCTTGTTGAATGCTCCCTGATAAGGTTTGCCTTCAATCAGGATTGCACCGCCAACTCCTGTACCCAAGGTGAGCATAACTACATTTTTTTTGCCGTTTGCAACTCCAAACCTTGCTTCGGCCATCATTGCCGAAATAGCATCGTTCAGCACAAAAGTCCGGGTTTTTAAAAATTCTGTCCAGTTAAAATTTTCCAGGCCCTGCAGACGACCGGGCATATAAGCGATAGCCGAGTTATGGACGTTGGGCAAACCCGGAGCAGAAATACCAATTACAACAGTGCTCCCAGGTAGCTTGCTTTGTAATTCATTAACAGCTAACAAAATGGCATTTTTCCAGATAGTATCATCCCCATCATTCGTAGGTTGATAGTGCTGGTGCAGAATATTTCCTTTTTCATCAATCGCCACTGCTTTAATCCGTGTACCACCCAGATCGATTCCTATTGCAATTTCTGACATATTTAGTTTTTTTAGTTGATTTTATAATTGTCCTTCGCTAATAGTCCAGCCTCCATCGACTGCCACAATCTGTCCGGTTGTAAATCTTGACTGATTGCTCATAAAGTAAACAGCCAGTCCGTCCAAATCAGACGGATCGCCAATCCTGCCTCCGTCCAAAGGCTGTTTGGTTTTGATGAATGCCAGAATTGTTTCATCTTCTGCGGCGCGCTGTGCCATTGGCGTTTCGACCAATGCCGGGGCAATTACATTTACCCGGATATTGTTTTTGGCATAATATGCCGCAACAGATTTGGAGAACCCATTTATTGCCGATTTAGCTGCCGCATAAGCATGCGTGGAAAAGAATTTCGGTGAAGGCGAATAACCCAGCACAGAACTCATGTTTAAAATAGTTCCGCCACTTCCCTGTTTCAGGAATTGTTTGATGGCTGCCTGATTGGAGAGCATCAGTGACGTAAGATTTAATTCCAGGGTTTTGTTCCAGCCTTCAAGGGTAAGCTCGTGCAGAGGGCCATCGCCCATTTTTCTTCCGCTACCTCCGGCCACGTGGTACAATCCGTCGAAGCTTCCAAATTTACTGATACAAAGCTCAATCGCCTTAATAGCAGTTGAAGGATGAACCGCATCACCTACAATCGTATCGGCATTGCTGCCAAGTAGATTTTTTGCCTCATTTGCACTTTCTTCATTCCGGCCTACCACAATTACATTTGCGCCACTTTCTACAAAAGCTTTGGCAGCAGATAAACCCAGTCCGGTAGTACCACCAATGATGACGAGGTTTTTGTTGGTCAAACATTTTTCAGACATATCGTTATCGGATTTTAATTCCTTCCATTAAATTCTTTAATCGCATCAACCATTGCCACTATGTTTTCAACCGGAACATTTGCCTGAATGTTGTGAACGGTATTGAATACAAAACCGCCGTCTTTGGCAAAAATCTCACACAAACGAAGCACTTCTTCGCGCACTTTTACAGGAGTTGCGTATGGCAATGTTTTCTGCGTATCGATTCCTCCTCCCCAGAAAACAAGGTCTTTCCCGTACGTCTTTTTCAGGTGAACCGGATCCATTCCGCTCGCATTGATCTGTACTGGATTGATGATGTCGAATCCGGCAGCAATAAACCGCGACATAAATGGCTCCACTGCGCCGCAGGAATGTTTAAAAGTTTTCCAGTTAGTGTTTGCATGAACCCAATTATTGATCCGTTGATAATAGGGTAACCACAAATCGTCGAATTGCTGGGGGGCGCAAAAAGTCGAATCCTGCGTGCCAAAATCGGTTCCGCAGATGTAAACGGCATCCACATTGTCGCCGATTACCTTGTGCAATCGGCTGAAATTTTCGAGGGCTATTTCCGATTGACGATCAAAGATGGCCCTGATATAATCGGGACGCATAAGAATACTCATGTACCACTCAGTGATATCACGGATACCTTTCGGATTTTTCAGTTTTATGCCGGGAATATGCGCGATGTCGCCCAGTGCAGTTCCGCCCAATCCTGCAACAACAGCTTTTCCGGTAGCCCGTGCCTTTTGGGTTGTCACTTTCCAATATTCAAGATCACTGTCCGAAACCAATCCATATTCTTCGAGATTGTCTTTGGGATCGAGATTTTCCTCAACAATTGGTTTCTGCCTGATAATTGCATCGAAGAAGAAACTGCTTCGTGGCATTCGTCCCGAGGGTGTTGCTGAAAGATCGCCTTCAGGATATAACAACACATCTCCCTTTTCGTCAGTCGAGGTGCGAAAACCTTCAGGAACCAATACCGTTTGCCCCCATGGAGTCAGATACTCCATATAAGGTTCGTGATTATAGAATCCAAATCCGTTTTTTCTGCCACGGGCTGCAATCGCATCAACACCCATTATTTCAATCAATTCATCGTCAACTTCTCCCAGCATTTGGTAAGGGTCGGTCACTCGAATTGGTCTATTTTCAAAACCATAATATTTCCGGAGGTTTTCGATTGTACTTACATGAATTCCTGTGACGGAAGTTGATCCGAAATCAACGACCAGCTTGTCGGGTTGCTGGTGGTTTACAGTTAAATCAAATCGTTCTTTTGATGTCATCGCTGTGTATATTGATTTTATTTCTCAATTTTGAATTTTAAATTTTTAGCGCCATTTAGTCTGATCAAAATTCGGAGATTAAAACATCAAAAACTGATACTATTTCATTGAGTTTTTCAAATATTTTGGCGTAATTTCCAAGAAAATTGTATTACCATGAAACAAGCCATAAAAATTACTTCGCACAAAGGAGAATGATTTTTGGCGAGTTCTATCTGACAATTAAAAAACAAACTATACACAGATGAAACTAATCATTGAACGTTTAAACAAGGATGCCAAATCCTCCTTTGTTCTGCAAAAGGATGTTTATTCACACTATCCAACTCCCTGGCATCATCACCCGGAGTATGAACTGGTACTTGTGCTTAAAAGTTCGGGTGATAAAATTATTGGCGACCACATGAGCAGTTTTACCGATGGCGACCTTGCCTTCCTGGGGCCCAATCTTCCGCATGTTTACCGCAACAGCAAGAGCTATTACGAAGCAAATTCCAACCTGACAGCTGAGGCGATCGTTATACATTTCAACCTCGATTTCCTTGGTATTGGATTCTTTAATATTCCTGAAATGGATACTATAGCTAAATTTCTGGAAGAATCCGTTATGGGCTTTTCAATTTATGGAAATGCAAGGCAATTGGTTGCGCAAAAAATGGATCAGATGCTGGCTATGTCAGGTCCGGCAAAAATCATTGAATTATTGAGCATCCTGCACCTTCTTTCAGATACCGATGAAAAGGAAAAACTGGCAAGTCCGGGATTTATCCAGAACTTTAAAACTTCAGGTTCAGAGCAAATTACAGAAGTGTGCGATTTTATTATGAAAAACTTCACTTCCGATTTAACATTGACACAGGTTGCCGAAATAGCGCACATGTCTCCCAATGTATTTTGCAATTTCTTTAAACAACGAACGCGAAAAACATTTGTCAATTTTCTGAATGAAGTCAGAATAGGATATGCCTGCAAATTAATTAATGGCGAGCAATATAATATTTCAGAAACCTGTTATATGAGTGGCTTTCATAATTTATCGAACTTTAACCGGCAGTTCATAAGAATTGTACATAAAACTCCACTTCAGTATAAAAAAGATATCTTGCGAACAGGAGTAAAGAATTGAAATTTGTCAGTCCCATCCGATGGGTACCTTTAATAAAGAAATAGAACACAATAGGTTGTTGTTCCAAATCGGGTAAAAAAATACCCCGACACATTTGGACGGGGCATTAATAGGATTGCAAATAATAAACCATTCATTCCCGGAGCGTCGGGCAAAGGTGATGTATGCGCCGATTTGTCCGTTCAGGATTAGGGTATCGTCCCATACGTTTTTTACTTTTTTTTAGGAATTCAGTGCCAAAAGTAGTGAGGTGTTCGGGCGTGACGCGAAGCGACCATTTATTTGGTGGGTGACGTTTTGTGCATCCACCTGAATTTTCAACTCGTGGACGTTTGACCAAAGTTTACCAAATCTACAATTTAAATTCCCAGCGGTTGTTTGCATTCTCCTCCAGATGAGCGTCAAAAACCATTGCATTGCCATCAGGTTTGGTAATTTTAATCTGGTATTTTCCGTAGAATCCCCTGAAATTGACCTGCCCGTTTTTATCCGAAGACCGTTTCAGGTTTTTGGTCATCCAATCTTCTTTGATGAGCTTGTGCAAACGGGTATAAACCGGTTTTGGATTGAAATCACGATCTAAAAGTCCGCCGTTTTTGAGCCAGATATCTCTGTCGCTCAAACCCCACCAGTGAATCGATTTCATGTTGGGATGTCCAAAAGAAAGGATATAAAACTGCTCGGAAAATTCGGCCTGGGCATCTTCGGTCCAAACGCCTTCGCGCCAGCCGCCGGTTATGCTTTTTCCAGATGATTGCGGAATAAATTCGGTAATGTGCAGCGGCAATCCCAACTCATCAAATTTCTGGTAAGCTGCCACGATATCAAGCGGAGAAAACCACATTTCGCGGGGTTCGTGCGCCTGTATGCCAATGCCATTCAAGGGCATGCCACGTGTTTGCAACAGCTTAATAAACTGGTAATATTTGTCACGTGTTTCGGGTTTTGAAAGAATGTAAAATTCGTTGATGTGAAAGTCGCCGGAAGGATCAGCCTGATGTGCCCAGTTGTATGATTTCTCCACCCAGGGGGCAAATTGTTCGAGAGTGATTCCTTCAACATTATACCTTGATCCCTCGTCAATTTTGTTATCGGCAATGGAGTCTTTCAAAGCCATTTCCCAGGTAATTGTGTTGATTGGTTCATTTACAACGTCCCACATTTTTATTTGATCTTTAAACCCTCCTACCAAATTTTGGATACGTGCTTTGTAAAGATCATTTGCCATTTCGATGGGTAGTCGCATTAACCAGGGTGGCGTACCTGCCACGTGTGTCCATCCTAAAGTATGTCCCTTTGGGGTTACGCCGTTCTGTTTGCACCAATCCAGCTTCAGCTGCAACTTTTGCCACTCGGGTTTTCCTTGTTGCCCTTCATAGTTCCACCACTTTACAGTTAACTCGGTGTAATTGAACAGCCCAGTAAATTTCTCCTGAAATTTGACTGCATCTTCCGCAGAAAGCCTGAAAATTTCTTCGCTAAGGTTGCCAAACAGAAAATCCTGGGTGGTTTGGTTGATTTCGACCTGAATATTTTCGACAGGTTTTCCCTGCGAATCTAAGAAAACCACCGAAGCATCGCCCTTCCTGTATTTTTCGATGTTTTGCCGGGCCTTTGCCAGCAGTTCCTGTTCAATCTTTTGCTTATCGGGTGTTTGAGCAAATAAAAACATCGACTGTGAAACCAGAACAATTAAAAGCGTAAAGTTTTTCAAAATCATAGATTCGTAAATTTTTGTTGATGTCATTTGTGTGATAAAACATGGCATGGTATTATTTTTTTCCAAAAGCTCCGCGGGCAATTTCTTTTCCGCTGATTAGATTCCCGTCGATGTCACCAATTGGTACTCCCGTACAAGCTCCAATACCTGAATTATATGCAGGGCTGGTTGGTTTCAACCTGAAATCTGCAACTTTCGAATCAAGCGAAGGATTAACAAACATCGGGTCGGCTACAATATCGCCTATTCCAGTAACATGTGGTTCAGCGCCGCCAAAATACAGGTTGTTGATGCGAACAATATTGGAAGTGTCTTTATCCACACGGCCCACCATCCAACGATCGAGCGGGCAATCGGGCAGTGCAACCACAATGTTATTGATCAGGTTAACATCCTTACAGAAATCCAAGCCAATATTTCCCCATTTAATGTCAATTCCGTTGTGGTAGATGGTATTGTTGATAATGTCGAGCCGGTGGCTACCCCAGTTTTGGATACCTCCACCACCATTGCCATACACCAGGTTATTTTGAATGAGTGTGCGACCTATATAGAAATCGGGGAAAATATAATCTTCACAATTGGCATCGAACAGAAAGCCATCACCATTGAACTTACTTGGTCGGGCTTTACAAATATTTCCATAAGCTTGATTGTTACGAACTAAAATTTTGGTAACGTTATCCGCTTTATCAAAATCGGCATACATCATTACTCCCAATCCAGCCGAAACCATATCCGAAGTAGTCCAACAATTGTAACGCATAATCGTATTCTCTACTGTCAAATAATCAACAGTACGTGTAAAAATTCCGAAACCTCCGCAATACTCTACTACGTTATCGGCCAATCGAATATGGTGATACATTCTGGTAGGCCCATTGTCGCCAAATACGTTAATTCCATTTACATCGGTATTACTAGTTGACGTACCTAATTCTGAGGGATAAAGTTTATCTGCTTCATTGGCATTTCCACGGATATGCAATCCGCGAACTTCAAGATAACACAAAAGCGGAGATTCTTTTGCGGTAGAATCGTTTCCCAATGCAATGTTCACACCTGTTTTGCCATGCGCTAAAATAGTTGGAGTATGTCCAGGATAGTTTTTCAATGTTATCCATGCAGATGGAAAACCGGAATGTTTGAAGCTCGCCACCGAAACTGAACCTTTTGTTCCTGCATATTTGCCGTTCATCAACAAAATTATATCACCTGGGTTAGCTTTTTCAAGTGCAATTTGCGGATCTGCAAAAGCCGTTTTTTCGGTGCGGCCATCGTTACTGTCTTTGCCTGTTGGACTTACATAGAAAGCCGGAGTAGCGTACATCACGTTGTCAATACGTAATTCGCTTTTGCCTTCACCTGCTCCCTCAATTGAGAAACTGAAGTTGACGAACGGATCAAGCGGATTAAATTTGCCGTCACCAAATGCCTTCATGTCGGATAACTCGAAAGCGGAACGAAGAAAATAATTGACCGTGGCAGGATAAACCAATTTTTCGAGCCCACCAGTGCGTTTTTTACCGGAATCGAACGATTCTATACGCACCAGCACCGGGCGAACAGAGGATACCCAGTTGTCGAAACTAAAGGTAAGCTTACCCAAATTTGTTTCAGTGTTTTTTGCAGGCAATAATCCGGATGTAATAGCTGCCGACCAGTCTTTAGCCTTTTCCGAACTTTCTATCGATAATGCCAAAGCCTCGGAAGGAAGCGCTGTACCCGCTACATCGATAGTACCAAACTTACCCCAACTTACATCAGCTTTGATATCGGCATTACTTGATGTTGCCGATACATCCACCCATTTTTCGTTAGCAATATAATCTTTGAAATAAATACGTTCCCGGTTGAAATCGGTTCGGATAATTTGCCCGGCACTGGCATTTAATACGGTACAAAAAGCTAATCCGCCAAACAGTATTGTTTGCGGAAGCTTTGCCTGAATTCGATTTTTAAGTAAATGAAAGGTGTGATTTAGGTTCATGTTTAAAGGGTTAAAATGGTTAAATGGTTTTTTTTGTTGGGTTCAGTTTTTATTTCAGAAATAGCCTGAAGGTCTCAATTCGGTTATGTCCGATGTTTGTTTTAAATATTCCTGAAACCGAAATAATGGCTTCGATATCGGTTTCAATGTGGGTTGTTTGTTTGGCGCTTTCGATCTTTAATACTGAAGCGATGTTGCAATCAGCGTCTTTGTTGTCCATGTTCCAAACCCTGACAATTACTCCCTTGTCGATTCCTTCTTCAGCAGGCTTTACCGACCAGATTAACACATTCGGATCGGAAACTGTGAACAGAGAATATTGGATTCCATACTCTTTCGATTTTCCGGTAATTGCCCCGGCAACCAGCGGGTTTTGGTGCTCCAGCGAAAAGCGCATACTTGTAACTGCATTGTGCTCGTCGGCGTATGGTTTCAAGGCAAAGAAATGCTCGAAATAAGAATCGCCATCCTGATTCTCAATTCCAAGCCACTTATCTATTTGTCCGGTTGCCAACACGTTGATTTGCGGAGTGGTGTAATCGAGTTTTTCAACAGTACTGGCTCCCGGTTTCATAAAATAAGCATCGCGGTTCGACAAAATCATTCCTTGGCCGTTGCCCGATATATCGGCAAAATGGTTCAGAGCCAGCCAATCCAACCGGCAAATCTTTTCGGCATAATGGCCACCTTCCGATACCGGTTTGGCTTTCAGGATAGCCCCGGCTTCTTCGTGCCATATTTCAGGATTTTCAAGGTTAAACGAAAACGAATAGGTCACCGGCTTTTCGCCCACATTCTGAATCAGGTAATTTTCAAGCTCAATGCGATCACTGTGTTTGAACAGCGTGATTTTTGATATGTGTTTTACCGGCTTATACGATTCTGCCACTAATGTTACTGAAACCGGACCAGCATTTTCAACCCGTAGAGGCTGGTCGTTTAAAGGGGCTTTGTTGTTTCCGGAGCCTAGGTCGTTAGCATACAGTTTATTTACTGGACTTACACATTCGCGGTTGTTGTTCTTTTTGTCGATCAGGCTGATAATTGTTCCCTGTGCAGTAGCGGTTATCTTGTAATAGTCATTTTCAATCACCCCATCGGTTACTTTTGCGGCAAGTTCAGAATGAATAGGATTTTTTCCTTTCGCTATGCTGAATGATTTGTAGCCCAGAGAAGGAATATCACTAGCCAAAATCCGCAAAAAGCTTTTTCCTTTTTTTTCAATGAACTGAAAAGGAACGTCCATGCCGGAGATCTGGTCGGTTACTGCAATATCGCGCGAACCGTTGTATTCAAAGTCGCTGTAATCAGTTCTTGACCAGCTAAGCGGATTAAATACAAAAAATGACTCTTGACTTTGGGCAGATTTAGTGACCATTTCTCCAAATCGAGAAAGTGACCGATTATACAGTGTATCCACATAACCATTTAACTGTGCGGCTATTTTGCGTTGCCAGTCAGCGCGTTGTTTCCGGGTAATGGGGCCATCGGAAGTCCAGTCGTGCTCGAAATACAATCCGCAGGCCATCCATGCTTTTTGCTTCATCTCGGCCAAATCGGTCGCAAAGGTTTTATCTATTAATGCCACCAAAGTATAAATGGCTTCAGCAGTGCGCAATCTTTCAATGGAGCGTTTTACTGATGCAGAAACTTCAGCCAAAGAAGCTACGCTATTTCCCCACTCGGTGCTTCCCCACGAAATAGTTTCCTCCGGCAATTTATCGCCGTAGTTTTTCTCCATGTCTCGGAAAAAATCAATTTCGTTCGAAACAATCACCTGATATTCCGGGTCGGAGTATTGCCGTGCAATTTTCGGGAAGCGATTGGTGAGGGTTTGAAGATCGTCGCCACCTTTACCAAAAGCACCTGCAATCTGGTAAGGATAGTGCTTGGTATCCTTCATCAGGTCTTTCAGATCAATAATCGCGTTGGGCTGGTTACTGGCTTCAAGATAGTCCCCGAGATTATATCGGTATTCCTTACGGTTTGTTATCATTGATGGATTGACCGAATACCACTTCATCAGTATTTTTTGATCGTCAAGACCTTTGTACCAATAAACCTCATGTGGACGATTGTCTAACCCTGCAACTTTGCTGGCACATGCGCACACGCCTCGCCACGAATATTTGGCGCCTGCCCCTGCCCAAAGCGACGACAGCCCCAAGGGCAAAACCTGGTCTTCCATGTTGATTGCCAACTCCAGATTCAGACCATATCGGCGTTCCAATGATCCGGCGTAATACATGTCACGCAGGGTCGCTTCCAATGGTGCAATGCCCATCAGATTGGCAACAGTATTTAATGGCACTGTAATTTTCTCCGCCTTGATCTGCCGGATCAATTGGTCAAACTGCTCCTTGCTACGGTTTTTTTCGTATTCGTAAACCCAGATCGAACCATCGCAATTCCACTTGCTTTGATACTCATAAGGTTCGTTGGCTGTTGAATCGTTGAGTTTGATATAGTAATCGAGTGTTTCCAGAAATGCTTTGCGATAACCATCTTCTGTAGAAGTCCACATATAATCGGTGTGGTCATCGGGCGCCAGATAAATTCGTTTAATGGGTTGTGCGTTCAAAACATTAAAAGACTGCAAAGTGATCACCGTCAAAAGCGTAATTATTTTATTCATTTGAGTAATCATGTTTTTTTAATTAAAGGACTTTCGATGTACCATTTTACAGATTATACATTTACCATGAAAAAATCCGCCGGGGATTATCCAAAATAAATTTTTCCGACTGACTTTTCCTGCACCCCAGTCTCTTTCATCCAGGGAACAGCTTTTCGAAGCAAATAGGAATAAGTACGGTCGTTACCGTCATCATTTGTGTCGCCCCAAAGTATTTTCAGATCGTCGTTTTCGAACGACCATGTCAGGTCCATCGTGGCCACCATGCGGTCGTCGTAACCACGCTTTGTCAACTCTCGAATGATTAACGCAAGGTCTTCGGGTTTGGTATGGTTCCAGTTTCCGAAGTTATTAAAACTTAGCATACTTCCTTTTTTGACTACACTTTCAAGATAATCGATTTCCTGCTCCACTTTTCGGCCGCTCCAGCCAAACGTTGCTTCCACATGCGAGAAATAAACATGGTTAAGATCGGCGCCAGCCTCATCCAGAATCTGCTGTTGTTCGGCACAACCGCTCACGGCATGGGTGCAAATGGGCAGCTTGTATCGCTTTTGCACATGAGCTGCTGCGATCAGTACATTTTTTTCTGCCGGAGTAATGGGCAATCCTTTGGCTGCAACTTTGATTACCCCCGGACGGATACTTGTACCCTGAATTCCTTCTTCAATTTCACTGATCATGTGATTTTCGCATTCTTCAACAGTGAGTGATTGCTGTTCTTTGGTAAGTACATAATAGCCAGTACAGCATACCACATTTACGCCCGTAGCAAGTGAAACCTCGCGAATACCGGCCGCATCGCGGGTTGGACTTACCTCGATGATTGTTTGCAAACCATTTTCTTTCGCTTTCTTCAGTTCGCTAATGGCAAAAGCCATGCTTTTGGCCCGATGCCCTGGCTCAAAATTTAGCGGAATATGTTCGTGAACGCTAGTAGTTCCCATCTGGCTGGGTAATATTTCGCTTGTAACCGTCGGAATAGCTTTTTCTGAGAACGTTCCAGTAACCTGTCCTGCCCAAACTAACGAAGCAGGTAAAAATGCAACTGCCGATCCTGCACCAGCCAGTTTCAGAAATGTGCGGCGTCCAATTTCATTTTGACCTCTATCTAATGTTTCCTTCATATTCATTATTTTTTGTTGATCCGAACCTCTACCGACCGTTTAAAATCGGGGAATTCAATCAGATTTACTTTTTTGCCATTCATCCTATTTTGTTTCCGGCAAAAGCCTGAACGTATTGATCTGATATGGGTTTAAACTTATCGAAAGCGTTCCGTTTGTGGGATTTAATTGTTTCTCATTGGTTTCGATGTGTGTTGTTTTCCAGGCACTGCCAATGTTATAACTTAGTTTTATTTCAGGATTTGATTTTGATGAACCTATGTTCCAGAAACGCGTTATTAAACCATTTTCTATGCCTTCTTCCGAAGGTTTTACACTCCAAAGCAGCACATTAGGGTCAGAAACTGTTAGCAACGAATACTCGTTTCGTTTTGAAGCCGATTTGCCTCCCGAAACTTCACCAGTTAGCAATGGGTTCTGGTGTTCCAGCGAAAACTTCATTGAACCAACGGCATCAAAACCAGTCTGGTGAGTGGATAGCGCAAAGTTGTAATGAAAGCTGGTTTCGCCATTCTGGTTCGGAAAGCCCAGATAACCGCCATCTTCCCATTTTTTATCAACCTGTCCACCAGCAAGTGCGCTTAATTGTGATGCATCTTCGTCTAAGGTGTAAACCGAACTTCTACCCAATTTAAAGAAACTGCAATCGAGGTTCGAAACGGTTACCCCATAATCCGCTTCGCTCATGTTAGAAAAATGGTTGAATGTTTGCCAGTCGTAACGTGCATTCTGTGATGAGTAATTTCCACCGTTGGTTTCTTTTTTTGCTGTAATTACAGCGCCAAGTTCTTCATGTCGGGTGGTTGGATTGTTCAGGTCGAAAGAGAAAGCCCAAGTTTTTACATCTCCAAAATTGACATCAATG
>JBBSDG010000024.1:0-22222 GCA_038249635.1 Bacteroidales bacterium | reverse complement strand
TTAAACCTGAAGCGCAGGTAATCAACTCATTTATGAAACAGACTGTAGTCAGTGGTTTCGAGTCGGTAGCGGTTAATTTTAATTCAAACGTTTCGAATGCAGGATTTCTTTGGAAATTTGATCCTGAATCGGGTTGCAAGGGGTTTGTTGAACCTCAATTACTTGAAGGCGACTCCCCTACTCTTGGGAAGCAAATCATTACACTATTAGCGGGAGCACCGTCCTCATGTACGATAGCCTATAGCGTAACACCTTATGTATTGGCTGCCAATGGCGACAAATGCCTGGGGTCTCCAACCATATATCAGTATATTGTTAACAGCAAACCAACTGATTATCAACTGATATGTCCAACTCCTTTCTGCAAAGGACAATCAGCTACGATCTCTCTCGATGGGTCGGAAGCTGGCATGGAATACAGATTATACAGAGGTAGCACATTTATCTCCCCCATGAAACTCGGTGCCGGATCACTAATCGACTGGCCAGGCATTGCCACTGTAGGGTCATATACAGTGATAGCAACTAATCCGATAAACGGACAATCTGCTACCATGAAAGGGATGTGTCAGATCACCATCAACAATCTGCCTCAAATATTCAATTTTACTTCTCAAAACGGTGAGCACTGTGCCCCGGTTATTCCTTTATTAAGCGGTTCCGAAGCCGGTATAAGTTACAGGCTGATATTAAATGGAAATACTATTCCTGTAGAGATAAAAGCCGGAACCGGAGCCGCTGGCCTCCTGGCGTTTAACGAGGTAAAAGATGCGGGAATTTATACCGTTACTGCCGTGAACCTGATAACCGGATGCGAAAGAGTAATGCTTGGCAGTTTCCATGTTAATCCGGAGATAAAGCAATTCCCTGTTTCGCCCGGCGGCGTATTGTGCGAAGGAACTACATTATGCCTGGATGGTTCCGAACCCGGAATAACCTACCAACTGTGGCTGAACAATCTTCCATTCGGACCTGAAGTGGAAGGGGATGCCAACGGAGGATCAGTTTGTTTTAGCAAACCTACAGTTGCCGGTACATACCGCGTACATGCGAAAAACAAGTTAACCGACTGCGAGATACCTTTTTTTAATCAGAGTATCGTTATCAGTCCTCTGCCGACAGTTTTTGTAATGTCGCCGGTTGAAGGTTGTCCGGGAACTGAAATTACCCTGGATAATTGCCAGAATGAAATTGCTTATTACCTGGATTTCGTACCGGCGAAAAAAGGCCCGATTCAAAAAAAATCAATAATATCGGATCCTGTATATTGCACCGGGGGTAAAATCAGCTTTGGCCAGGTGATTGATCCGGGTGTTTACCGGATAAAGGCTGTTAATCCGGTTACCAATTGCATTTCGTGGATGACGGGAAGTACAACCATTCATCCTGAACCACAGGCATATAATATGGTGCCGCAAGGCACAGCCTGTCCACCGGTAACTATTACCCTGGATAATTTTGATCAAAAAGCAACCTATTATTTGTACAGGAATGGCAATACACTTGTAAAGACGGATGACGCTTCGGATGGCGTTATTGACTTTGGAATCCAAACCCAGGAAGGTATTTATACTGTTAGGGCACAATTTGTTTATGCCGGTAAGTATGAGTGCTGGAATAATATGCTTGGTTCGCTTCAAATATATCCTGAGCCTTTAAAATACACACTTTTACCCTCGGGACCTTTATGCCCGCCTGCAAATTTATTTCTGAATGGCTCCGAGGCAGGAGTTATCTATACTTTATTGCATGATACCTATGGCATCAGGCAGGTTATTACCGGCACTGCAGCAGGCGAAAAATTATATTTTCAAGCCCAGAATGCAGCGGGTAATTATAGAGTTGAGGCAAAAACTGCTAACGGCTGCCTTACAACCATGCAGGGAACTGTTTTAGTGTATCCGAATAAAGTTTATACTATTCTGCCTACCGGACAGGGATCGTGCGAACCGGCTTTGATCGGCCTCGATGGTTCGGATTTGAATTCGACATATGAATTATTACATTCGGATGGTACAAGTTTGATGCCGCCCGAAATCCATGTTGCCGCCGCAGCGGGAGAATTCTGGTTTACCACTTCTCAACCCGCCGGAAGCTATAAAATAAAAGCAACCAACGAATTTGGATGCGATACCATTATGAATGGAATAGCCCAGGTTCATCCGCAGCCTACTGCTGATGCCGGCATTGTTACCGATCCGATTTGCAGTCCGCCAGCCATAAATGTACAATTGAATGGTAAAGCAACCGAATACTCATCAGTTGAATGGACAAGCCCAACCAATCCGACCGGTTCGAATTTTTCGGACCCGAATAGCCTTACGCCAATCTATACTTTTACTGAGGCGGATAAACTGAACAAAATAGTTACTTTAACACTTACTGCCACGGGAACCGGTATTTGTGCGGGATTCTCCACCACTTCTGATATTACCATTCATTTGCAGGCGCCCATTGTGAATGCCGGTGCCGACCAGGTGGTGTGTGAAAATTCAGCGGTAACTCTCACCGGATCTGTAAGCGGCGGAACCAACACCGGCGTATGGTCAGGAGGCCTTGGAACCTTTGAAAATATTAATAATTTATCAACGTTATATCATCCTGATGTCAGCGAAACGGGAACCACTGTAGTTTTAACGTTAACTTCAACCAATGCCAGTCCTTGTCCTGATCTGGCTGACAATATCAGTATCCGTATTCTCAATCCATTGTATTTTGGAACCGCAGGATCAGATCAGACGATTTGTTACGGAGAAACTCCCACAAAGTTAATTGCCGGACTTCCTACCGGTGGAAGCGACACGACAAACCTAATTTACCAGTGGCAGTTTTCAACCAATAGCGGAACTACGTGGGAAAATGTTCCTTCAGGCGGAGATTTCAGGTTCTATTCGCCCAGGCCATTAACGGTTAATACCTCATTCAAGCTTCTTCAAACCGATACATATTGTACTCCTGACGAAACTGTAACTACCAACACCGTTACTATTACAGTGTATGAGCAGCTAAAACCAGCCGTTGCCAGTTCGAATCAAACGATCTGTTACGGAGAAACTCCGGGTAAACTATCCGCAAATGAACCGACGGGTGGAAGTGGGAATTCAAATTTCTCCTATCAATGGCAGTATTCGACCGATGCCGATCCCTGGACTAATGTTCCATCAGGTGGAAATTTACTGGAATATTCCCCCGGGGCTCTCACTGTTACAACCTATTACAGACTGCAACAAACGGATTCCTATTGCTCCCCTGAACAAGTTGTTTCAACCAACACGGTAACTATCACTGTGCACAAACTTCTGCAGGCAGGTAACACAAGTACAAACCAGGTAATCTGCTATGGCAAAACGCCTGCCCTGCTTACCGTTGATGAGCCTTCGGGAGGAAGTGGAAGCACTAATTTTGCATACCAATGGCAAATTTCGACCGATGGAGAAACCTCCTGGACTAACGTTTCAGCCGGAGGCAATACCCTTACTTATTCCACCGGGCCTTTAATTAGTACAACTTCGTACAAACTTCAGCAGACTGATCCGTATTGTTCGCCCGATGATGTTGTTTTCACTAACCCGATAAAGGTTACAGTTTATGACCAGTTGGTTGCAGGTACATTGGCTGCCGATCAAACCATCTGCTACGGAGAAACACCGGTTACATTGTCGGCTACAAAACCATCAGGCGGCAGCGGCAGTTTTGATTATCAGTGGCAATATTCGACCAATGGAGGTACAAACTGGGCGAATTTGGCATCAGGAGGCTCAGCACTGAATCTTTCGTTGCCAGCCCTTCTGATTACAACCTCTTACAGGCTCCGACAAACTGATTCTTTTTGTCCTGATCAGGTGGTTGTTACCAATACAGTTACCATCACAGTTCATAATCAACTGGTAGCAGGTACAGTAAGTCCCGATCAAACTATATGCTACGGCGAAACACCAGCGTTACTTTCGGCCACTTTACCCGGTGGTGGCAGCGGAACATTTGCTTATCAATGGCAGTTTTCGACCGATGGAGGCACAAACTGGGCGGATGTTTCCTCCGGAGGAACTTCGCTAACTTATTCACCCGGTTCATTATTAAGTACGACTTTATTCAGGCTAAAACAAACTGATACCTACTGTTCCCCGAACCAGGTTGCAACCACTTACACTATAACCATCACCGTGAACAAACAATTAATTGCAGGAATATCCGGTGCCGATCAATCGATCTGTTATGGCGAAACTCCCGCACCGCTTACAGCCACCGAACCTTCGGGAGGCAGCGGCAGTATGCGGTTCACTTACCAGTGGCAATATTCAACAGATGGGGAAATTACTTGGACTGACGTTGTATCGGGAGGCAAATCTCTTACTTATGCATCCGCTTCGCTATCAGAGACAACTTCGTTCCAACTGAAACAATCAGATACCTATTGCACACCTTACCAGTCAGTATTTACCAATATAGTGACTATAACTGTGCATAATCAACTGGTTGCCGGCCTTGCCAGTGCAAACCAGACAATCTGTTACGGCGAAACCCCGGCAATGCTGTCGTCCACTTTTCCGACAGGAGGGAGTGGTTTGTTCGTTTATCAATGGCAATTTTCCTCTAACGGTGGAATTACCTGGTTTGATGTTGTATCGGGCGGTACTTCACTCAATTATTCACCTGCTTCGTTGACAGAAACAACCTTTTACCAGCTACAGCAAAAAGATACATATTGTACTCCCGAACAGACTGTTTCGACCAACATAGTTATCATTACGGTTCATAAACAGCTACTTGCAGGAACTGCCAGTACTGATCAGACAATTTGCTATGGAGCTGTCCCGGAGGCACTTAACGGAACCATCGCGTTGGGTGGAAGCGGAGATTATAGCTACCAGTGGCAACTGTTGTCAGCAACAAACATATGGGATGATATTAACCTGGCCACTTCTTTGACATACACTCCTCCTGCCCTATTTACATCACAAAGCTACAGGTTAGTTCAAAAGGACAGTTATTGCAACACCAACCAGGAAGTGTTTACCAATTCCGTTACAATTACAGTAGAGATACCTACCGCCTTTGCCGGGCCTGATGAAACTGGATGCGGACTTGTTCCGTTTGCACTTACTCATGGAGCAGCCAATTTTGCAGTAAACAACTCATGGTCAACCTCAGGAAACGGTTCGTTTGGAAATCAGTATCAACTTAATTCAACCTATTTCCCCAGCCCGGCTGATATGGTTGCAGGTAGTGTTGTTCTAACGCTGACTATATCGGATAGATGTAAAAATATTGTTACCGACGACATGACCCTGACATTGAGTCAGCAGCCGGTTGCGTTCTTTTCGTTTAATACGCCGGTATGCACAGGTTCTTCAGTTCAGTTCAATAACCTTTCAATTCCCGGAAGCGGGAATGTGAGCAAATGGGTATGGGATTTTGGCGATGGAAGTCCTTCTGAAACTGTTAATTTCCCTGACAACCCCAACGTTTTACATTTATTTGCCAAAGCAGGAACTTTTGCTGTTACACTTACCATTACCAATTCGTTTGGCTGTACCAACGACTTTACTACTAAAGTTACCCTTTTACCAGCGCCTATTGCCAATTTCCAGTTTTTGCATCCATGCGAAAAATCGTTGGTAACGTTCGTTGATGCTTCCCTGTCGAATGGTGCCGGTAAAGTAATTTCATGGAAATGGGATTTTGACGATCCGGGCACCGGGGTAAATAACTCATCCGCACTTAAGGATCCTGATCATAGTTTCAGCGAGGGGAATAAGACTTATAACGTTAGTCTCACCATTGTAAATTTTAATAACTGCTCTTCCACCATTATTAAACCGGTATTCATTCGCAATGCTCCGGCAGTTGATTTTACGCATTCCAAAACATGCCTGAATGAGTATGTAAATTTCGCACCCGACAGCAAAACGATGAATTTTGATTCAATAAGTACCTGGCATTGGGACTTTGGCGATGGGGAAGATGATAACGATCGGGATGCAGCGCATCTTTTCCCGGCATCAGGAACTTATACCGTTGTACTTCAGGTTGTTGATATTACGGGATGTGAAAACTTCATATCCAAAGAAATCACAATCAGTCCTCCGCCTCTTGCCAATTTTAATGCCGGCGATCTGAATTGTACAGGTACAATCGTCCATTTCAATGAGCTGGCATCTACTTCCACCGGATATATAGTTAAGTGGGACTGGGACTTTGGCGATGGGAATACACAAACCGTTCTGCATCCTGATAATCCGAATGTGGATCACACCTACATCAACAGCGGAAAATATTCTGTTAAACTCACTATTCAGAACTCTGAAGGATGCACATCATCAGTTAGTTACCCAATTACCATAAAGCAATCACCATCTGCAAATTTCGAATTTACGGATCCGGTTGCAGCCGGTTCAGCTGTTCAGTTTAGTGATCTTACACAGGTGTTTGGGGGTGGAGCACTTCTGTCGTGGGACTGGAATTTTGGCAACCCTACATCAGGAGCCGACAACACATCGTCAAGTAAGAACCCTCTTCATGTTTTCAACCTGGGAGGCAGCTACAACGTAACTTTGGTTGCCCAAAGTATAAATACCTGCGTCGATACCGTTACCAAAACCCTTACTATTATTGCCTCACCTTTGGTTGTTTTTTCAGCCGACACTGTTTGCGAAGGACTGCCTACTCATTTTAACGATCTTACCTATATCAATAATGGAACTATTGATTTGAGGTATTGGGATTTCGGAGATGGAAGCACAGGATCGAACCAGACAAATCCAGTACATACTTTCGCTTCATCAGGAATTTACAATGTTAAATTGCGCATTGAAGCCCGGATTGAAGGCATTCTGATTCCCGACTCAACCACAATGAAAGTTGAAATAAAACAAGGTCCGTTAGCAGGGTTTACAACAGGAATCACCTGTTTTGGTCAGGAAACCTTGTTTACCAACACATCAACTTCTCCTGGTTCACCAATAGCTTCCCACGGATGGATATTTGATAATCCGGCAACTACACCCGATATTTCATCAGCCGTTCAGCCTAAATACTCTTATCCTGCGACAGGAAAATATACCGTTCAATTGATTGCTGTAAATACGATTGGGTGCGGCGATACGGCACGAAACCTTGTGATTGTAAATAAACTGCCCGTTGCCGATTTGAGCATAACGAATGCCTGTACCGAAAACCCTGTTGTAATAAAAGATGAATCGCAGGAAGGCGATGCCCGGTTAGTATCGTGGCAATGGGATATTTCAGGCCCGAATGGCTTCCTTAAATTCGACACAGTTCAAAACCCTGTATTAATTTTCACGCAGGCAGGTAGCCATACAGTTATGTTAACCTTAACAGATGCTGACGGATGTCTATCCAACGTAACCCGCAAAACTACTGTAAATCAAAGCCCGCAGAGTGCATTTACCTTTACCGGGAATTATGAAAATGAGCAGGGAAGGCTACTATTGAACAACGAATCGCAGGATGCCACAAAGTATATATGGGACTTTGGGAATGGCACTTATTCTTCGGATCAGAATCCGGTTGCAACCTATACCGCTGACGGAGAATATGTTATAAGTCTTGTTTCGTTCAATTCGCTCAATTGCCCCGATACAATTAAAAAACCTTATAACCTTCTTTTCAAGGGACTTTATATTCCCACTGCATTCTCACCCAATAATCCCTCAAGCAAACTTACTGTGTTTAAGCCTGCAGGAGTGAATCTTAAATCGTATAAGATTGAAGTTTTCAATAAATGGGGTCAGATAATCTGGAGTTCGGAGGCAGTGATTGATGGGCAGCCTACTGAAGGATGGGATGGGAAATTTTTGGGAGAAAATATGCCGATAGGAGTTTATATATGGAAAGCTTCTGCGGTATTTAAGGATGACTCGGTTTGGGAAGGCCAGAATATTGGAAACAACAGTGGCCTTTCGGATAAAGCCTTTGGCACAGTTATTTTATTAAAATAGTGACTTATAGAAAACTTATGAAAACAAGCAATTCATATACAGTCCGTGTAATTAAGGCAATGCTTTTGCTTTTTTTAACAGCAGGTTACGGCCAGCTAAAAGCACAGGATCCCAGCTTTTCGCAGTTTTATAATAACCCCATTTATTATAACCCGGGATATATCGGCCTTAATCCCGGTATGCGGGCACGTTTTAACTACCGTGACCAGTGGACGGGTTTGCCTGTTGATTTTAAAACCTATACTTTTTCGATGGATATGGCTGAGCGCAAAATACCGGGTTCAGGCGGACTTGGGCTTTTGGTTTCGTCGGACAGAGCCGGTACCGGCATGATAAAATCCACCAATGTAGGCATAGGAACTGCTGCCCGTATTCCGTTGTATGATAATATGGTTGCCCAGATGGGATTTATGGTTTCGTATGCACAGAAATCAGTAAACTGGAGCGACCTGGTTTTCTCCGATCAGCTTCATGCGCGTTACGGCAATATTTACCAATCGGCATTTGAAGCGCCTTCCTCAAACCGTGTTTCTTACCCCGATTTCTCGGTAGGAGGCGTATATCGTTTTATCGAATCGGGATCACGGTTTTCGGGCATACAGGGTACGCTGGGGGCGGCTGTCCACCATGTTTTTACCCCTAATGAATCGTTCCTGGGCCTCAATTCGCCTTTGCCACGCAAACTTGTGATCACCGGCGATCTGGTGCTGGCAATGGACCAGGGACGTTCCTCATCCTACAAGGCATACCGCAATAATACCGGGTTTAAATTCAATCCTGCTTTTCAATACGAAAAGCAGGCTGAATTCTCAACGTACACCATAGGTATGAATGTACTAAAGTCATCTGTTTATTTCGGCATCTGGTTCCGCAACCAGGATTTCAACTTTTTCGAAGCGAAGGATGCTATCTTCCAGGTAGGCATCAATGCGCCCTGGAGTAAGGATTCGCGTGTAAAAATCATGTACACCTATGATTATCTGATTACTGAACTTCGCACGGCAGGCCGCGCATCACACGAAATATCACTGGTTTTTGAATTTGACGAATTCAGCTTATTCAGTAAAGCTCCCGGGGGATCAAGCCCTGCACGCATTGGCTCCAGGGAAATGGAGTGTACACCGTTCTGATTAAACTCCTGATCGAAAAGGGTAAGATATCAGAAGGTTGTAGGGGCACTTATAATTGCTGGTGAAATCCGGATTCGCTAAATTGACAGTTATTACGACTTGTACAATTGATCATTAATGAACTGTTATAGCGCATAATGATAGAGACCAATTGAATACTAAATTAAACTTGAAACTCTTTTCTTTTTTATTATAAATTAGGTAAAACAATAAACTCAATAATCTAAACATCACTACATATGAAAAAGCAAATTTTCTTAATCCTGTTCATCTTATGCAAACTTACCTTGTTAAGCCAAATTACTGCAGTCACTCCAAAAATAGGTGTAACTCTTTCTAATGCACAAGATTTTAATGGGATGCAATATAAACTTGGCTATCTTATTGGAACATCAATCGAATATAAGTTATCCCAAAAAATTGTATTTAAACCAGAAATCAAATTGGCACAAAAAGGCACAAAACAAAAGGGATATTTAACCGATGAAAATGGATTTTTATTACCTGATTCCAAGAGTTATATTTCTTATAATTACTTGAATTTACCTATCCTTATGGAATACCATCCTTTGAGTAGCAATCATATTTTTTTAAGTGGGGGGCCATATATAGGATATTTACTCAAATCAACACAAAGAACGATTACAACATGGAACGGAGAAAAATATGATTCAAAAATGAATTTAGACATGAGTAATTACAACCTATGGGATGTCGGCTTTTGTGTTGGCGGGGGAATTAATATCCCTTTTCTTAAAAAAGGAGAAATTAAAATTGATTTACTTTATGAATATGCATTATCGATTGTGAACCAAAAACAACCTCCACGAACAAACACATTCAGCCTTTCAACAGGATATAAGATTCGTTTGGGTAACTAGTTTTCTAAATAGATTATGAATAATGTCAATCACTCCAAACGAAAGATAATCAGTATATTGAGACATACTTTCGTTCATTGTTTTGAAGAACAATTTTATTGCCCAAGTATGTTTTGACAGTGAGACTTGACAGTATGTATTGAAAGTTCGGTGCGACAGTTTGGTTTGACAACTCAAATTGACTGTCCTTCTCGAAAATTTTCAAAATTTTGAGAAAATTTCGACAACTGACATTTGATTCTTTTAGCTTGATTTTTTTATTAATTTCTAATAACGCTGACACGATTGACAACAAATTACGCGCTATAACAAACCCTTATTTTATTAGTATTTTTGTGTGATTATCATTGGTAATCATCATGAATATCATTCCATAACAAATTCCGGTTTTATGCACGAACTCCTTACCAACAATTATATCCGTATCATAGGCAGCACCCTGGCAGTTTATCTTTTCATAGTTATTGCCATTCGCATTTTTGGAAAGAAAGAACTGGCGCAGCTATCCGTGATCGACCTGGTTTTTATCCTGCTGATCAGCAATGCAGTGCAGAATTCCATGGTCGGACCTGACTCTTCGCTCAGCGGCGGACTGGTGGCTGCAACTACATTATTCGTTGTCAATTACATGCTGAAGTACCTGCAATACCGCTTTCCTCAGTTTGGAAAGATTGTTCAGGGTGACGCAACCATGCTGGTTTACCAGGGCAAAATCCTGGATGAGCATATGAGGAGGGCAAAAATCAGTACCGACGAACTTATGGAGGCGGTTCGCGAACACGGGGTTAAGTCTGTAAAAGATGTTGACCTTGCCATTATGGAAGTGGATGGAAGTATCAGTGTGCTATCTGATAAATACCAGAAAAAGACCGTAAAAAAGCGCAAGGCTCATAAAGTGCTAACGCAACAAGGTGGATAAGGATATTCCTATTCACTTTTAAATATCTTTTTGAAAAATGATTTCACACCCTTATCATTTTTACCATTCTTATCCTTTGTTTCAGAATCATTTTTTGAACCTCCGCCAAACAAGCGGTTAAAAAACCCCTTTACTCCAAGCTGCTTGTATGGATCGCATTGCAGGAAAGTATAAGCGTCGTCGGGGAGCTGGAAAGGCGTTAGATATTTATTTCGTAGTTCAGCATTATTTTCAATTCCACTAATAACGGTGGCAATAATCGGCAAAGCCAGTGCCGAGCCAGAACCATTGCCGCTAAAGAAATGAATGTCGGGTGTGCGCGCGCCAACCCAGGTTCCTAAAACCAGATCAGGCGTGTAGGCAATAAACCAGGCATCCGAATAGTTTTGAGCTGTTCCGGTTTTCCCGGCGAGTGCTGAGCGTATTCCATAGGTGCTACGTATCCTTGTTCCCGTTCCCTGGTTAATGGCTTCCTGAAGCATGGCGGTTATCATTTCGGAAATTTCAGGAGTAAATACCCTTTCCGGTTCCGGAGATTTTCGTGTAAACAGGATTTTCCCATTCGCATCAGTGATTTTAGTAATCATGACCAACTCGTTCATCTCGCCCTTATCTGCGAAAGCGGCATATGCTTTCACAATTTCATAAAGCGATAAATCAAGCGATCCCAGTGCAATGGATGGCGCATCGGTGGTAAACTTTGGAAATTTTAAACGGTTACAGGTGTTAATCAGGTTATCTCTTCCAACTTTAAAAAACAAATCAACCGTAGGCAGATTCATCGAATGGGCCAGGGCATACCACAATGCAACAGTACTGTCGGGAGTTGATTCCCGGTTATAATTCTGAGGCTCCCAATCCTCGTAGCCGGGATATTTGTTAACTTCATTCTCGAGATAAGTGCAAGGTGCAAAACCATTTTCGAGTGCTGTGGCATATAAAAAAGGCTTAAAAGCCGATGCAATCTGCCGGTGCGACATAACCATATCGAAAGGCAGGGTATTGAATTGATTGCCGCCTATCCAGGTAATTACATCTCCGTTTTTAGGATTGGTTATTAGCACGGCAGCATTAAGTAATTTATAATAATACCATAAGCTGTCGAACTTACTGATGTTTTGGGTTTTAAGACCATTCCAGCCGAAAAGCTCAACTTTCCTCTTTTTCAGATCATCTTCAGGCGATGCAGAATTTTGTTTCTGTTTTTTAAACCATTGCCTTTTAACAGCCGACCGTTCAATTTCCCTGTCGAGCAAAGGCTGCATGGCGGCCAGATGATTTTTTACCGCTTCCGTGGCCAGTTCCTGAACATGCATGTTCAGGGTAGTGTAAATTTTCAATCCATCTTTTTCCAGGTTATAATCATTGCCCTCATTATTCTTTACGGATTTAATAAGCTCCAGTATCTTTGTTTTAACCTGATGCACAAAATAACCGGCAGGTGATTCCGTGGTTACGTTTTCATAGTTAAGCCTGATGGGTAATTGCCGTAATCGCGCTTCTTCCTGAGGAGTAATGTAATGTTCCTTCTCCATCTGTTTGAAAACCATGTTCCGTCGTGCAAGCGAATTTTCGGGATTAAGCCGCGGGTTGAAATAAGTGTTGGCTTTCAGCAAACCTACCAGCACAGCCGATTCTTCGATGCGTAATTTGCGCGCCGGTTTATTAAAATACCGGTGAGCCGCTGTTTCAACCCCGTAAACATCATCGCCAAAAGGCACAGAGTTGAGATACAGCAACAAAAGATCATCTTTGGTATAAACATTTTCAATACGGGTGGCAATAATAATTTCCTTAATTTTGTTGACCGGCATACTTATAATTCCGTAATCATTGCGCCCATAAAGGTTTTTAACCAGTTGCTGGGTTAAGGTACTGCCTCCGCCTCCGCTTTTATCGCCCAGCATAATACTTTTCAGGAAAACGCGGAAATAGCTCCGGGTGTCATAGCCTTTATGACTAAAAAACCGCTTATCTTCAGTGGCAATAAGTGCATTTTTAAGGTGAACAGGAATATCCTCCCGGCGAATGTTGGTGCGGTTCTCAGCAAAGAATTCCCCGATCAGAACATTATCAGCAGAGTACACCAGCGAAGCCTCTTCGTTACTGATGTCGGCCAGTTCCTTTTTATCCGGCAACTTGCCAAATACCCCGAAATACACCAGAAAAAAGAAAAAGACGAGCAAAAGAATTACTGAGGCTATTAATATACCCAAGTATATCCCAATCTTTTTCAGAAGGTTTCGTGTTTTATCCTGCATTTAATGATTTCTTTAGTAAAATAAATTTTCATCAAAAGGCTCAGGAAGAGTCTTTTGGTTTGGCAGGCTAAATTTGAAAACTACTGCTGATTTTCGCTCACTGTCGTCCAAAGTATTGTTACTTGAAACGAATTAGCAACTGATATATCAGATCTTTTTGAGAGCTTCAAGCACTCTTTCGGGTGTCATTGGCAAACGGTACAACCTGGCACCAGTGGCATCAAAAATTGCATTGGCAACTACTGCACCAATGGCTATAATGGCTGGTTCGCCCCCACCCTGAGGCGCCTGGTTCTGTCGGTCGAGGATTACGGTTTCAATTTTGGGAAGCGACGAAAAACGCGGTATTTCGTACGAATCGAAATTCTTATGGTTTATCTTGCCCCCTTCAAAAAACACTTCTTCCATTAAAGTGTATCCCAATCCCATAGTGATACAGCCTTCCATCTGAATGGTAGCACCTTCGGGATTCACACAAAGTCCCATATCCTGGGCACAGGCAATCCGGATTACCTCAACCTTTCCGGTAGTTTTATCAACTTTAACTTCAGCCATATGCGCCACCCATGATCCGGCATCCGTACCACAGGCAATACCTATTCCGCGGCCACTCGGAAGCTTTCCGGCAACATATCCGAATTTCCCGGCAACCGCTTTCAGACAGGCTATCATTTTCTCATCCTTAAGGTTTTTCAGCCTGAATTCGAGCGGGTCAATACCCGCAGCGGCAGCCATAATGTCGATTTGTGTTTCCCTGGCGAAGGTATTAGTATTGTTATTAGGAGCGCGCCATGCGCCGGTGCCAAAGGGATGGACCGTCGGTGCATTTTTATTCCGCCTGTATTGGGTAGTCCTGGCATTCGGAACATCGTAAATAGTTTCGGATCCTCTTGACCCGGAATAATAAATGTTATAATCCCAGAGTTTTATTATGCCTTTATTGTCCATTCCTGATTTAATCTTAATCACACCTGCCGGGTGAAAGGTATCGTAGAAAAACTCTTCGTCGCGGGTCCAGACCAACATCACCGGCTTACCCGAAAGCTTTGCGAGTTTAGCAGCTTCGATTCCTTGTCCGGATGCTCCTTTACCGCCAAAACCTCCGCCAACAAATGGGGTGATAACTCTTACCTTTTCGAGCGGCATGCCAAGCTCACCGGCAATATCTTCCTGTAAACCAAAAGGTGATTGAGTCGAAGCCCATACCGTCATCTTATCCCCTTCGAGTTGTGCCAGTGCCGAATGAGTTTCGATCGCAGCATGTGCCACATACGGATCATGAAACTCGGATTCAACTATTTTTTCCGAAAGCTTTTCTCCCGTTTTCAGGTCTCCGTTTGATCTTATTTCGTTTACGCTTGAATCGGCTTTCAGCATCCAGTCATAAATGGTTTTATCATTCACCGGCATTTCTTTAAACGAATACTCAGCATTGATCTTCACAATGGCCTGATCGGCCATATCACGGTTTTCGTGAAGCACAGCAATAAAGTCGCCGTCGCGGACAATTTTTACTCCTTTAATCTTTTCGGCTCCGGATAAATCAACTGACGTAAGTTTTGCACCATGTGAGGGCGGTCGCAATATCCGGGCAAAAACCATCCCCGGTAGTTTATAATCACCGGTATATTTTGCTTCCCCGGTAACTTTCAGTATCCCATCTGCATGGTTTAAAGATTTCCCTACAACATTAAATTTGGTGTATTCTTCGACCGAAGGTTTTACATCCAGGTATTTTTCGATTTTCTTGCCTTTGGTCAGTTGGGCATAACTAACTGATTGAGTTGAGTTTTTTGTATCCGTAATTATTCCATCTTTCACTTCGAGTTGCGAAACCGGCACTCCCAGTTTTTCGGAAGCCAGTTCGAGTAAAACTGCCCGTGCTTCGGCAACGGCAGCCCTCATGTGCGGGCCAAATTCCCGGGTACTCAGCGATCCCCAGGTTCCCTGATCATATGGACAAAGGTCGGTATCGCCCATTACCATCTTTACTTTTTCGAACGGCACATTCAGCTCATCGGCCATCATCTGCGCAAGCGAGGTAATAATTCCCTGGCCCATTTCAATCTTGCCGGTGAAACACGTCACGGTTCCATCCTCAGCTATATGAAGGAACGCATTATAATCCTTTGTAAGATTTCTTCCCTTGTCGAACTTTGCAGCAATAATATCAATGGCTCTCCATGGACGAATTAAGATAAATATTCCTCCACCCAAAAGAGCAATAAAGCTTCTTCGCTTTAAGGTTGATCTTTTAGCTGACTGATTATCAGCATTTGGTTTTGATTCTTCCTTTTTCATAATTATTTCCCTCCTTTCATTTCTTCAGCAGCCGTGTGTACAGCCTTCACTATACGAACATGTGCCCCGCAACGGCAAAAATTATTTTCCATACCCTCTTTAATCTGTTGGGTGGTAGGCGAAGGATTTTTTATCAGCAAACCTGCTGCATTCATAATCATTCCCGGAGTGCAGTAACCACATTGAAGTGCATCGTGTTCAACAAAGGCTTTCTGAACAGGGTGTAGCTTTCCATCCTTGGCCAGCCCTTCGATGGTAACAACGGCTTTACCCGCAATATCGCCCATACTTAAAGTACACGATCTTTCGGGTTCATTATCAATAAGAACGGTGCAGGAACCACAGAATCCTATTCCGCAGCCAAATTTAGTGCCTGTAAGCCCGAAATGGTTTCGCAATACCCATAAAAGAGTCTGGTTGGGATCCATAAGGACTTCCGCTTTTTTGCCATTCAGTTGAAAACTAATTGTCTCGTCCATAATTGTGCTGTTTGTTTAATTTCTTTTAATTTTGATTCAAGGGTTACAAGGATGAAAATGTTCCGGAAACGCTGTAAAAATAAGGATTCTTTGTTTACATTGCCCGGGAAACAATCAAACGTTGCATAGTAATCCAAAGATACGATCAAAAATCATTATTTAGGTTACAAACATCGGGATAACATTCGCTAAAAATCATAAAATGTGTGAATTATGTAAATCAATTCTGAAATTATGTAACAATTTCGGGTGAAGCACAAATTACTTTTACAAGGTATTTATTCAACACTTTGGAACACCCATTTTTTAGCCTGATAAATTTACACTTAACTTAATACACTTTGCAGACTTATAGTAAGTTAAAATTTCATAATGCCGGGTTTTCAAACAATAATAAGTTTCAACTGAGGTTTTATTATGAAGGCAATCTTAAAGTGATACCTTAATACGTAAGAATAAGATTTAACTGGTTAGCAATGCAAACTTTCCTAAAATTTTAAATAAAAATGAGAAACGAACTTATAGGTCAAAAAGCTCACGCATCAAAACATGCATCAACATTATTAACAGGATCAACCAATGATAAATATGCCGTGGTTATGGACAACGGTAAAACAATCGTTTTTATTTCCGACAAGAGCAAAGAGGAAGAAACAAGGCTGAAGTACCAAATGCGTTTCCAGCATGTTCCTGTTAAATAATAACAGCAAAGGCGAATTTTATCGGCAGAGCTTTATAAAAACGCTTTTCGTTTATAGACTCAAACTTCTTAAATAACAAACGAATTAATCGGTTTAATACACTTCCAATCTCCCGGATGCCAGAAGTTGTTCCTTTACAACCTTATTAAACCCGGATTGACCCAGCAGGTTTTCGAGGCTCAGATGCATGCGGTAACGCCAGTAATGGTTTGGGTTCCCTGGATTGTTTATTCGTTCGGCACCGGCATTCTGAAGCCGGAGATCACCATCCATTCCCAGTAGATCCTGTATGGCAAAGATAGCCCACATGCTGGGCGAATACAGATGTTGGACAATGATCTGTTTAACGATATAAGGTTCACAGAAAAACGGTGATCCGAATGAATTCCCAAGTATTTCGTTATAAAACCGCTGCGACAGGGCAGGATTTTCTTCCCACCAGCCACGGATGGTAGAAGTATCGTGCGACGATGGCGTAGCTACCGACAAATAAGGATAGCTTGCCGGATGGCCAAAAGTAATTTTCGGGTCCTTTGGCATACGCTGTACTTCGAGACTCAATATCCCAAGATCATTCATCACACTTGGCACACAGGCCGGAACCATACCCAGGTCCTCGCCGCAAAGCAACATATTGGTTGCCGTTTTCAGAACCGGAAGCTTTTCCATGGCTTTACCGCGCCAGAACTCCTCGTTGCGTTTATAGAAATAATCAAGGTATATTTCGTTGATAACGTGCTTGCCATGATTGTCGAGTTCCTGGTACGACCGTGTAAAATGGAGCGTGTGCCGCGGGAAAAATGCATTACCATCGGTTCCCGGAGCATGTAAAAATACGACTTCCGAAATCAATGAATACAATCCCTGGGTTATACGTTCCATGCGGCCACGCATTTCAGGAGTGGCATCAGGCTCAACTCTCAGTTTGTTCTCCACTTTTACTTGTGTGTCATAATCCGGATGAAGATCATAGCACTGGAAACCCGATTCGACAAGGTAATTCGCTTTTACAAAACCGGTAAGATCACCAAAACGCTCGTACAGGAAATGCTCGCGAATATAAGGCTGGCACAGGCGTTTTTCGTCGAACCAGATGCCACGGTTCTGTAGTTCGTCGCGGTAATACGGAATGCTGGGATTGAAATAGCCCATCAGTCCTTCGACCTGCGTGGCCGGAATTTCCCAGATGCGGAAAAATCCAAGGATATGATCGATACGGAAAGCATCGAAATAATGCGTTAAATGCCGCAGGCGCTGCTGCCACCAGCCATAATTGTCCTTTGCCATTTCGTCCCAGTTGTAGGTCGGGAAACGCCAGTTCTGACCTTTTACAGAGAAATCATCAGGCGGTGCGCCTGCCTGGCAATCCATATGGTATAAATCAGGACTCAGCCATGCATCAGCGCTGTTACGGAAAATGCCGATCGGGATGTCGCCTTTAAGTACAACTCCTTTGGAACGGGCGTACTCAGCAGCTATATGTAATTGAAGATGTGCGTGATACTGAATAAAATAATGAACTGCAATATCGTCGTAATGAGCTGCTTTGGGATCGGTAAGATGTGCGAGTAATTCGTCAGATGGCTTGCTGTATTCGCCCCAGCGGCTGAAGTCGGGAGTGTTGAAAAGATCGCGCAGGTACGAAAAAGCGGCATAAGGTTCGAGCCAGTGCCTGTTGTCATCAAAAAATGAAAGGAATTCGGGATCTTTATGAAACTCCCTTTTTTTCTGATCATAGATAAGCTTGAAAAACCTCGACTTCAGGGCCATAACTGCCTCATAATCTATACGGGTGAGCGAATTCAGGTATTTGCCCTGGGCTTCAATAATCTGCTGGTTGATATCCGAATCCAGTTTGCCGATTTCCAGCAGATTAATGTAAATCGGGTGAAGGGCGTAAACCGAAATTGCGGCATACGGGTACGAATCCATCCAGGTATGCTTGGCGACAGTATCGTTCACCGGCAAAATCTGAATCAGCCTCATACCAGTATTTACGGCCCAATCGACCAGCAATTTCAGGTCAGTAAATTCACCTACACCAAAGCCATCATCGCGGCGCAAGGCAAATACCGGAATGGCAATGCCGGCTCCTTTCCAGGGATATTGGGGAAAATTAAATTTTTCATCACCAATTTCGATTACATCCGGAACTTCACCTTCGGGCAGTGAAACCAGCCGGTCGGTAGCTTTTTCCCAGAAGGCAGTTTTCCCGTTTTCGTATTTGATAAGGTATTTATAATGAACCGGGAATTCAGCGATATTCACGCTCACCTCGCCATTCCATTGCGGGTGTTCGGGATTTCCAAGCGTAAATGATTTTTTCTCGTTCCATGCACCCAGTGACAAGGCGCTTCCCGAAACAGCCACCCTGTGACCCGGCTTGATCCGGACAACGCTGGGTTTGAATCGCAGAACAATTGTATCCTTAGTGTCGGCAGCTTTTGCTTTGGTTGCCTTGAAAGTAGCGTCCTGCTTAAGAATGGCATTTAAAAAGGCGGATGAAAGCAGCGCGTACTCCGGATCGGACATGGGCCTCCAGAAATCGGAAAGAAGGATTTTCTTATCCAGCCGGTTTTCAGTTTTAAATTCCCGGTCAGGGCCCCATTCTTCGATGGAGGTATTGAAATTGTCGTCTTTCACAAAATACCGGTATGAAAAATCAACGGCATTAGCCGGATTGAACCCGTATTCCCAGAGTCCTGATTCAGCGTCAATGAGTGACATCAGGCAGGCATTCTGACGATTCCCATCGCCTAATTCGGGAACTGAGCCGACAAGCATTAAAACCTGTCCGATATGTGTTTTATAAATAATCTGAAACCGAACTGTCATAATTCTTCTGATTTGTGAAGGATAAAAATACCAATAATTGATTCGTGTATAAAAATAGTAAAAAGGGAAATGGAAAATGGTTTCTTGCTTATAAAATCGTGAAAATTATTTTTGATTATAGGGTCTGATGCTATCATTGCTTGCGCGACATCTGACTATAAAAACTCATTACCGTAAGCTCTGCCTGAAATTAAGACGGATTAGAAGCACTTATAGATATTATTTTTGAAGCCAAAAGCTAATAACATACTGGGAAATTAAACCGTTACGCATCAAAAAATAAGACACGAGCCTACAGCAGAAAAAAGCAAAAAAGAAAATATTTTTTGCCTGTATTTACATTGATATATTTTTTATCTTTAATGCTTAATCTTTTCGTGTAAACAATCGCCTTTTTGAGTGTTAGCTATGTATCAAACAATTACCAGCCTGATGATATAGATTCCAAATATAAAACAGCTATAATTATGATTATTCGAGCAAAGAACAACAAGCAGGTTTTAGTACGCAGACTCAACTATGACGACTTTGATAAGTTAGTCATCTATCTGAGCAAGTTAAGCCCCGAAACTGTCAGCCGTTTCGGCCCGCACGACTTTGATAAAAAAGCTATACTTACCATGTATGAGAATTGCAGCAATCACAAAGGCTATATAGCCCAAGATGCTGAAACTTCGGAAATTATTGCATATTCGATTATCAAACTCGGATACATTGAGCACGATAGTAGCCGTTTACAATCCTACGGCATAAATCCTGATGATACTACAGACTGCACATTTGCGCCTTCTGTTGCCGATAAGTGGCAGAGCCAGGGAGTTGGCAACAGTCTTTTTAACTTTATGCTTTTGGATCTGAAGGCAAAGCGGATTAAAAGAATTGTTTTATGGGGTGGCGTGCAGAGTAACAATACCAGGGCAGTTAATTATTATATCAAAAACGGATTCAGGAAATTAGGAGAATTTCAGCACAACGGCTCGAATTACGATATGGTATTGGAATTAAACCCATCCCTGAAACCCGCACTGAAAATGCAAACAGAGAGAAGTTTCATCTGACCTGATCCCATGTATTTCTGATTGTTCATTTATCTGTCGATTCGGCAGTTAAACTGTCGTGGCCTGATTATTGGGCATTTGGTTTCAGGAAGGCTGAAAGTATGCTGGTTATTGAGTTGAAGAGATCCTGGGATTCTACTTCCTGTTAACATTTTATAAAACATTAACAACTGCTTATCAGAACAACTTCCTTGTGGCACTTGTTTATTTACCAAACCCTATTTAAAGAATTTAAATCATAAAATGAACAGACAAATTATACTTAAATCACGGCCAAAAGGCCTGCCAACACAGGTAAATTTTGAAATTTCAGAAATACAGGTACCATCTTTAAACGATGGCGAATTGCTGGTAAAAGCTAAGTTTATTTCGGTGGATCCCTATATGCGGAGCCGGATGAGCGATGCCAAATCCTATGTTCCGTCTTTCGAAGTGGGCAAACCTTTTGACGGGGGCGTGGTGGCCGAAGTTATCGAAAGCCTTCATCCGGGTTTTATTGCCGGTGATGCCGTTCTTGGTCACCTGCAATGGCAGGAAATTCAGACAGTAAAAGCTGAAAGTGTTACCAAACTTGATAAGAAAGTACCACTTAGCTATTACCTTGGAATATTGGGCATGCCTGGCCTTACAGCTTATTTCGGATTAAATGAAATCGGGAAACCGGTTGCAGGAGAAACAGTAGTTGTTTCGGGTGCCGCCGGTGCTGTAGGAATGGTAGTTTGCCAGATTGCGCGCCTTAAAGGCTGCCGCGTGGTTGGAATTGCCGGAAGCGACGAAAAGAACGCCTACCTGAAGAATGTTCTTAAAGTAGATGAAGTCATTAATTATCACACTGAAAAGAATATAAAAGCCGCAATTACACGCGCCTGCCCTGATGGCGTGGATGTGTATTACGATAATGTGGGTGGCGAAATTTCGGATGCAGTTATATCCAATATCAATAAATACGCGCGTATTGTGCTTTGCGGACAGATTTCGGTTTACAACAATACTGAAATACCGGTCGGGCCCCGGCCTCAACCTATTATGGTGAAAAAAAGTGCACTGATGCAGGGTTTTATTGTCAGCAATTATTCCGAACGTTTTGGTGAAGGAATTAAACAACTGGCACAATGGCTTGGCGAAGGCAAACTTACTTACCAGGAAACCATCGTACAGGGATTCGAAACCTTGCCCGAAACATTTCTAGGCTTATTTCATGGAAAAAACACGGGAAAGATGCTTGTTGAAATGAAGGCATGATCAATCAAAATAGATTGAATTAATCAAAACAAATCATAATCCGGAAGGATTTGAATATTGAATATCGAACAAGGAATATCAAATCATGAATAAGTCAAAAATTAAAGAACAGTTACTTTATTTCGACCATAATCATCCGCAATTCCTTATTCGTTATTCTATAAATCTCCTTATAGGTATTAAGAACAAATTATCCAAAATTAACATTAATAAAAAAAATACGATGAATAACTTTAATTTTTATAATCCTGTCAAAATACTTTTTGGGAAAGGAAAAATAGCGGAACTCAGTAAAAATGTTCCCGAAAATGCCCGTATTCTTATGACTTACGGTGGCGGAAGCATCTTTAAAAACGGTGTTTACGAACAGGTAAAAGCTGCTTTGAAAGGTTTCGATGTGGTTGAATTTGGCGGCATTGAACCAAATCCTCATTACGAAACACTTATGAAAGCC
>JBBSDG010000023.1:0-22334 GCA_038249635.1 Bacteroidales bacterium | reverse complement strand
GGCAGTATAAGGCGGTATCATAACTACCTGGCCGGGATCCATTTCAATCGTTTTTCCGGCAAACGAAATAATGCCGCCAGTGCTTTTGTTCCAATATAAGCGCCAGTATGGGTAGGTCATATCCTGACTTTCCCAGTTTTTGAGCCACCAATACCGGCAGCACAAAAGGTTGATGTTCAATCCTGGAAACAGTTGCGATATTTTGGATGGATCGCCTCTTTCGGGAACTTTGTTAAACTTCATTTTAGCCTGATCTGGTCTTTAAACGTTAATATATACACAAATTTATGATAATTCTGGATACAATAATTCAGATTTCATAATTATGGTGTAAAAATTTCTATTTCAAATAATTTGAATAGTTTACAGATATATTTTTATGAAGATTAATCCAAGTTAAGATTCAATGGATTCTTTTAATTAAATCACAGATGTTTGAAATATACACATAAATAGTTTTCTGGTCTATAGCTTTCGGAGTTTGACTGAAATACCTTTGACCTGAAAAAGATATACATTCCGTTTTATCTAAAACATATAATTTATGCTCAAGGGAATCTCTCCGCTTCTCAGTCCTGAATTGCTAAGTGTACTCTCGCGAATGGGTCACGGTGATGAAATCATTCTGGCCGATGCCCATTTTCCAGGCGAAACTTTCAATTCAACAGTCCTCAGAGCCGATGGGCTGAAGGTAGCTGAACTACTGGAAGCCATACTTCCCCTTTTCGAGCTTGATGCCTATGTCGCCCACCCTTTAATCATGATGACAGCTGTACCCGGAGATACCTTGGATCCAACCGTTGAAGAAGGATATTTAAAAAGTGTTTATAAAACCAATCCTTCGGTTCCAGCCATTGAGCGGATTGACCGGTTTGCATTTTACGAAAGAGCAAAAGGCGCGTTTGCTGTTGTAATGACAGGAGAAACGGCCAAATATGGAAATATTATTCTGAAAAAAGGCGTAACACCCACCTATTAAACCTTATACGAAATGGTAAAAAAAGCAATTTCACTTTTAAAAAGTGAAGATGGAAAATCCTATCTCATCCCCTTTGCACTGGTAACAAGTCTGTTCTTCCTCTGGGGATTCGCGCATAGTTTACTGGATGTGCTGAATAAGCATTTTCAGGATATTCTGCATGTTTCAAAAGCCCAGAGCGGGCTGGTGCAGGCAGCGGTGTATGGAGGCTATTTTTTAATGGCGATACCTGCCGGAATGCTCATGAAACGGGTTGGATACAAAAAAGGAATCATATTTGGCCTTCTGGTGTATGCCTTTGGAGCTTTCCTTTTCTTTCCGGCTGTTCATATTCAGCAATTCTGGGCTTTTCTGCTTGCCTTGTTTATCATCGCTTTGGGGCTCACTTGCCTCGAAACAGCTGCCAATCCTTACTCCACCGTGCTGGGGCCAAAGGAATCATCGGCACAGCGCTTAAACCTTTCACAATCTTTTAATGGATTGGGGTGGATTTTGGGACCACTCGTCGGAAGCATTGTCTTGTTCAGTGCTACCGATCCCAATGCCGACCCTTTCGCATCATTGGCTATCCCATATGTAGGAATCGGGGTAGTAGTATTGCTCATTGCACTGCTTTTTGTTAAAGTAAAACTTCCCGAAATTGATGAAGCCCAGGCCGAACATGTTGAATTTACTGAAAATGAAGAAAAAGATGAAGTAACCGGCTTTAAAACCCTGTTCCACTACCGCCATTTTATTTGGGCTGTAGCCGCTCAGTTTTTTTATGTGGCAGCGCAAACCGGCATCAACAGTTTTTTCATCAATTATGTTTTCGATATCTTCAAATCGATGGAAAACGGTTTAGTGCTAGGCCACGGATTCCTTACAAGTATTCTGCACATGGTTGGTGGCGATAATCCTATAAATGACGACCTGTATAAGAAAACTGCCGGAATCATTTTAGCGATTGGAGGAATGGGGCTTTTCACCATTGGCAGGTTTGTGGGAAGTGCATTGATGGGATACTTTAAACCCAACCGACTCCTGCTTTTTTATGCCTTAGCCTGTATGATTCTCACCGGAATTGCAATTACGGGTGCCGGCGCAGTGGCCGTGATCTCACTATGCCTGATCTACTTTTTTATGAGTATTATGTTCCCGACCATCTTCGCCCTGGGTCTGCGCGATCTGGGAAGTCATACCAAGAGAGCCTCATCCTTCCTGGTGATGGCGATAGTCGGAGGCGCAATATTCCCAGCTTTAATGGGATATATCGCTGATATCAGCTCCATGAACATCGGATTTGCAGTTCCGTTGGTTTGCTTTTCGGTTGTTTTCTTTTTCGGTTTAACAGGATATAAAACTAAAAAAATCAGGATTCCTGTGTAATACTTTTCACTTAAAATTAATACTTCTAAAAAAAGATAAAAATGAACAGATTAATCGGCGAAATGCCCAAAGTAGGTATCCGTCCCGTTATCGACGGAAGGCTTCAGGGAGTAAGAGAATCTCTCGAAGTACAAACCATGAACATGGCCAAAGCGGCCGCTGAACTTATCAGCGAAAGCCTGCGCTTGCCGGGTGGACAAAAAATTGAATGTGTTATCGCCGACACAACCATTGGTGGTGTGGCTGAAGCAGCCATGTGTGCCGAAAAATTTGCCCGCTCGGGTGTAGGCATTTCACTTACAGTAACTCCGTGCTGGTGTTATGGCACCGAGGTAATGGACACCGACCCGCTGCTTCCCAAGGCCGTGTGGGGTTTCAACGGAACCGAACGCCCCGGAGCAGTTTACCTGGCTGCGGCACTTGCCGGATATGCACAGAAAGGCTTACCTGCTTTCGGAATTTACGGCCGCGATGTGCAGGATAGCACTGATACCACCATCCCCGAAGATGTTAAAGAAAAAATACTGCGCTTTGTGAAAGCTGGCCTGGCCGTGGCACAAATGAAAAATAAATCGTACCTCTCCCTTGGCGGAATGTCCATGGGTATTGCAGGTTCGTATGTTGACCAGGAATTTCTGCTCGATTACCTGGGTGTACGCACCGAGGTAGTTGATATGTCGGAACTGGTTCGCCGTGCCGAAAGAGGGATTTACGATCATGCCGAATTCGAAAAAGCCCTTGCCTGGGTGAAGAAAAACTGCAAAGAAGGTAAGGAAGTGAACGATCCGGAAAAACAGACATCGCGCGAACGCAAAGACTGGGAATGGGAAATGGTTGTAAAAATGACCCTCGCCGCCCGCGACCTGATGATCGGAAACCCAAAACTGAAAGAAAGCGGCCACGGCGAAGAAGCACTGGGTCACAATGCTATATTTGGAGGGTTCCAGGGGCAGCGTTCCTGGACAGATCACCTCCCCAACGGCGATTTCATGGAAGCAATTCTTAATTCTTCCTTCGACTGGAATGGCTTGCGCGAGGCATTTGTATTTGCTACCGAAAACGACTCACTGAACGGCGTTGCCATGTTGTTCGGCCACCTGCTAACCAATACGGCTCAGATATTCTCCGATGTACGCACCTACTGGAGTCCGGATTCGGTGGAACGCGTAAGCGGCAAAAAACTCACCGGCAAAGCCTCAGAGGGAATCATCCACCTTATCAACTCTGGTTCCACCACCCTTGATGCCACCGGGAAACAAAAAAAGGATGGAGAATCGATCATGAAACCTTTCTGGGAAATTACCGAAGCAGAGGCTCAAAGTTGCCTGGATGCCACCGACTGGCCACCTGCCGACCTGGGGTACTTCCGCGGAGGCGGTTACTCATCGCACTTCAAAACTGAAGGAGAAATGCCGGTTACCATGAGCAGGGTTAACCTGGTGAAAGGAGTAGGCCCTGTGCTTCAGATTGCTGAAGGCTGGACCATTGATCTGCCCGAAGAAATACATGCCCTGCTCGACGAGCGCACCAGCCCTACCTGGCCAACCACCTGGTTTGCACCAAGACTGAATGGCAAAGGCGCTTTTGCCGATGTTTACAGCGTTATGGCCAACTGGGGAGCTAACCACGGAGCCATCAGCTATGGCCATATCGGTGCCGACCTGATTTCCCTGGCATCCATACTCCGCATTCCGGTTTGCATGCATAATGTTGAAGAAAGTAAGATTTTCCGCCCCGCTGCATGGAATGCCTTCGGGATGGATAAAGAGGGTGCCGATTACCGTGCCTGCAATACCTACGGCCCACTGTACGGAAAGACAAAGAAATAATATATGGCAAAAGGAGATATTGTAATAGTTTTTGACTGTGGGGCAACCAACGTAAGGGTTATTGCCATCAACAGCAAAGGCACCATACTTGCATCCGATTCGTTTCCCAATCATACACAGCCTGATCCGTTTAACCCTGCTTACCGGATTTGGGATGTGTATGAGATATGGGATAAGATGTGCCGTGCCTCGCAAAAAGTGATCAGCCAGGTTGACGCCGGCAAAATCATCGGGGCAACGGTAACCACTTTTGGGGTTGACGGAGCCATGTTCGATGTAAGCGGTAATATGCTTTACCCGGTTATTTCGTGGCAATGCGAACGAACCGGCAAAATCATGAAAGATATTGGCAAGTACATACCTGTAAGTGAGTTGTACGGCGAAAGTGGCGTATTGCCGTATGCTTTCAACACCATCAACAAATTGATATGGCTTACTGAGAACAAACCTGAGCTTGTTGAAAAGTGCCACAGATTTTTGTTTATGCCATCCATTTTCACCTATTTCCTTACCGGGGACATGGCCAATGATACCACCATGTGTGGCACGTCCATGCTTACCAGTCTTTCGACAAGAGGTTTTTCTTCAAAAATTATGAATGCCATTCATTTCCCTGTCGAAAAGCTTGGTAAACCTTCGGAGCCAGGGACTATAGCAGGTAAGGTACATGCAAAAGCTTCAGTGGAAACGTTATTGCCCGCCGGAACACCGGTGGTTTTAACCGGCCATGATACCCAGTTTGCGATATTCGGTTCAGGAGCAGTTAAAAATCAACCGGTTCTAAGTTCCGGAACATGGGAAATACTGATGGTAAGATCGGACGGTTTCAGAACGGGAAATGAGCAGTTGAGCGCGGGAATAACCACCGAGCTGGATTCAAGACCCGGATTGTTTGATATTGGAAATCAGTGGGTTGCTTCAGGTATTCTGGAGTGGGTTCAAAGAAATTTGTACTCCGATTTAAAAGAAAATGCGTATGAAACCCTAATTTCGGGAGCAGAAAAAGTGCCACCCGGCTGCAATGGAGTTAGTGTTATCCCCAACTTTTATGGCGGAGTTTCAGGTGATAAATCAGGTCAAATACTTGGGTTAACCCTTGAATCAACACGGGAGGAGATTTATCGGGCCATCCTCGAAGCTCTTTCCAAAAGACTTGCTGAAGGCAAACAGGTAATCGAAGATGCCGGTGGATTTAAAGCCGAAAGCATTTTGTGTGTCGGTGGCGGATCAAAAAACCGGCTCTGGAACCAGCTAAGGGCAAACTATACCGGCGTTCCCCTGAAGATCATTGATCAGAAAGAAACAACCGTTCTTGGAGCTTCATTATTTGTTCAGGCTGCCTGCGGTAATGCCGAATCTCCGGAAGATGCAAGGTCTGCGATCAATTACAAAGTGAACATCATATATCCGGAGAAATAGCATATTTCGAAACAACATCGTTTTCCAATACCATTATCTCCCGCTTTGCAAACCCTGAAGCTTTCAAAATCTGTGACGAAGAAATGAGCGGGAAATCGAAATAAAAATGCTTGAATATGTAGCCTGTTTGCCAATATTATTCGTCATATGAAATCGCTAAACTACAATATGAGTGGATTAAAAATCGAGGGGAGATAATGAGAAAATTAGAAATCTTAAGTTCTACTGACTCCAGTCTTCCGACAGCATACAGTACTTATTCCGACAATAATTCCGGTGGCTTTGATAATTCAAATATTTCCTTCTCTTTTTGGTTGTAAATATTAGTCCCTTCATAGGGGTTTTTTCATGTCTTCACGCTGTTATAATAAGGGTTGAATGGATTAATGATTATCTAAGTAATGCCAATGAAGATTGGTAGATTGTGATTGGATTAACGAGAAAAGTGAAGCCGGGAAAAACTTTCTGGCTTCGCTTTATTGTTGTCCGGGGGTTTGGTTTTTATTAATTCCTGCATAAGTGACAACATCTCATTCAAAAAATAATATCTTATTGAACCTGTTGGTAAATTTTCAAAATCCCAAAATCAATTTTTTACAGATATATAATACTGATAATCAAAATACATAGCAATAAATGAGCAATTTTCAACAAAAACTTAAATCAATTTTTTCGGAGTACGAAAGCCTTATTAGCCGTCAGAACCAAGCTACTACAAATACAAACGGCGTTTACAAGCGTTTCGTAAATCCTGTTTTAACGGCTGAGCATACACCTCCTTTCTGGAAATACGACCTGGATGAGCAATCCAATCCTTTTTTGCTTGAGCGTATCGGGATGAATGCAGCCTTCAATGCCGGTGCCATGAAACTTGGTGATAAATATATTCTGGTTGCCCGTGTCGAAGGAGTGGATCGGAAATCGTTTTTTGCTGTAGCTGAAAGCCCGAATGGCATTGACCATTTCAGGTTTTGGGATTATCCGCTTACCATGCCCGAAACGGATGAACCTGATACTAACGTTTATGATATGCGGCTTACTCAGCACGAAGACGGCTGGATTTATGGCGTTTTCTGTTCGGAGCGTAAAGATCCGAATGCACCTGCCGGGGATCTTTCATCAGCAGTAGCTGCCGCCGGTATTGCCCGCACCCGCGACCTGAAAACCTGGGAACGACTGCCTGATCTAAAAACCAAAAGCCAGCAACGCAACGTGGTGCTTCACCCCGAATTTGTAGATGGCAAATATGCTCTTTATACCCGTCCACAGGACGGCTTTATTGATGCCGGATCGGGTGGGGGAATTGGCTGGGCTTTGATCAACGACATCACCAACGCGGAAATTAAGGAAGAGAAAATCATTAATTTCCGCTACTACCACACCAACAAGGAACTCAAAAACGGCGAAGGCCCGCATCCTTTTAAAACTTCAAAAGGCTGGTTGCATCTGGCTCACGGAGTACGTGGATGTGCCGCTGGCATGCGCTATGTTTTATACCTGTACATGACGGATTTGAAGGATCCATCGAAGCTTATTGCCGAACCCTCCGGATATTTTATGGCACCTCAGGACGAAGAACGTATTGGCGATGTATCCAATGTGCTGTTTACCAATGGATGGATTGCCGATGAAGATGGCAAAGTTTACATCTATTACGCTTCGTCCGATACACGGATGCATGTTGCCGTTTCAACAGTTGATAAACTGGTGGACTACTGCCTCAATTCACCTGAAGATGGTTACCGCTCAGCCTCTTCGGTCGAATCCATAAAGAAATTGGTGGATAGGAATCAAAAATGGGTTAAAGAATATGGCATCAACAAGTAGAGTGTTGGTTCCATCGCGGATACAGATTTACAGGCATTAAAATATACTTAACAATTGAATAGCATAACTGAATCGAAATGAAAAGACGAAATTTTATCACAACCCTTGGAATAGGCACTCTTGCCGCTGGCACGCTTCCTTTGACTGCCAGTATTGATCCTTCTCCTGGGGAAACAAAGCAAAAAAAAAGGATTCAGGGTAGTAAAAAGGAGCCGCTCACCGAAAACTATTCGGCATCTGACCGTGTACGAAGCGGTGTGGCCCTGGGCGGTATAGGTGCCGGCTCCATTGAGTTGCGTAAAGATGGCCGATTTTACAACTGGACTATATTTAATAATCAGCCTATAAGTATTGGCAGCCCTTTTCAACTTCTTACAGCACCACGCGACAGTTGGGAAGATTCCCTGCTGTTTTTTATTGTCCGTTACCAGGAAGAAGGGAAAGAGGTTAAGCTCAAACTCCTGCACATATCCAATTCGCTTGGTGAAGCAGGTATGGAAAGTATCAATTATTATTACCCCTGGCTTTCGGCGGTTCAGCATATTGAATACAAGGCACGTTTCCCGTTTGTAAACATGAAGTTTACCGACCCGGAAATGCCTTTCGCTGTTGAACTGGAAGCGTTTTCGCCTTTTATCCCTCACGATGTTAAAAACTCCGCTTTACCCGCGGTATATTTTAACTTTAACATAAAATCGACAGGCACAAAACCTGTAAACGTGATGCTTATTGCTTCCCAGCGCAACCTGGTAGGATATGATGTGTTCGAAAAGTATTTTATGTCCGGAATTATGGAAAGCGAGAACTACAAGGGCTACAGTCAGTCGGTAGGCGGAATGGACGAATCGGCCATGAGTTTCGGGCAAATGGGAATGATTTCACTCTCTCCTGATAGCACTTACCATGTTGGCTGGGAACATAAGCACCCCTATTATGAAAAGTTATTGGTTCAGAATAAACTTGAAAATGTTGAAGTTACCGAAGACCGGAACAAATCGGATAAAAAAACCGGCAAAAAAATTGCCAACTCAGGTTACCGCAATAAAGACCAGCGGATGTTTTCATCTCTGGCCGTTACCAGGGACTTAGCCCCCGGCAAGTCATTCGGACACAGCTTTGCCATGGCCTGGAATTTCCCGAACAACGTTGGTTCACACAACGCAGAAAGCGACAAACCAGTAACTGGTAATTACGACCTTGACCAGAAAAAAACTAAAATGCAAGGCCATTATTACTCGAATTATTTTAACAGCTTTAAAGATATTGTCGATTATCTTGCAATAGAAAAAGCAAACCTGACAAAGTTAACCAGGAAATTCCTGAATGATTTTTATGCCAGCGATGTTGACCTTTTTGTACTTGATCAGATAAACTCACAACTCAACACATTTATCACCAGTTCTACACTTACCAAAGCCGGAACGCTGGGTATGCGTGAAGGGATGACACCGGATAAAAGCTGGGGACCAAATTCAACTACCGATGTTGCCCTGTATGGATCTGTGCCCATTCTCTGTCTGTTCCCTGAGTTGCAAAAGAGCACAATAAAAGCCCATGCCAGAATGCAGACTCAAAAAGGAGAAGTAGCGCACGGCCTGGGAAATGATCTTGACTTTACCCAGCAGGGAACATGGGGCGTTTACGACCGCATCGATCTTCCCGGTCAGTTTGTGATAATGGCGTTGCGCGATTTCTTCTGGACAAACGATCTGGATTACCTGAAATCAATATGGGAAAATGTAAAACGAGCCATTGACTACGTTCTGGTTTATCGCGATAAGGACAAAGACCTGATGCCCGAAATGGAAGGCATTATGTGCAGCTACGATAATTTCCCTATGTACGGGCTTGCCTCATACATACAGTCGCAATGGCTAACGGCAATGCGAAGCGCTGCTGAAGCTGCAAGGGTTTTGGGCGATACCGCTATGGAGCAGAAATGTACTGATATTTTCACCAAAGGCTCCGTGCTGATGGACGAGCAATTGTGGAACGGGAAATATTACCGCTTGTATAACGACTATCATGGCGAAAAGGGAATTGACGAAGGCTGCCTCACCGACCAGATCATCGGGCAATGGGCTGCGCACCTTACCGGGTTGGGCTATCTTTTCAAAGAAGAGCATGTTAAATCATCCCTGAAAAGCATCCTTGCGATGTCTTACAATAAAGGTTTCGGGTTGCGAAACTGCAGCTGGAAACCCTATCCTGAAATGTTCCCGATTGAAAGTTCCGATTTATGGGTCGATCAGGCCAATACCTGCTGGACTGGCGTTGAGCTGGCTTTTGCCTCTTTTCTGATCTATGAAGGATTTTATCAGGAAGGATTGAACGTGATAAAAACTGTCGACGACCGCTACCGAAAGGCCGGCTTATATTGGGATCACCAGGAATTCGGCGGGCATTATTTCCGGCCAATGTCGGCATGGGCCATAGTAAATGCCTTATTGGGATTAAGCATCAATCAGCAGGCTTACAGCTTTGCACCAAAAATCCCCAAAACTGATTTTACGATGTTTTTTGCCTTCAGCGAAGGAACCGCGCATTTTATCCGTAAAGGAAATACAGTTGAGATAAAAGTGCTGAGCGGAAAGTTAGTATGTAAAAAAATATCAGTTTCGGGTATCAACATACCTCCCAATGCCAAAGTAAAATTAGCAGGTGATTTGTTGGAAGCAATTATTAAAAATGAAGGAAATACATGCATCGCCGGGTTCCCGGAAGTGATTCAAGTGAAAGAAGGCGAAGCTTTAGAAATATCATAAACCAACTATACTTACTCTTGTAGTAGTTCACAAAGCAAAAATTCATTAATATTGAAAATCAGGATTTCACACATGAATAAAACAACTTTCTTATTTACTAATTTATCTGTTGTTTTTTGCCTTGCTGTTAGTGCGCAGCAGGCAAAGGACTACACACAGTTCGTTAATCCCTTTATCGGTACAGGTGGTCACGGCCATACGTTCCCGGGAGCCTGCGTACCCAACGGACTGGTTCAGATGAGTCCTACCACTCAAGTCGAAGGATGGGATTGGGTTAGTGGTTATCATTACAGCGATAGCACGGTAATGGGTTTTTCCCATACGCATTTAAGTGGAACCGGATGTGGTGATTTGGGAAATCTAATGCTGATGCCACGCCTGGGAAGTGTAATCAGTCAGCCCGGAACCAAAGAGAAACCCTTTCCAAGCTATCGCCAGCATTTTTCCAAAAAAACCGAAAAAGCAAGTGTGGGATATTATAATCTCACGCTTCAAGAATCGGGTGTGAAAGTGGAATTGACAGCAACAGCTCATTGCGGCATGCATGCTTACACTTTTCCTGCTTCCGATTCGGCTCAGATATTTATAGATCCGATGACCGAAATTGGGGATCATGCTGCGTTTGCAAAGTTGAAAATTGAGAATGACAGCACCATAACCGGAAAATCTATTTCCTTTGGTTGGTTTGCGCCATTTCAACAAGTGTATTATGTGATGGTTTTTTCTAAAAAGTTTGATTATTATCAGCTCGCTATCGACCATAATATTAACTGGATGGCAACTATGCGAGCCAGTGATAAGTTGACTGGAGCAGTGTTTTATCGTACTCATGCCAGCGAGAAGGTTTTGGTGAAAGTAGGAATTTCGACAGTGAGCGTAGAGAATGCCCGCGAGAATTTAAACACCGAAATACCCGATTTTGATTTTGCAAGCATCGTAAATAAAGCGAAACAGGATTGGAATAAAGTATTGGCTGCGGTTGAAGTGGAAGGCTCGCTGGCCGATAAAGAAATTTTCTATACAGCAATGTACCATGCCTATATACAACCTAATAATATTGCTGATGTGAACGGACAGTATCGCAATGTTGATAGTGATATTGCCACTTCAATAGCAGGAAATTATTATTCCACTTTTTCACTGTGGGATACTTACAGAGCTGCTCATCCACTTTATACCTTACTGACACCGAATTTGGCGTTGGATATGATTAAAACCATGATTATTCATCACGAACAACAAGGCTTTTTGCCAATATGGACTTTGTGGGGTGGTGAGAATTATTGCATGATCGGCAATCATGCCATACCAGTTATAGTAGATGCTTATAACAAAGGTTTAATTGAAAAAGACTGGATTGAACCGGCATATAAAGCCATTTATGAAACGTCCACAATAAATCATCAGGATTCGGACTGGAACATTTATACCAAATATGGCTATTTGCCTTACGACATTGAGAATTCGCAATCCGTTTCCAAAACACTCGAAACCTGTTTGGATGATTGGTGTGTGGCGGCAATGGCTAAATCATTAGGCAAGCAATCCGATTATGAGCAGTTTATTAAACGCTCCGCTTACTATCAGAATCTGTTTGATGCATCTACAGGTTTTTTCCGGGCGAAAAATTCGGATGGCAGCTGGATGCCCGATTTTAATCCGTTGGATACTCGCCATGCGCATGGATACACCGAAGCTAATGCCTGGCAATATCTTTGGTCTGTGCAGCAAAACATTCCTGATTTGGTCAGGCTTCTGGGAGGTAAAAAAGCTTTTGAAACCAAATTGGATAGTCTTTTCAATCAATCTTCAAAGTCTGATGGCTATATCTCTGATGTTAGCGGGCTTATCGGTCAATACGCACATGGTAATGAGCCCAGCCACCATATTGCATACCTGTATAACTATGCCGGTAACTATGAAAAGACTCAGAAGATGGTTCAGAAAATCACTAAAACTCTGTATTTTAACCAGCCGGATGGATATTCAGGTAATGAGGATTGCGGTCAGATGTCATCGTGGTATATTTTCAGTTCCCTTGGATTTTACCCGGTAAACCCGGCAAGCGGCATATACGATCTGGGTGTTCCTGTTTTTAAAAACGCTAAAATCAATCTGCCAAACGGCAAAACATTTACCATCATTTCAAACCTTACGGAGAAGAACAAAATTGCAAAATCGGTATGGCTGAATGGTAAAAAACTCGATAAACTGACGATTTCACACAGTGATATTATAAATGGTGGCGAATTGAGATTTGAGCACAGATAATTTGTCTGCAAGTATCCATAATTAAAGCCAACGTAACTAATCAACCCTTGAATAAAATATTTTGCCACAGATTTCACAGATTTGCACAGATTCAATACTGTATTAAGGAGTTTTCATAACAAAGAAAAGACATGCGACATTTGAACTTATCTGTGTAATCAGCATAATCTGTGGCTTGGATTCATCCTTTAATGCTTTGACAATGCTAATTAGTACAATCTAACAATTTAAAATCATAAAAATGAAAAAGTCATTTCTTCTTTTGCCGGTTTTAGTATTAGTCATGATGTCAACACTTTCGGCGCAGGAAATCCCGCCAAAGGAATATTCAGATAATTACAACCAGGTAATGAAACGTACCGAATGGTGGCGCAACGACCGTTTCGGCATGTTTATCCATTTTGGTGCTTATGCGGTTGCTGCCCGCGGCGAATGGGTTAAGTCTGTCGAAAAACTTAATACTGATCAATATCAGAAATATATTGATGCGTTTAATCCCACGGATTTCGATGCAAAAAAATGGGCTAAGGCAGCCAAAGCGGCCGGGATGAGATACGCAGTTCTAACCGCCAAGCATCACGATGGGTTTTGCATGTTCGACAGCAAGCTGACCGATTACAAACTAAGTAAACAGTTTGGCGGTCGCGATATTGTAAGGGAATTTCTCGATGCTTTTCGTGCCGAGGACATTAAAGTTGGCTTATATTATTCTGTTATCGACTGGCATCACCCCGATTATCCCAATGTGGGCAACCATCCGCAGCGCGATGATAAAGACTATGCAAAACGTACCTTCCAATGGGATAACTACCTGAAATACATGCACGGACAGGTTGAAGAACTCGTTGAAAACTACGGCAAGATCGACATTATGTGGTTCGACTATTCGTTTGATGAATACAGCGGCAGTAAGTGGAAGGCAAAGGAACTGGTTAAAATGGTACGCAGCTATCAGCCTGATATTATTCTCGATAACAGGCTGCAAACCCATGAAGGATCATCCTCAGCCAAAAGAATGGTTGGTTTGCTGGGCGATTTTGAAACACCTGAACAGGGAATACCTGATGCGCCCATTGTGGATAAATATAACAACCCGATTCCCTGGGAAACTTGCATGACACTGAATGGTAACTGGGGTTACAGCGAAAGTGACAAAAACTGGAAATCACCAGAGTTGGTCATTCATTGCCTGGTAAACTGTGTGAGCAAAAACGGGAATATGCTCTTAAATGTTGGCCCTGATGCGCGTGGGAATATTCCTGAACCAAGTTTACAGATTTTGGCGGAAGTAGGAAAATGGCTGGAGAAAAACGGTGAAAGTATATATGGCTGTGGTGCTTCTGCTTTGGCAAAACCCGACTGGGGACGATATACTAAGAAGGACAAAAGCATATATGCGCATTGGCTTTATCCTACCCTAGGGCAAATCAATGCAAAAGGGGTGAATGGCGATGCTGTAAAAAATGTGTTTATGCTCTACTCCGGTGCCGAACTGCCTTTTACGAAAACTTGGTGGGGGAACAGCGAAGCCGGCAATCTTTTCATAAAGGCTTCAGATTCACCCGAAAAGCCATTTAGATTCGATACTATTTTAAAAATTGAGATGAAGTGAAATCAAATAAAAGTATTTGATTCACCAGATGGATATTTTGAAAAACTGAACCAAACCAAATGAAATAATCATAATCTAATCCTAACTCAAAATAATGGAATCTACCTCAGGAAAAGTCTCAATTTTTGAAAAAACAGCCTACGGATTGGGCGATATGGCTTCCAATCTCTTTTACCAGACATTCAGCATGTTCCTGCTGTATTTCTATACGGATGTGTTTGGCATTTCGGCAGCAGCAGCAGGAACCATGTTCCTGGTGGTGCGTATGCTCGACACTTTTTACGATCCGCTGGTTGGCGTTATGTCCGACCGCACAAAATCGAAATACGGAAAATTCAGACCATGGATACTCTATACGGTAGTTCCCTTTGGTGTGATTGGTTTCCTGACTTTTTTAACACCAGAGCTTGCAACCAGCGCCAAACTGGTTTACGCCTACATTACATACACAGCCATGATGTTTATCTACTCCACCATCAATGTTCCATACGGAGCACTTATGGCTGTAATGACACCCAACTCATTGGAAAGAACCAGCCTGTCGGCCTTTCGTTCGGTTTCCGCTTTCCTGGGTGGTATAATTGTTCAGGCATTCACATTGAAACTGGTTCATTATTTTGGACTGGTGAAAGCCAACCTGGATGGTTCCGCCAACGAGCAATTCGGGTTTTCGGTAGCCATGGGAATTTATTCAGTGTTGGCAGTTTTGATGTTTCTCACCACTTTTTTTATGTGTAAGGAAAGGGTTCAGCCAATTTCCGACAAAAATAATTCAATCAAAAAGGACATCCGCGATTTATTCAGCAATGTTCCCTGGCTTATTCTCACGTTGGTCGGCATCATGACCTGCTTGTATGTGGCCATCCGGAACGGGTCCATCATTTACTACTTTAAATATTACGTAAATAATGCCGGAACTGCATCCTTATTCGGTTTCGAGATAGGCGCTGATACGCTTGTGTCAACGTTTATGGTGGTTGGAACAGCCTGTAGTATTTTGGGAACTGTCATGCTTAAGCCCATGGCTGCTTTGCTTGGTAAAAAACGGATTTATATCGCATCAATGACGCTGGGATCAGTTTTGAGCATAGCCTATTTCTTCCTTGCGAAAGACCAGATAACCCTCATGTTTGTGTTTCAGGCCTTGTGCAATTTCGCTGTAGGTCCGGCCATGGCAATGATGTGGAGCATGTACGCCGATACTGCCGATTATTCCGAGTTGAAAAACGGGCGAAGAGCCACCGGCCTGATTTATTCATCGGCCAATTTTGCACAGAAATTCGGCTGGTCAATCGGAGGTGCCATTGCCGGTTTCTTGCTGGCTTACTTCGGATTTGTGGCAAATGCAGTGCCATCGGCAGAAACAGAAAGAGGAGTCAGGATTCTTTTCAGCTTTATGCCTGCCATCTGGAGTTTTATTGCTGTTATAGCGTTGTTTTTCTATAATCTGAGTGAGAAAAAAGTCATTGAAATTAACGTGGAACTTGCTGAAATCAAGGCAAATAAATTAGTTAAATAAAGATTATGCAGTACGGTTTTTTTGATGATCAGAAGAAAGAATATGTAATTACCTCACCCGATACGCCTCGCTCATGGAGCAATTACCTGGGATCGACAGGGTATGGAGCCATTATCACCAACAATGCCGGTGGTTACAGCTTTTACAAATCGGCCGGTCAGGGACGCTTTACGCGACTCAGGTTTAATTCTGTTCCAATGGATCAGCCGGGCCGGTACATCTATGTTCGCGATAAAGAAACCAAAGATTATTGGTCGGCTTCGTGGCAACCTGTTGGCAAGCCGCTCGATAAATTCAAAAGCACCTGCCGGCATGGTTCAGCTTATACCATTATCGAATCGGAATATGCAGAAATAAAAACTGAAACACGGTATTTTGTGCCGCTTGATCAGAGTTTTGAAGTCTGGCATTTGAAAGTAACCAACCAAAGTAAATACGATCGCGAGTTAAGCCTTTTCTCATTTGTTGAATATGCTAACAACTGGAGTGCCGCCGATGATTTGCTGAACCTGCAATACACCCAATACACCGGTAAAATGGATGTGGTGGATGGAATTATCAGCCATGGCACCAATGTGAACATCCCGCAGATACCCGATAATTTCAACGAAAAAGACCAGGGCCGTTTTTCATTCCTGGCTTTTGCCGGTGGAGATGTGGTGGGTTTTGAAACCGATCTTGAACGCTTTCTTGGATCTTATCGCACCTATGCCAATCCAATCACGGTTGAAAATGGTTGCTGTTCCAATTTCAAAGCTGCTGCTGATAATCTGTGCGGCGTGTTGCAGGTTGATGCAAAACTTGCGCCCGGCGAAAGCAGAGATTTATTTATCCTGATGGGTATAGGAAAAGCTGAAACGGAAGGTAAATCGCTTGTTGCCAAATTTGGAAACAGGACTGCCGTTGATCATGAATTTGAGAAATTGGTAAATTACTGGCATTCCCGTATTGAAGGTATCACAGTTAAAACTCCTGATCCTGAATTCAACTCCATGCTCAATATGTGGAGTCCATACAACTGCCTGATTACCTTCGCATGGAGTCGCGCCGCCAGTTTGGTTTATACTGCCAGTGAACGCGATGGCCTGGGTTATCGCGACAGCGTGCAGGATCTGCTTGGCGTAATGCATACTATCACCGACGAAGCAAAAAGAAGGCTCGAATTAATGATTACCGGTCAGGTTTCCAGTGGTGGAGCTATGCCTGTGGTAAATAAAGTTTCGCACAATCCGGGCAAAGAATATGCACCTGCCGAAAAACAATACCGCTCCGACGACTGTCTGTGGCTCTTCAATGCCATTCCGGCCTATGTAAATGAAGCTGGCGATCTCGGCTTTTATAACAAAGTTTTACCTTATGCCGATTGGGGCGAAGATACCGTGTTAGGCCATATGCGCCGTGCCATACAATTCAATCTCGACCGTTCAGGAAATCATGGTTTGCCGTGCGGATTGCAAGCTGATTGGAACGATTGCCTGAAATTCGGACACGATGGCGAAACAACTTTTGTAGCCATGCAACTTCGCTTTGCGCTTAAAACGTACATTGAGATTTGCCATTTGCTGGGAAACTTGGATGAAGAAACCTGGGCTATTCCTTTACTGGATCAACTGGATGAAAATATTCAGAAATACGCCTGGGACGGTGAATGGTTCCTGCGTGGCTATCGTGCTGATGGTTTTAAATTCGGTTCAAAGGAATGTGAAGAAGGGCAGATTTTTATGAATCCTCAGGTTTGGGCAGTGATCAGCGGAGCTGCCTCAAGTGAACAAAAGACTATGGCATTGCTCAAAATGCGTGAACGGCTGGCTACCGATTACGGAATTATGCTTTGCGATCCGCCTTACACTGAAACGGATTATAATATTGTCCGTGCAGCCTTGTTCAACACCGGAATGAAAGAAAACGGCGGCATTTTCATCCATACCCAGGCCTGGGCAGTGATGGCGGAATCAATGTGCGGTAACGGAAACCAGGCTTACGATTATTTCAGACGGTATATGCCCGCCGCTTATAACACCAAAGCCGAAATTCGCCAGATAGAACCTTACGTGTATTGCCAGTCCACCCACAGCAAATCAAGTCCGCGCTTTGGGAATTCGCGTATTCCATGGTTAAGCGGTTCAGCTACCTGGTCGTTTGTGGCTGCCACACAATATATCCTTGGTTTACAGCCTTTGGTGGACGGATTCCGGATTGATCCATGCATTCCTTCGGATTGGACAGGATTTGAGGCAACACGGATTTTCAGGGGCAAAAAACTGAAAATTAAAGTTCATAATCCTCACGCTGTTCAAACAGGAGTTAAAAAAATGTTGCTGAACGGAAATTCAATAGAGGGGAATATCATTCCGTTCGAAATGCTGAAAGATTCAAATGTGATTGAAGTGATAATGAGAAACTAAATCTGTTGAAACAGTGAACATAACAGATTCATCAGACGAATTATTTCTGTCATCAGTTGACTTTGAATTTTACAAGGAGCATCTTTAAAATTTATCAGTTGAATAAAAAATAAAATATACGGTCCAGGATCTGCATCAGTAATACAGAGCATTGTTAAAAGGAATCATTGTATCACTCATAAAAAATGAACCATCTTTAGAACTTTAGTATTAATGAAAAAATTAAAAGTATCAGGTGCAGGATGCGCTTTGGGCGATTTTGTTTATAACGGTATTAACTTTAACTCCGGTGTTTTTCGGAACTTTATGTCACAAACTTCAGGCGATGGTGGATTAGACCCGGGAAAATTAGTCTTCACCAAAGAGCTGGAACATTTTGCAGGTAAATCTTTCCCCGAAATACTGAAAGAAATTGCAGGCGAAAGGAGTTATGACTCCTTCAATATCGGCGGACCTGCCATAGTAAGCCTGATAAATGCGGCTCAACTGCTTCATGGAACTGATGCTGAGGTCAGCTATTATGGAGTAAGAGGCAATGATATAAAAGGGAAAGCTATCGAAAGCCTGCTGGTCAACCTGCCCGTCAACTGGTCGGATTATAAGACCGTGGATGGTGAAACTCCCTATACCGATGTTTTATCAGATCCTGAATATAATGGTGGGAAAGGCGAACGGCTGTTTGTAAATAACCTTGGCTGTGCGGTTCAATATAAACAGGAACATCTGGGCGATAAGTTCTGGGAATCAGATATTATTGTGTTCGGAGGTACTGCCCTGGTGCCGCAATTGCATACCGGGCTTACCGAAATGGTGACAAAAGCAAAGAGTAACTCAGCTATCACCATAGTACTTACCGTATTTGATTTTATAAACGAAAAACTGAATCCATCGCAACCCTGGCCATTAGGCGAAACCAGCCATAGTCTGCCGCTGATTGATCTGCTGATTATGGATGCTGAGGAGGCTTTGCGAATCAGCGGACAGCAGACTATTGAAAATGCTTCGCTGTTTTTTGAAGTGACAGGAGCGAATGCTTTTATTATCACGCAGGGAGCCAACCCGGTATATTATTTTTCGTCAGGAAAACTTTTTGATAAAGAAACAGGGCAATTGCCTGTCTGCACCTGGATAGTTGATGAATTGAAAAGAGATCCCACATCGCAGGGCGACACTACAGGTTGTGGTGATAATTTTGCCGGTGCAGCCATTGCCTCCGTGGCACGGCAGCTCATTTCGGGTAAAGAAAGGTTGTCTTTAAAAGACGTTGTCACCTGGGGAATCTCATCTGGTGGCTTTGCCTGCTCTTATATGGGCGGAACCTATTTTGAAAAAGAGTATGGAAGAAAATTAGCCCTGGTCGAAAAAATACTAGCGCGTTACAAATCAATATGATAAATAAATGGATGTGGTATTTTATCCATTAAATTAAGTATCCTTATTTGAAAAAATTAATAAAAATGACCAGGATGAAAAATGAGTTTTCGATTACCAAAGTCCTGCCTGTATTGTTCGGGTTTTTTATCATGGGATTTGTGGATGTGGTTGGTATCTCAACCAATTACGTGAAGCTGGATTTCGCCCTGAGCGATACCGTTGCAAACCTGCTGCCCATGATGCTTTTTCTTTGGTTTGCAGTATTGTCGGTACCTACAGGACTAATGATGAACCGGCTTGGACGTAAGAACACAGTTATCGTAAGCATGGGAATAACGCTGTTAGCCATGCTTATGCCTCTTGTCTCATATAGTTTCCCGATGATACTGGTAGCGTTCAGCCTGCTGGGGATAGGGAACACCATCATTCAGGTGGCTATGAATCCTCTGGTTTCCAATGTCGTAAGCGGCGAACGATTAACCAGCAGCCTCACCTTGGGGCAGTTTATTAAAGCCATTGCCGCCTTTCTCGGACCTGTTATTGCCGGTGTGGCAGCAGGAAGCTTTGGCAACTGGAAATTAATTTTCCCGGTTTTCGCGGCCTTCACCATTATTGCAGGGCTTTGGCTGTTGCTGACCCCCATTCATGAGCAACCTGTGAATAAGTCTTTATCCTCTTTTGCAGGTTGTTTCGGATTATTAAAAGACAAAACCATTCTGATGCTCTTCCTGGGAATCGTTTTTGTGGTAGGAGTGGATGTAGGCCTTAATACCACTATCCCAAAATTCCTTATTGACCGGTTCAATATACCGCTCGAAAAAGCTGGACTTGGCATTAGCCTGTACTTTATGGCCAGAACTATAGGAGCCTTTGCCGGAGCGATTATACTGGCAAAATTTTCGGGCAGGAAATTCTTTATAGCAAGCATGTCGGTTGCCATTCCAGCTCTTGCCGCGATGTTATTTATCGGGAACCTGTGGGCTGGGCTGGTGATGGTGTTTTTGGTAGGTCTGGCAGTGGCAAATGTTTTCTCAATCATCTTCGCGACTGCACTAAAAAAGAAACCTGAACGTGCCAACGAAATATCCGGCTTGCTCGTTATGGGTATTGCCGGAGGGGCAGTGATGCCGCTGATAATGGGCATGGTTTCCGATTCTTTCGGACAAACTGCTGGTATAGCTGTATTACTGGTTGCGCTTACCTACCTGCTGTTCAGCGCCATTAAGATGGAAAAGGTTTGATCCGGTACAAATCATCAGTATTAAAAAAAGGCATAAAATCCAATAAAGATAATTAAGCAAACTAAAACAGAAATAACATGAAACGCAGCGAAATAAACCAGATCATCATAAATGCCAAAGCCTTTATGGCAGAAAAACTATTCATTTTGCCTCCCTGGGCATATTGGAGCATTGGGGATTGGAGAAATAATAAGGACAACGCAGAAGAAATAATTACAAACATGCTGGGCTGGGATATTACCGACTTTGGCTCCGGTGATTTTTATTCGCGGGGATTATTCCTGTTCACTCTCAGAAACGGGAAATTTAATGTTGACAAAAAGCCTTATGCCGAAAAAATTATGATCGTCGAAGAAAACCAGGAAACACCCATGCATTTCCACTGGGCCAAGATGGAAGATATTATCAACCGCGGCGGTGGAAACCTGGTTATTGAACTTTATAACGCCACCCCAGACAACAAATTTGATAACACCCCGGTGCATCTGAAAACTGACGGTGTGAAACGTTCAGTAGAATCGGGCGGTAAAGTTGTACTTACTCCGGGCGAAAGCATTAGCCTTGAGCAGGGAATGTACCACCGTTTTTACGGGGAAACCGGCAAAGGGAAAGTACTGGTCGGTGAAGTCAGCATGGTGAATGACGATACTTCGGATAATTGTTTCCATGAACCCGTCGGCCGGTTTCCGGTAATTGAAGAAGATGAACTGCCTCTGCATCTGCTGGTATCGGATTATCATAAATTTATATAGTTACCTGATGGAAAACGCTTCAGCGGAGACTTCAATAATTTTAAAAATACCTCGAAAACTCTGTTACGTGTTAGTTTATTAATAAAGTTCAAACAGCTGTCAATCCATGATAAATGACTGAGAGTAAAAAAATAGTATTATTTGGAGCCGGAAAAATAGGGAGATCATTTATCGGCCAGTTATTTAGCCGTGGCGGTTATGAAGTGGTATTTGTTGATGTGTTTAAACCCGTTATTGACGAACTCAACCTTCGTGGTAATTATAATATAATTATCAAATCGGGAAAAGACGAGATATTAAACATAACCAATGTCCGCGGTGTGTATGCCGGCAACGATGAACAGGTAATTTACGAGATTGCGACTTCTGATATCGTAGCAGTTTCTGTTGGCCTAAATGGGATGAATACCATCTTCCCTTTGCTGGCAAAGGGATTGATCGAACGTTATGCATTGAACAAGGATCTGCCTTTGGATATCATTATAGCTGAAAATATGCGGAATGCAGATGCATATTTCGTGGAGGAATTAAAACCGCTTTTTCCTGTAGGTTATCCTTTCGGGAAATTGGTAGGACTCGTAGAAACCAGTATAGGGAAGATGGTTCCGATTATGCTTAAAAAAGATATGGACGACGACATTCTGCAGGTATTTGCTGAGCCTTACAATACGTTGATCCTTGCCAAAAAATCGTTTAAAAATCCCATTCCTGATGTTCCCGGCTTATCGCCGAAGGAAAATATGAAAGCCTGGGTCGATAGGAAATTATTTATTCACAACCTGGGCCACGCAGCAACAGCCTATATCGGATTTTTATATAATCCCGGCTTCGTTTATCTCTATGAGGCGCTTTCAGTTTCGGGTATTTATAAAAAGGTCCGGAATACCATGCTTTCGGCGGCTGAAATATTATGGAAAAAATATCCTGAAGAATTTACAGCCAAGGATTTGGTCGATCATATTGATGATTTGCT
>JBBSDG010000022.1:0-23392 GCA_038249635.1 Bacteroidales bacterium | reverse complement strand
TTATACTCTCTCATGCCTTGTATTGCGAGGAGATACCTTTGGCTTAGAACCGCCAGCATTGTTATAAAGCCTTGATTTTTTGGTACTTTTTGATCAAGCAAAAAGGACAAAGAGATAAACATTAAATCAATTTTCGAATGATTGCATGGAATTATTATGATGCATTAACCTTTCCAGCACATCAAAATAATATATTGCCGATAACTCTTACAATGAGAAGAAATAAAAGGTAATGGTTAATGGGAAAAAGATACCAGGAATTGACTTTGTGGTGAGGAAGGCGGATATCGGAAGGCGAATGTCAGACGTCGGAAAACGAAAGTTGTACATAGAGAGACGGAAGTAGGGTGACGGAAGTATGAAAACACAATCATAAGTCAGAATCAGGCAGAGATGATTTCGCATGATTAGGGGTAAAGTATATCTTTGCAAATCAATTTGATTTTAAACCGTAAATATATGATTGATAAACCAGGGTATCGTTTTTCAAAATACCGGTCAATATCCTCGCAAGGCATCACACCTTGGCTGATATTTATAGTAGTTCTATGGGCTTCGTTGAATACCTCATTCCATAAAGATTATAAAGAAGGTGTTATCGAAGCGGATGCCAAAGGTTATTTTGCTTACCTGCCTGCTGTGTTTATTTACCATGATCTGAATTTTGGTTTTTTTGACACTGTTGAGCTTTCTACGTATTCTAATCCAAACCTGCATTATGATTACCGAATGGCGATCGGCAATAAAACGATAGACCGCTATTATGTGGGAACCGCCGTATGCCTGTTGCCGTTTTTCCTTGCTGGACATGCAATTACACTTTTAACAGGTTTACCGGCAGATGGTTACAGCTATTATTATACTATGATGGCGCATGTGGGTGCGCTGTTTTGTTTCCTTTTAGGTCTGTTTGGATTAAAAAGATTATTACAGTCTTTTTATATTGATAAAAAAACCATTGCCTGGGTTCTTATTGCAATGGTTTTCGGCACCAACTTGTTTTATTATGTGATTACCGAATTCGGCATGTCGCATCTGTATTCGTTAACTGTAATAACATGGTTTTGTGTTGTTATCCGGGAATATTTCGCCAATCACAAAAACACATACCTTATTTACATTGCTTTACTTCTTGGAATGATCACGATAATCCGGCCGGTAAATTTGCTTATTGTGCTTGCAATCCCTTTCCTGGCAGGCGATGCAGACCGGTTGATCTCGGGAGTCAGAAGCCTTTCTTCGAAGTTCGGGGTGTTGCTTGTGGCTATAACCAGTTTTTTACTGATTGTGTCAATCCAGTTGGTTATCTATAAAATTTCAACCGGCAGCTTTTTTGTAGATTCGTACCAGCAGTTTGGTTTCAACTTCCTGAAACCTGAAATCGCAAATTTCCTTTTCAGCTACCGCAAAGGTATGTTTGTTTATACGCCATTGTTATTCCTGAGCCTGGCAGGATTCATTTATTTATTCCGCTCTAGCCGGTTTCAATTTTTTACCTTATTGGGCTTTCTGTCAATTGTAATTTATGTGCTTTCTTCCTGGTTTATGTGGTTTTACGGGGGTAGTTTTTCGCAGCGAGTTATGATTGAGTTTTACCCGTTTTTCGCGATTCTGCTGGCAATTGGGTTGAAGAAAATAGTTAATAGAAATTTGAAAATAGTGTATCTTAGTTTGATAGTCCTGGTTGTAATTGTTTGCCAGGTGCAGACTTACCAATACCGAAGAATGCAGATTCACTGGTCGGATATGAACAAAAAAAAGTACTGGGATGTGTTTATGAGGATTGACAAATTGAAGTAGGGAGTTGCATTGTTTCAGGGTTTCAGGGTTACAGCAATTCGACTCCGCTCAGAGTGATAAGATTTTCACTCATTGTCAGAAACTCTGCGGGTTTGCTGACACTATTCATTATTCACTATAAAAGCCAAAGCCCCGCCGAAGCAGGGCTTTGATTCAATTTATATCGGGAAGGTTGTAGCTTAGTACATTCCGCCCATTCCGCCACCCATACCAGGATTTGGCATAGTAGGTTCTTTATCATCTTTGGCCTCGAAGATTACACACTCGGTAGTGAGTAACATTCCGGCAATTGAAGCAGCATTTTCGAGTGCTACGCGGGCTACCTTGGTAGGATCGATAACACCTGAAGTATAGAGGTTTTCATAAACTTCGGTACGAGCATTGAATCCGAAATCATCTTTACCATCTTTCACTTTCTGAACTATAATTGAACCTTCTAAACCAGCGTTTTCTACTATCTGGCGAAGTGGCTCTTCAAGAGCGCGTTTCACGATTTTAAAACCAAGTTCTTCGTCAGGATTATCAGTTTTAACATTCTCGAGTGAGTGAATAGCACGAATGTATGCAACCCCACCGCCAGGAATAGTTCCTTCTTCAATAGCTGCGCGGGTAGCATGTAAAGCATCTTCGAAACGGTCTTTCTTTTCTTTCATTTCCATTTCGCTGGCTGCACCTACATAAACAACGGCAACACCACCGCTTAATTTTGCAAGACGTTCCTGAAGTTTTTCGCGATCGTAATCGGATGTGGTAGTTTCAATCTGTGCCTTGATCTGGCTTACACGGGCAACAATACCTTCTTTAGCGCCTTTACCGCTAACTATGGTAGTATTGTCTTTGTCGATATTGATTTTTTCAGCTTGTCCGAGGTAGCTAAGGTCAGCATCTTCCAAACGGTATCCTTGTTCTTCCGAAACAACGGTACCACCAGTAAGAATTGCAAGATCCTGAAGCATTTCCTTGCGGCGATCGCCAAAACCAGGAGCTTTAACAGCAGCAATTTTGAGTGATCCGCGGATTTTATTTACAACCAGAGTTGCAAGAGCTTCTCCATCAACATCTTCAGCAATGATAAGCAAAGGACGTCCGGTTTGAACTACTTTTTCCAAAATAGGAAGCAAGTCCTTCATACTGCTGATTTTTTTGTCATGAATGAGGATATACGGAGTTTCGTAAACCACTTCCATTTTCTCAGCATCAGTTACAAAATACGGTGAAATATAACCGCGATCGAACTGCATACCTTCAACAACCTTTACAGTTGTTTCAATGCCTTTAGCTTCTTCGATGGTGATAACACCTTCTTTTGAAACTTTCTGCATGGCTTCTGCCAACAGTTTACCAATAGTCTGGTCGTTGTTAGCCGAAACAGTGGCTACCTGCTGAATCTTTTCGATGCTGTCGCCAACTTCTTTCGATTGTTTTTTCAAATCAGCAACTACAAGAGCTACTGCTTTTTCGATACCGCGCTTCAAATCCATTGGATTTGCACCGGCGGTAACGTTTTTCAAACCGGTTGTGATAATGGACTGTGCCAGAACGGTAGCAGTAGTAGTACCGTCACCAGCTACATCAGCAGTTTTTGAAGCTACTTCTTTCACCATCTGAGCGCCCATATTTTCAACGGCGTCTTTCATTTCAATTTCCTTGGCAACCGTAACACCGTCTTTGGTGATCTGTGGTGCGCCATAGGTTTTTTCGATAATAACATTACGGCCTTTTGGTCCGAGGGTAACTTTAACTGCATTAGCCAAAGCATCCACGCCTTTTTTCATGCGGTCGCGGGCTTCGCTTTCGAAAATTATTTCTTTGCCTTTCATCTCTGAAGTATTTTTTAAATTATTAATTATATCACAGCCAGAATATCGCTTTCGCGCATAATCAGATAGTCTTTGCCTTCGATGTTGATCTCGGTACCTGAATACTTACCGTACAATACCTGATCGCCAACTTTTACTGTAAGCGGCTCATCTTTTTTACCATTTCCGATAGCTACAACCGTGCCCTTCTGTGGTTTTTCTTTAGCGGTGTCGGGGATAATAATACCACCTGCTGTTTTTTGTTCGGCTGCTGCCGGCTCAACCAATACTCGGTCGGCCAAAGGCTTTACATTTACCTGTGCCATGTTTTTTATTTGATTTTTATGTTTAATGAATAAATAAATTTACTTTAATGCTCTTGCAATAGTCATAATTCGTGCCAAACTTATAAATGGCAGGTTTCCACATCATTGCAAAATATGGTATATGACTTTGAATATGAGGGTCTTGGTGTTTCTAAATACCGATTATGAAGAATAAACTAACAGCAATATTTCAGACAAAAAAAAAGGATGTCAGAATGTATGTGACATTCTGACATCCTATAAGATTTTTTTGAAATGCAATTATTTTTTCTCTTCCTTGGGAGCTGTCTGAAAATCAGTAACCGGAGTAGCTTTGTCATCAATATTCTGACGGAGTTCCGTATCTGCGGCTCCTTTAAGTCCGTTTCCGCGAGGAATAACAGCAATAGAGAGCAAGCTTAAAACAAGGACAGCAATTGCTAATCCCCAGGTAAATTTCTCCAGGAAATCGGCCGTTTTGCGAACGCCCATATATTGGTTTGATGATGAAAAATTTGATGCCAGTCCCCCACCTTTTGAGTTTTGAACCAATACTACCAGTATCATGAGCACACAGGCGATCAGGATCAAAACAGAAACAAAAATAAAAGCATTCATACTCTATTGTTTTTATGTATTTATAAATGTGTTACTTACGCTTATTCGCGATTTCGTTAATTCGGGCTGCAAAGTAACTACTTTTTTCGGGAATAAGCAACATGAGTTTTTCATAAATTTTTATTGCCATGTTGTAAAGTCCTTGCTGCTCGTAAATCTTTGCCAGGGTTTCACTTACCAGGTCATCAGGGAGGCTTGTACTTTGCCGGGCTTTATCCTCGGGATTATAAAATTCGCGCCTTGGCGGACTAATACGTGGTTCTTCACGTATAAACCTATCTACCAGCTCATTACGGACAGATACAGGCTTGTCAGGAATCGCTTTCCCGAATATTTTCGATTCAGTTATTTCAGCCGTTTCTATATCCGATTCTGTAACAGTTATCTCGCTTAATCGGGCAAATATGCTATCAATGAGCGGATTACGCAAAATATGGATACCTTCAGCGTTTTGAGCCGGAATTAATTCAGTAATTTCTTTAACTTCTTCTTGTGATAAGTCGGCAACAGAAGTTTCTGAAGTTTCTTCATGGTGTAAATTAGCATCTTTAATTTGTGTCTCTTCATTCTTCAATTCCGAAGAAACTGCTTTTCCCAGATAAAACGCAGATGTTTCAGACGTTTCATTTGCAGTAGAATCTTGCTCGCCATCAATAACTTGAGTATTTTCCGTAGCTGCTTCAGTCGGGGCTGATTTTTCCTGTATTTCCGGACGAGTTTCGGAAATTATTTCATTTTCAGTATTACTCTTGCTCAAAACAGGAATTCCTTCAATCAGTAGTTTCAGTTTACTTCTGTCGCCGGCATAGGCTGCAGCCAAACGGAGCGCAAGCGGATATGCTTCGTGTCCGGTACTATAAAGATTCCGTGCCAGCAACATACGACCTACCTGAAAATAAGGGTATTCCTTAACCAACGCCCATAATTCTTCTACTGACTGGTTATCCAGCAGCGAAGGTTCATTCAGGTATCGGTTAAAGGTTTCGGGAGACATGTGGAGGGGTTGAAGGGTTTCAGAGTTTCAGAGTTAAAGAGTTACAGGACCCTGAGCGAAGCCGAAGGGCAAGGTTTCAGGGTTTAAAGGTTCAATGCGCTTCGCACATTCAAAGTTCAAGGTTCATGCCGGTATGCGTTTTCGAAACATCACTATTCACTATTCATTATTCACTATTCATGCCAATCAAGGGTTAAATCTTGTTCTATATTTTCGCAAAACCCTGAAAGGGTGTCACTTTAATAACCGTGGGTGCAACCCACGGTTGACAATGACAGGATAGCGTCAGCCCCGACGGGGTTGAATTATGCATAATTCTGTTCAACCACTTCGTGGCTGATCTCGCTAAGTCGTTCAATAACCGTGGGTTGCACCCACGGTTATTGATGTTTAGCCACTTCGTGGCTATATCACCCCAACCCTTGATTCGCATTATTCATTATTCACTATTCATTATTCACTATCCAAACTACCAGTTCACAACCGCCTTATTAAAAATATCCTGAGCCAGTTCGTCGTTAATAATATCTATATACGATTCTTCAACTTCGCTGAGCCTTAGGCGGGAGTCATAGTCCCTGTAACGGGAGAAACTGGTTTCGAAATCCTGAGTTGGGTCTATTTTATTGGTAAAACGGATATTCACAGTAATTTTCAAACGCTGCTGCAAGGATTGCTGCTCGCCCGAAATGGCAATTGGTTCGGTAACATAACCTGTAATTTCTCCTGCAACATTCAGATCGCCGTTTGAGCCAACCAGATTAAGATTTGACTGTCCGGTAAATTTATCCCTGATGGCTTCGGTGAGTTTACGACTTAGAGTAGGCTGCACGAGCAGCGAATTATTGGGAAGATAACTTACCGAGATGGATTTCACACTGGGTGAAATGCTGGCACCTGTAAACGAATAACTGCAACCTTCCATAAGACCAATGGGTACAAAAACGATAGCAGACAGGAACAGTGCCAGCAAATTCCGGTAAAGCCGTTTTCTCAATGTACGGTTTTTATCCTTTAATTCCATATTCCCTGATCTTACGGTATAATGTTCGTTCTGAAATTCCAAGTTCCTTTGCTGCATTCCGACGGCGGCCTTCGTGTTTGTCGAGGGCGCGGCGAATCAGCTCAAGCTCCCGCTCCTGTAATGAAAGCGATTCTTCCATAATTTCGCCGTGTACAAAAGGCTCATCGTCAACCGGCTGATCCCTGTCGCGAACCACTGCCCTGTTTCCTTCAGGTCTTTGCGGCTCGTTGATCAAATGCTCGGGTATATGCGCGGACTGACTATTAAAATGACTGGCAACCTCATCATGACCGATAATTTCACCTACCAGTTTTTTAAGATCCGTTATATCACGGCGCATATCGAAAAGAATTTTGTAAAGCAATTCTCTTTCCGACATCTCACTGCCTTTGTTTGCATCCTTGAAAAGTACAGGCAGATCGCGTCTGACAGTCTCAGGAAGATAGCGTTGCAAGGTGGCGGCTGAAACGTTTCGATCGCGCTCTATGATCGAGATTTGTTCGGTAAAATTTTTCAACTGACGGATATTGCCGGTCCATCGGTAATTCATCAGTATTTGCTTGGCTTCTTCGTCGAGTTCAAGCACAGGCATTCGGTACTTTTCAGCAAAATCGGAAGCAAACTTACGGAATAGCAGGAAAATATCTTCCTTGCGCTCGCGTAAGGCAGGCACAGCAATAGGCACTGAATTTAACCGGTAAAACAAATCCTGCCTGAATTTACCATGATCAATCGCCAACTGTACTTCAACATTAGTAGCTGCTACCACACGAACATCCGTTTTCTGACTTTTGGATGAGCCAACTTTAAAAAATTCACCCGACTCAAGCACCCTCAGCAAACGCACCTGTGTAGATAAGGGCAATTCAGCAACTTCGTCCAGAAAAATCGTTCCTCCGTTTGCGACTTCAAAATATCCTTTGCGGGCTTCGTGTGCGCCGGTAAAAGAACCCTTTTCGTGGCCAAAAAGCTCTGAATCAATCGTACCTTCAGGAATAGCACCGCAATTCACAGCAATATACGGACCGTGTTTGCGGGCACTCAGGTGGTGAATAATCTGTGGAAATATTTCCTTCCCAACTCCGCTTTCACCCGTTATCAAAACACTTAAATCCGTTGGTGCTACTTGCCTTGCAATATCTATGGCTCTGTCGAGTGCAGGCGAATTGCCAATAATACCAAATCGTTGTTTTACCGCTATTATATCCATATTTATACCAGCCTTCAAAGCTATTACCGCGCAAAGTTAACGCTATTCTCCGGAAATATTTTATATGTTTAACTATTTTTGGCAGTAATGCTGACATAATGGCAAAACAGGAATTGATTTGCGATTTTTGATTTGCGAAGTACGAATGAGTCCGTGATAATGGTATGAAACTACTTTGATTTACGATTTCAGATTTACGAGGTACGAATGAAACCGAGCTATTGCTATATTTGCTTTAGATTAAGTTCTAGTGCTTTCGCAATCAATATTCCCGTACTATTTCAATATTATCATTTTTAAAAGCAAAAACCGGAACAGAGTCCGGCTTTTCTAAGACTTTAAATAAATAATGATGTTATTTCCTGATCATCGCACCCAATTCCTTTTCGAAAATTTCGGCCAGGCGTTTCATCAGTTTTTCTATATCATTGTCGGTTAACGTTTTATTGTCATCCTGCAGGGTGAAACTAACTGCGTATGATTTTTTGCCGACTTCAATTTTTTCACCTTCGTACACATCAAACAAGTTCACCGTTCGCAGAATTCCTTTGCCATTGCGCAAAGCAAGGGCTTCGATATCGCTGAACTTTACTTGTTTATCCAGCAATAAGGCAAGGTCGCGGCGCACCTCAGGATAACGCGATATTTCGCTGAACTTAACATTATCAGGTTTCACTTCCTTCAAAAGCGCAGTCCAATCCACCTCTGCATAAAACACTTCCTGCTTAATATCAAACTGTTTCAGTAAAGCTGCACTCAATCGGCCAATGCTTAAAAATGACTTGGTATTGATACTGAATGCTTCCCCATCGGCAAATAAATGATTATCAAGTGTTGATGCAGTGAGTTTATTTAAAGCAATGCCCGTTTTTCGGAGTGTGGCAAATAGAAGTGATTTAAGGAAATAGTAATCTGTTTTGCCGGAAGGCATATACCAGCTTTCCCCCTGCTGACTACCGGTTACAAAAACGGATAGCTTTTTACGCTCATGGTATTTGCGGGTAACATCGGTGTTAGTTGCCTGCGCCGGAACATAATTGTACACATTCCCAAATTCATAGAATTTAAGATCAGCCATGCGGCGGTTCAGGTTATACGAAATGCTTTCGAGTCCGCTAAAAAGCAAGGTCTGACGCATTACACCCAGCTCGTTACTTAAAGGATTCAGAATTTTAACGCACTCATCGAAATTGAATGCTTCGGACTTTTCGTAATAAGCTGAGCTGGTAAGTGAATTGGTAAGTATTTCGTTAAAGCCATTATTGCTTAGGAAATCAGCCAGCTTTTGCTGAAGTTTTTCAGGGTCGGGTTTGCGGCTGTACGATAGCGATGAATGCAGCGAATCGCTCAACTCGATGTTGTTGTATCCATAAATGCGCAGTACCTCTTCAACCACATCAGCTTCGCGGGTTACATCAACCTTGAAAGGCGGAACGGAAAGCTGTAATCCTTCTTCATTTTCCGAAACAATTTCAATGGCCAATGAGATAAGTATATTTTTAACAGTTTCCTTTTCAATCTGTTGACCAATAAGCGTATTAATTCGTTTGTAGGAAACTTCAACCTTGAAATTTTCAACCGGAACAGGATAAACATCCACAATTTCGGAAGAAATAGTTCCACCAGCCAGCTCTTTCATCAGCATAGCGGCACGTTTTAGTGCATAAACAGTAATATTCGGATCCGCACCACGCTCAAAGCGAAAGGAGGCATCTGTTTTTAAATTATGAAGCTTCGATGTTTTGCGAACATGAGTTCCATCAAAATAAGCACTTTCGAGAAAGATAGAGGTAGTTTTATCACTCACTCCCGATTTTGCTCCACCAAATACACCCGCAATACACATAGGTTCCACAGCATTGCAGATCATCAGATCATCAGCTCCAAGGCTACGTTCCACTTCATCGAGAGTGAGGAATTTGGTACCGGACGGCAATTTTTTAACAATCACCTGGTTTCCAGTAATATAACCCGCATCAAATGCATGCAACGGCTGACCGGTTTCCATCAGCACGAAATTGGTGATATCTACAATATTGTTAATCGGGCGTAAGCCAATTGCTTTCAATCTGTCTTTAAGCCATGCCGGTGATTCTTTAACCTGAATTCCACTAATGGTAATCCCGGTGTACCGTGCACAAGCTTCAGGATTTTCGATGGTTACAGTTATGGGTAGCGAAGTATTATCAACTTTGAAATTTTCGACTGATGGAATCGAAAGCGTAACACGTTCATGCTGTTTTTCACGATTATTGATTGCAGCAACCAGATCGCGGGCAACTCCTATATGCGAAGTAGCATCGGCACGGTTTGGGGTAATGGCTACTTCTAAAAGCGCATCTGACTCAACTTTGAAATATTCAGCCGCCGGTGAACCAATTGGCGCATCCGCGTTAAGTACCATAATACCAGCATGTGAATCACCTAAACCGAGTTCATCTTCAGCACAGATCATTCCATCGCTGGGTTCACCCCTGAGTTTGCCGGCTTTTATGGTAAAGGACTCGTCACCTTTATAGATTACGGCTCCAATCAATGCCACCGGTACACGCTGTCCTGCTGCAACATTTGGCGCACCACAAACGATATCCAGCACTTTGCCACCGCCAACATCTACTTTGCAGCAGGTAAGTTTGTCGGCATTCGGATGGCGCTGTGTTGAAAGCACGTACCCGATCACAATTCCTTTCAAACCGCCTTTTACGGATTCGTATTCTTCAATTGCTTCTACCTCCAGGCCGCAATCAGTGAGTATTCGGGCAACTTCAACAGGTGCAAGGCTTACGTTAACATATTCTTTAAGCCAGTTATAGGAAATCTTCATTTTAAAATCTTTAAAGAGGTGCAAATTTAGGGATAATTTGGCATTGGGAGAAGGATAAAGTTAACGGAAGACTGAAAAACCAGGGCATTGATAAAGACAGTCGGATAAGCAGAAACTAAATTTCACCCTTTTCAGATTACTGGCACATATTACTCACAGATATAATTAATTGCATATTTGTTTTCCAATTCAAATAATGAGTATTTTTGTGTCACTTAATATACTAAAATCATACTTTTGAAAAAACTCTTCTTATCAACCCTCGTTCTTCTCACCATATCAGTTCTTTTAACAAGCTGGGGCAATGCAGGTCACAAGAAAATAAGCGAATCTGCGGCTTTATCTTATAACCAGCAAATGCAGGATTTTAATTCGTGGACTGATTTCCTGCGCGACCATGCTCCGGATGCCGATGGGCGTAAAAGTGGCGACAAGACGGAAGGCTCAAAACACTATATTGATATAGACAATTACAGCGAATTTACTTCTACAGGCAGAATTCCGCAGACACTTGATTCTGTGACAAACCTTTATGGTACTACCTATGTTATAAATCAAGGAATTCTACCTTGGGCAACCAGAGCTTCATTCGATTCGCTTCGCAATTGCCTTCAACGGCACGATTTTGGAAAAGCCAAAGTTTTTGCTGCCGATCTCGGGCATTATGTTGCTGATGGTCATATGCCTCTGCATATCACTAAAAACTACGATGGAGGTGATACCGGCCAAAAAGGTATTCATTCCCGGTATGAGTCAAAGATGATAGATGCCAAAATTTCACAGATTGTGTATGATGGCGAAGATGCAACCGAGATCAGCAATGTAAGTCAATATATTTTTGATTACATCTATAAAAACAATACGTATTGCGATTCGATACTTAATGCTGACAGATATGCTAAATCCCTGGCCGCAAGCACCAGTGGTACTATATATACGAATGCCCTTTGGGATAAGACCAATAGCCTCACTATTTCCCTTTTCCAACGCGCTTCCCATGCATTGGCTTCGTTAATTTACACCGCATGGCTTCAGGCAGGAAGCCCTTCGATACTTATTACAGGAATTGAAGATCCGGCAGCTTTAGAGGTTGCCGAACTGGATCAAAATATGCCTAATCCATTTACATCTGCTTCCCACATTAGTTACACACTGAAAGAAAATACGGATGTACTCCTGGAGGTGCGAGATATAAATGGAAAAATTATTTCAACCCTGGTGAATGAGTCACTCTCGAAAGGCAGCTATACCGCCGACTGGAATCCTGAAAATATTACTGCCGGTTTATATTACCTGGTACTGCATACCGGAAAATATATTCAGGTAAAAAAGATGATTTACACAGGGAGAATTTAGGATGATTAAGAGAAAATGTCTTTGAAAATCATTAAGAGTATTATGATTATTGCTCTTCACGCTATGAGACGCAAGGCATTGCGTCTCTAGCTTATCATCGCCCATTCCGATTTTTTACTGCTCAGATAATTAAGATAGCGCACCATCCGTTGATTTTCGGGTTTTTCGAGGTGTGGATCATCATCAAGGAGTTTCATGGCCGAATTTCTGGCTGCCTTCAGCATTTGTTCATCACGCACAATATCAGCCAGTTTCAGATCAAGAATCCCGCTTTGCCTTGTTCCTTCCAGATCGCCGGGGCCGCGTAACTTCAGGTCAACATCCGAAATCTCAAAACCATCTGTAGTCCTGACCATTGTTTCAATCCGCGTTTTGCCATCGGCAGTAAGATTAAATCCAGTCATCAGCAGGCAATGAGACTGGTCGGCACCACGCCCTACCCTACCCCTGAGTTGATGAAGTTGCGACAGTCCAAATCGCTCAGCATTTTCGATCACCATAACTGATGCATTCGGAACATCCACTCCAACCTCTATGACAGTGGTAGCCACCAAAATCTGGGTTTCACCGTTCTTGAACCGCATCATCTCCGCATCTTTTTCATCGGCTTTCATCCTTCCGTGAACCATGCTCAAATTATACTTTGGCGATGGGAAAACCAGTTTCAGGTGATCAAAACCATCGTTCAGATTTTTCAGATCGAGCATTTCCGATTCCTCAATCAGCGGGTAAACCACATAAATCTGCCGACCTGCAGCAATTTGTTGACGCATGAAATTATAAACCTTTTCGTGCCCGGCTTCGTAAAAATGATAAGTCTTGATCGCCTTTCTGCCAGGCGGCAATTCATCAATCACCGAAAGATCGAGATCGCCGTAAACAGTCATGGCAAGGGTACGGGGAATCGGAGTTGCAGTCATAACTAATACGTGAGGCGGCACTTCGCTCTTACTCCACATTTTTGCCCTTTGTGCTACGCCGAAACGATGTTGTTCATCAACTACCACCAATCCCAGCCTGCGGAATTTCACGGTATCCTCAATAAGAGCATGAGTACCTATGATAATATGCAGTTCACCTGATTGAAGCATGGGATGAATTTCCTTGCGGCGCGCTTTTTTGGTGCTACCGGTAAGCAAGTCAACGGTAACATTCATTCCCTTCAGGAAATTTGTTATCGTTGTATAATGCTGGTTGGCCAGAATTTCGGTAGGCGCCATCAGGCAAGCCTGGAAACCATTGTCGAGTGCAATTAGCATGCACATAAGCGCAACCAGTGTTTTGCCGCTACCAACATCACCCTGCAAAAGGCGGTTCATCTGCTTACCGGAACCCAGGTCAACACGTATTTCGCGTATCACTTTTTTCTGAGCATTGGTAAGCTCAAAAGGCAGATTCTCTTTATAAAAAGTGTTGAATAAATCGCCGATATGGGCAAATACATTCCCCCGTACTTTTTGCGACCGGTTAAGTTTGTAGCGCAGCAACCGAAGCTGAATAAAGAAAAGCTCATCAAATTTGAGCCTGGCCCTGGCTTTTTCAAGGGTTCCGGTATCAGGCGGAAAATGAAGATAAATAAGGGATTCCTCGCGCCCCATAAATTTGAATTCCTGAAGAATATCATTGCTGAGTGTTTCAGGAATAACGCCTTTCAACTGCGAAATCAAAGTGCGTGTAATTTTTGATAGCGAACGTGTAGCGAGGCCATTCAACTTCATTTTTTCCGTAGAGTTGTATATTGGATGAAGCGGATCGGCAGGTTGGGCTATAAATTCAGCCACCGTTTCGGTTTCGGGATGGGAGATATTATAACGGCCATTGAAAAGCGTGGGCTTGCCAAAAACGATCCATTCGCTGCCGGGAGTAAATTTATCTTTCACCCAATTAATCCCCTGAAACCACACCAGATCAATGGAACCGGAATCATCGCGCAGGCTAACAACAAGGCGTGAACTCCTCCCTTGTCCTAAAAGTTGTTTATCAATCACCTTGCCCCGGATCTGCAGATAAACATTTTCGGAATTTATTTCACTGATTGCAGTAAACCGGCTACGATCCACATGCCTGAACGGGTAATACGTCAGCATATCATAATAAGTGCTCACACCGGCATCCTTACGAAGCAGCTCGCCCCGTTTAGGACCTACTCCTTTAAGATACTCAATTGGTGTTTGAAGCAGGTCAACTGACATGATCAGGATTTAAAAATCAGATAATTTGAACGCGAACAACAACAAGTCATGCCACGCTCAACGTATTTACAAAAGTATAAAAACAAAAGCAACTCTCCATAGTTGAAGAGCTGCCTGTTTATAATTCTTTTAGCACTTTTACAAATTCAGAATCTTCGGTTTTGATCCTGACAATCAGCACAACTTTTTCCTGTTTTCTTTTAACTTTTAACTAGTATTCCCAAAGTTGCTGTTCGAAGTTAAAAAGATCTTCCTTTATGCGTTCCGATTCAAGAATGGCATCAATCCCTGAAGCGTAATCCGTAATCTTGCGGTCGTATTGGTTATCTACTTTATAGATATAGCTGCTGAACATCCGCTTAAAGAAAAAGTCGTCGTAAGTAAGCTTTGCAGCCCCGTTAAACCTGTTAAAGACTTCGGATTTAGCCATAATTGGCCTGGCTTCGGGAAAATAAATCCAGAACAAAGGTTTCTGACCGCGGAAAGTACCGTCATCATTAAACACATCAATAACCGGACAAATACCTATAATACGAACTTCGAGCATCGAACGCTGTTTGTCGAAAAACCAGTCTTCTTTAATCCTTATCTTTTTGATATCCGTTGTATTCAGTTTCTTTACAATTACAGTATCGTAAAAGTCATAAGGCGGATATGAACGTTGTAACTGCATGGAATCAGCCTTTTCAACATTCGTCATAAGTTCCTTAAATGACAAAGGCGAAATAAATTCATCTGTGGGGGATGTAGCATCGTAAGCGGTTAGACTACCTTCCTTAATAGCATCCATCATTATAGTCATAAAGCTACGCCAGTTGTTATGCGGAGTTTCAGGATAATACATGGGTTGATTCATTTTTTCGCGCATGTCAACAACCCGCCACATACGCCTTTCCCAAACATAATCAGCATTACGGATCCAGGGATAAGCAATTGGTTTCTTATCCATTTTCTCGGTCCTGTCAACCACACCATCGCGGGGGGGGGTGTTTAGTATCTGTTGCGCATTGCTGCTGGCAGCTATGAAAAGCAACAGTATGGCTATGATCAGAATATTCTTTTTCATATCAAAGTAAATCAGTTGATTTATTGAAGAGTAAGTACAATTGAGTTCAATTTGCGGGTTTTCCCGTCGGGTCCTTTAGCCATGATATCTTCAAGAATAACTTTATCACCACGGCGTGAAGCACGAATAAAATCCTTCATTTGTGAGGTCAGGCTATTGCCATTCCCGGGTATATCAAAGACATCGCCTTTACGGTTACCTGAAAATTTAAATGACGTAACCAAAAAATTCAGATTAAATTCGAAGTCAGAGGGCATACGCGGAATAATAGCACCAGAAGCCAGCACAAGATCCTTGCTTACTGCACCACCATCGGTGTTGGCTATAAAAGCATTAGGCGATGGAACATTCTTCACCCGAAATTCTACAGCACCCATACTTTTCATTCGGTCGCCGAGTTTGGCATTTACCGAAACAGAACCTTTTCCGGGGGATTCGGGACGCACTACCCATTCAGATCCACTCCGGGATATTGACCCATTGGTAATACTGGCACTGATCTGATCAGGCGAAACACCCCCGGCAGAAATAGACACCGGGTTATCAACACCTATATAAAACACATTCATTTTTGTAGCCGATATCGCCAATGAAGGAGGTGCTACAATATAATCAAACTTCACAGGGTATGCTTCCATGGTTCCATCCGGTTTCTTATAATTCACCGTACCTGTAACAGATTTAGGACCTGGAGAAGTTGCCGGAAGGCTAACTTTAACAACTCCATTTTCGCTGGTTCTAAGGCCACCGATATTGGCAGTAAAACTCTGTTTTGAATCCATGGCGGTTACAAAGACTTCAGCTTCGTAATTTTCGCCCATAAAAACGTACTGGCTTTTTGGAACTACCGTTGCGCCAACTTTGTCAATTTTGAAATCAGCAGCGCCGATTTTGCTTCTCAGGTGTGTAACCACATCCAGTTCAGCATTCTGAACTTCAGCAACCAGTTTATTAATGATGGTTACATCTGCTGCCAGAATTGTGTAGTAAAAGTTGTGCATTTCCCAGTTCTGCTCAATATGGTTGGCATCATAAAAAGGACCTTTAAGGTCGAGTCCTATTTTAATATTGGCACGTTCACCAGGTTCAACAAGCTTAAGAAGATCTTCTTTGTATTTGGCAATCGTTTTCTTCATTTCTCCGGCTTTCCCTTTTGATCCATCCTGGGAATTTCCGATAAAATAATTGGTAGTAACATCGTATTTGTCTTTTGTTTCAACCTGATAAAGGGGTCTGACTTTGGCTGAATCAACGGATATTTTATCCGATTTGGCTATTACTTCATATTTTATAGTATTCAGATAAACTTTGAGTTGATCCGATAATCTCCTGGCCTCAACTGCTTTATCCCAAAAAGGTTTCACTTTAACCGGCTCATTTTGATATTGTCTTTCAAAACTATCGTAATAGTCATTTATTTTGCTGTTGAAAGTCCTGTTGGTAGTTTCCATACTTTCGTTAACAACCAGGAAAGCATTCAGAATTTCAACAGACACATTGAGTGCCAGTAAGGCAGTTAAAACCAGGTACATCATCCCGATCATTTTTTGCCTGGGCGTCTCTTTATATCCTGCCATATTTAAGCGTTTTCAGTGTTGAATTATTTTGTGAAGTTGTTGAAAAACAAGTTACTTATTGAGATTTACATTCATGGCAGTAAGCATGTTACCGTAAACCTGATTGAGTGCACTAACGCGCTTTGTAAGCTGGTCAATTTCCTCCTGGTATTTGGTCATATTGGAGGATGATTCATTCATGCTGTTCAGGAAGGAACCAACGGTTGACCGAAGCTGATTGGTAGTTTCAATCTGCTCGTTTGAGCTTTTCAACTGAACTTCATAAATGGTATTTAATGCGGCCAGATTACCTGATATTTTCTGTAACTGGTCGTTATACGCTTTGCTGTCGATAGCACTGAAATTTAGCATTTCGGCTGACTTGCTGAGTAACTCTGCTGAGATATTGTATTTCTCGGATAGTCTGTTTGCCGAATCGGTGGCTGATGAAAGACTGTTGGAAAAAGATTCAGTAGCAGTCATTTCCTTTTTAATAGCTGTGGATACTTCGGTATAAACAGTTGCCAGGTTACCGGCAGAAGCCGCAGCTGACTTAACACTGGATGAAAACTCACCAACTGTTGAAGCATCCTGCTGCAGAACATCACTTACCATTTTATAGGAAGAGGATAATTCGCCGGCAGATTTTCCTGCATCCTTTACATTTTTAACAAAATCTTCAGTTACAACAGCGGTATTGGTAACATCGGTCATTTTGCTCACGTTTTCACTCATTTTGCGCATTCCATCGCCAAGGCTTTCAATCAGATCAGGCCCGATTTTAGCTTTTGCCAGCATTTCGTCGAGATCCTGTGTAACAGTTTTCCCTGATGGAGTTCTTTTTATTGACCCAGGTGAACCAGGCTTCCCTGTATGATAGATACCTGCAAGTTCCGGATATACAAGGCTCCAGTCAGGATCAGCGTGAGGCGGCTCAAATGAAGAAAAGAAAAATATTAATGCCTCAGTAGATAAACCAACTATAAGAAACTCATTAGCGAAAGGATAGTGATTAATTTTAAACAGAGCACCAATAATTACTACAGATGCTCCCCAGCCGTAAAGCTTTGACATAAAGTTTTTATAACCCTTACTGCTGACAAAACTTGTTAATCCCATGATTTGATGTTTTTATTATTTATAATGAATGCTTTGACTAAATATTTATGTATAAACTCCGGAAAAGTAACTGCTTTTAGTTATAAATTCTGGATGCCCTGGCTGGATTATCATCTTTCTGGCGTCCCATAAAATCCTGAACGCAACGGAAGCCAATATAGCATTTGGATGAATCCTGGTATTCGTAACCCCGTGTTGATACCTGAAGATAGTAAGCAATATCTTTCCAGGAACCGCCGCGTACAAGTTTGCGTTTCATCAAAGGAGGATCATCATCTTTGGCGTTATACATATAGGTAGGGTTCATATCCCAGGTAAACTGACCTGCTGATTCGTCGTATGCATCGGCACACCATTCGGAAACGTTACCCGACATATCATAAAGTCCGAAATCGTTGGCAGGGTAATGGGCTACAATAATGGTGCGGGCTCCGCCATCGTCGGCATAGTTACCACGTAAAGGTTTGAAGTTGGCAAGGAAACATCCCTTGTCGTTACGTGTGTAAGGTCCGCCCCATGGATAAGGACTAAAGGTATTTCCGCCACGGGCAGCCCATTCCCATTCAGCTTCGGTAGGAAGCCTGAATTCGTTGGGGATTGCTGTTTTTTTGCTTTGCAGGAATGATTCGAGCAAACGCGTACGCCAAATACAAAATGCTGATGCTTGTTTCCAGTTTACGCCTATTACAGGATAATTATCGTATGCCGGGTGCCAGAAATAACGCTGTGCTACCGGATCATTGTAACTGTATGCATAATCGTGAAGCCACGAAAGTGTATCAGGATATACATTGATTACTTCTTTTCGTATATAAACCGAGCGATCTTTCATCCCTTGCGGGCGGTTGGCAAAGTTTGCATTTTTTGTATCGCCGGGTTGCGAATAGTCTTTTTTGGATGCTGCCAGCAAATCAATAAAATAATACTCATAAAATAATTTACGTGTATCTATTTCTTTCTTTCGGTAATATCTTTCATTTTCGGGCAGAAACATGGTTTCAAGAGCATCACGGTTTTCTTCGGCACCCCATTTAATTTCTGTTTCCCAGTTCAGGTAAGGGGGGTCATACGTTTCGCCTGTTTTTTTGTTTTCCGAAACCAGGAACTGGTCGGGAGTAACTTCACCAAGAATGCGGCGGGCAATGGAATCCTTAACCCAGTAAACGAACTGACGGTATTCGTTATTGGTGATTTCGGTTTCGTCCATATAAAAAGCCGTTACCGTAATGGTACGCGGATTGTTCAGGTGGGCATAAGGCACATCCTGATCACCCGAACCCATGGTATAACTTCCCATAGGAACGTATGCCATCCCGAAAGGATCTGGCTGATAGAACTTTTCGCGGTTTTGAACGCCTATAAGTTCTCCGTTGCCACTATTGCGGCAACTGGCAAAAAGTAATGCAATCAGTGTAATGCAGAGCAGTTTTTTCATTGCTGTGTTGTTTGTTGTGAGTCAACTTTTGCCATATTAATTATTAATTTCGACATTCCCATTAGATTCCGATAACAGTATATCTGGCTTTACATCCATAAATTAACAATCGTAATAGCATTTGCCGGCGTCATTTCAGTATGCAATTAACGATAAGTTATATCCTTTATTATATGGTTCATAAATATTTTCGTTAAGAACCAGTAATTCAGTGGTCATTTAGTCTTACAAATATCGTGTATTCCTATAACCGGAACGTGTTTTATCTTTTTCTAATTTAAAACGGTAGCGTACCATGATCTCATGAGTGCCGGTAGCTGCTATTCGGCTGGTGGGAATATCGTACGAATACCCTATTTCGATATCCTTGTAAACCATTCCTACCATTAGTGCAACTGCATCGGTTATGCGGTATGTAAGGCCTCCCCATATTTTATTATTGTACCTGGCCATCATATTAACATCGGCCTGAAATGTATTTCCGTCGGATTTCAGAAATACCGATGGTGTAAATACATATCCCTGAAATGCCGGCAATAAAAAATCGTGACCACCTGTAAGATAATAGTGGCGGCGATTAGTGTAATAAGCACTGGCAGTACCTGTTCCTTTTGCCGGGGTTTCAAAAAGCTGGGTGGAGGAAAACCCTATGTAGTAGCGTGGCTTTTGCAGATATATGCCGGCTGACATATCACTAATCATTACGCCCTTGTCGGTAATGGCAGTTAGCACGGGATCATCGGGGCTAACGGCTTTGAGTTTATCTTTATTCAAAAACTTGTTATTGAAATTCGCATTAAGCCCGATTCCCAGTTTGGCATTGCCCAGGTTCAGATGGTAAGCATATCCTAATTTAACAAGACTATTTTTTGTGTATGCTTCTTTATCCTGCGCAATTCCAACACCTATACCTCCATGCAGAAATCGTAAAGGCGAATCAGCAGTCAATAAAATAGTTTCAGGAGCTTGTTTAATATTGTCATCGTCTTTAAAACCAACCCACTGCTCATGAAAAATACCTGTAACTGTAATACCATCGTACATTCCATAGGAACCGGGGTTAACAAAGGCATGATTGAACATATTATGCGTAAATTGCGGATCCTGTTGTGCTTTCAACCCAATGGAGAAGGTTGAAAACAGAATAACACATATAATTGAGCGCATAAAATTAACCGGCTGCATATCTATAATTGAAAAAACGTGCTAAAGTAATAAAAAATAAGTTGAACCGGGTATTTTATAATAAAATGATTCATTTAATTTTTATTAAAAAGCCTGTTAATACAAAGGTTTTCGTCATAATCGGAAACTTAAATAATTTATTTCCGGAATCAAAATAGTTAAATTTAAAGCTGTTGCAATTCAGAAACAGAATACCAGGCTTTCAAAACAGTTTATGGCAGTAATTGTAAGCAGATTAAAAGTTGTGGATATCTTTAATAAGTAAAGAGTTCTTTACTACAGACACGCAATTCTTCATTACAATTTTGTTTTGTTGAGGGAAGTAGTATTTCGGGCAACATCATTTTGTTGTATTCCGAAATATGATGAAGTAAAATTTGTGCCATTTGACACAGCAAAATTAAACCAGAGATTTTTTTCGGTTTTATAGTGGTATCTCAAAATATCTGACCAAATTTGCACCCTCTTTAAAACAATTGAAATTAATAGTTAAATTATTGATAACATGGACTTTCGACCCGAAAAATTATTCTCAAAAAAGTGGTTTATCAGTTATAGTCTGATTGTAATCGGCTCGATAATACTGGCTGCGGGCTTTGTTTTTTTTATTTCGCCTTATAAATTCGTGCCTGGCGGGGTTTATGGTATTGCCATTGTGATCCATTATATGACACAGGGTTTGTTTTCGTGGGCGCCAACCGGTTTGCCGATCGGAATGATGGGATTAATAATGAATATTCCGCTTACCATAATTGGCATCAGGATACTGGGACCCAGATTTGGAGTTAAGACTGTGGTTGGATTTGTACTTACTTCGATCTTTATGGATGCAATTACGTTTCTTTTTGGCGAAGCACCATTGGTTACAGGCGATTCAGCAGCCCTGCTGTCGTCAATATTCGGCGGAATATTAGTGGGTTTAGGGCTCGGACTTATTTTCAAATCGAAAGCTACCTCCGGCGGGTCGGATATTGTTGCCATGATACTCGCAAAATACACCAAACTTCCGCTGGGTCAGCTTATGATTTATGTGGATTCGGCCATAGTACTGATCGGACTGGTTGTTTTTGCCGACTGGAAAATACCTTTGTATTCGTGGATTGTAATATACATAACCGGCAAAACCATTGATATTGTACTTCAGGGAATGAGTGTGGACAAAACGCTATTTATTGTTTCCGATAAATTCGTGGAAATACGCGATCGTATTATCAACGATCTGCACCGCGGCGGTACCTATATTCCGGGTAAAGGGATGTACAATGGGGGTGATAAAACGATTATTTTCACCGTGGTGAACCGTCGCGAGATGGCATTGCTGCAGGAATACATTCATGAAATTGACCCCACAGCCTTTCTAACCGTGCTCGAAGCCAATGAAATATTGGGCGAGGGATTTAAATCGCTGAAGGAAAAGCTGGAAGATTAAGGAGTTGGGATTTAGGGATTGGGGGTTAGGGAAGTTCAGTAGTTTAAAAAGTTCACGGGTCAACGTTCACGGTTCAAAATGTTGAAATATTGATAAAGGGATCCTTGAAAAATGAAACCTGAAACATTGAAACTCTTGAACATTGAAGAATATTTAACTTAGTTCAAATGGTTGATACAAAATTTTTTCAAAAAGAAAAACTATTTTCATTCAAATGGTTTAAATCCTACGCCTTGATAGCTGTGGGCACATTTCTGGTAGCTGTAGGATATGTTCTTTTTATTAGTCCCGATAAAATTGTTCCCGGAGGCATCTATGGCGTTGCTATTATGCTTCACCATTTGCTGGGAACGCCGATAGGATTAACTGCGCTGGCGTTTAATATACCTCTGACATTGATAGGCATCAAACTTTTAGGTCCACGATTTGGGGTTAAAACGGTTGTAGCTTTTGTACTTACATCCATATTTGTCGATACTCTGTTTTATTTTCATGGTTCAGCGCCACTTGTTCCCGGCGAGACCTTGGTTTCGTGTATTTTCGGAGGCTTGTTAATAGGAATTGGGGTGGCCTTTACATTTAAAGCGAAAGCTACCAGCGGCGGTACCGATGTGATTGCTATGATATTACAGAAATATACCCACATGCCGTTAGGTCAGTTAATGATGATGGTTGACTCCTCGGTGGTTTTGCTGAGTTATCTGGCATTTGGCGACTGGCGTATCCCTTTATTCAGTTGGATTACGATTTTTGTTCTCGGAAAGGTTGTAGATACGGCCATGCATGGGTTTTCGTACGATAAAACACTTTTTATTATTTCGGACAAACACGAGGAGATCCGGAATAGTATTATCAGCGACCTTAAAAGGGGTGGTACATTTTTACATGGTGAAGGGATGTTCAAGCATGATATGAAACAGATTATTTTTACCGTTGTAAGTCCCCGCGAATTGTATATGATAGAAGAATATGTACACCGAATTGATCCGGAAGCCTTTATTGCCGTGTTGGATGCATACGAAATTCTTGGAAAAGGGTTTAAATCGCTGTCGGAGAAGGTGGAGGCGAAATAAATTTCACTTCCTGACCTGGAACATGCCGGAACTTAACAGGTTTTCCCACTAAGCCACAAAGTACACGAAGCAGCTTAGTGAACTTTGCGACTTTGTGGGACAGAAAATCCTTAAAGAAATAAACTAATATTTTTGTAGAGTTACTGAAATGATTAATCCCGGGCTGAACCATTTCAATCCGGGATTAATTTAAGCAGTAATCAGGTAAATTTCTTTTCCTTACCTGAAAAGTTTCACAATATCATTACCGTTGGCAAAGATAAGCAGGGCGAAAAGCAGCACCATGCCTGTGATCTGAGCATATTCCATAAATTTATCGCTAGGCTTGCGGCCGGTAATAATCTCGTAAAGCAGGAACATAACATGCCCGCCATCAAGTGCCGGAATTGGCAGAATATTTAATACAG
>JBBSDG010000021.1:0-23567 GCA_038249635.1 Bacteroidales bacterium | reverse complement strand
TTTTTTTTAACACGGAGGCATGGAGGGTACTGAGGGACACTGAGAAATAATTGTTGAATTTAACGCTCGATAGATATTAAATTTCATAATCTCAGTGTAAATCTGCGTTCTCTGTGCCTCCGTGGTTTATTCTTTTTAATTGACTTTCATTTCCAGATTCTCCGTCCAAAGCAACCTATCTTCGGGAGAATATTGCCATGGCGCTCCATTGTTTTCGATATTACTGAACATGGTTTTCAGACCTGAAGGTGCGCTGTTTTCTTCCATCACCAGGTAACGGCGCATATCTACAATAAGAGTCGGGTGGTTGATATTAACCGGACATTCCTGTGCACAGGCATTGCAGGTAGTGCAGGCCCAGAGTTCTTCTGTTGAAATATAATCGCCAAGTAAGGATTTATTGTCATTAAAATCCTTGCCAACCTTCACCAATCCCGGGCCTTTTTCTTTCATCCTGGCTCTGAGATCCATAAAAATTTTACGTGGTGATAATAATTTCCCGGTTGTATTAGCAGGGCAAACTGATGTACAACGTCCGCATTCAGTACAGGACAACGAGTCGAAGTAATTCTTCCAGGAAACATCTTCCACATCTTTTACACCGAAACGACTGATTGGTGCATCTAAAGCCGGAGCATCAAAAGTGGCATTCGGGTCAAGCATCATTTTCACCTCACGGGTGATATCATCCATATTGGTAAGCTTTCCGAGCGGTTCGAGGCGTGATAGAAATGTATTGGGAACCGAAAGAAAAACATGAAAATGCTTTGAGTAAGGCAGGATGTTTGCGAAGATGAAAATCAACAGGATATGCGACCACCAGCAAATTTCATGAACCAGTTGTAATCCACTTATTGACAATCCACTGAAAATATTCGCAAGCATTGCTCCTACCGGGTAAATTCCATAAATTGCTTCTTCCGAGGTCAGTTGTAACTTGACATAAGCCGCATTCATGCCCATCAGCGAAAGCATTAATAGTAATATCATCGTTAGCGCAATATTGGCATCCTGGTGCGATATCTTTTTCATTTCGATGCCTTCGAAGCGTTTAATATGCAGAAAGAGCCTCCGGACCAGAAATACCAGAATGGAAATTGCAACCAGCAGGGCAAAAACATCACCGGAAGCCATTATAATATTGTGCAGAACACCTAGTACTTTGAGTGACTTTTCAATGCCAAACAGCCCGTCAATAATCATTTCGATGCTGCCGAACAGTATCACACAAAATCCCCAGAAAACCAGCGCATGAAAAAACCCGATTACCGGGCGGCGGAAAATTTTGGTCTGACCGATGGCCACACCAAGCATCACCATAAACCGCTTTCCAAAATCACGGATGGGGAAATTGGCTTTAGTAAATTTAAAATAGCTGATCAGCCTGAGAATAGTGAACGTGAAAATACCAAGAGTAATCAGCAAGGTTAACGCAAATACAATCTGCTTTGCCATAATGAATTGATTTACACTGAAAAATGCCCTTAAAGTGATTCAAAAAGAATAAACTATCAAGGACATTTTCTGTTTTTTATAAATTATACGGTTATTTTGATTTCATTTCTTTAACGGCTTCGACCAGCTTAGGAAGCACTTTCAATGCATCGCCAACGATTCCATACTGAGCGGCTTCAAAAATCGGAGCATCCTTATCAGTATTAATGGCCACGATAATTTTGGAAGAGCTGATACCTGCCAGGTGCTGAGTTGCACCGGAAATTCCGATGGCAAAATACAGGTTCGGGGCAATGATCTTCCCGGTTTGACCAGTATGTTCGTCGTGCGAACGCCAGCCTTCGTCGGAAACCGGACGTGAGCAAGCTGTTGCAGCACCCAGTAAATCAGCCAGTTCAACAAGAGGTGCCCAGTTATCGGGTGATTTCATACCACGTCCGCCTGAAATAACAATGTCGGCATCAGTAATCAGAATTTTACCCGATTGTTTCTGAACTTCTTTCACCTGTGTTTTCATAAGGTTGCTGTCAGGCTGAATATCCATTTTATCCAGAACAAACGCCTTTGGAGATTCCGTCAGTTCAAATGAATTCTGTGCGAGGGTGATAATTTTGATTTCCGTTTTAATTACAACATTCGCGAAAGCCTTACCGGAATATACCTTTTTATAAACCACAAAAGGATTTGCACTTGCCGGTAACTTGCTTACACCTGATGCAACACCTGCTTTCAAACGAACAGAAAGCCTTGGCGCCAATGCTTTACCTGAATTATTGTTAGATAAAACCAGGACTTTGGCACCGGTTTTATGAGCAACTTCAGCAATTATACTACTGTATGTTTGCTCATCGAATGCTTTGATCGTATCATTTTCGATACTGATTATTTTTTCAGTGCCGAAGGTTGCTAATTTTTCGAGTTCAGATGTATCAACTTTACCGATGGATAAGGCTACGGCATGATCGCCAAGCATTTCAGCAACTTTCGAAGCGTATGAAACAAGTTCGAAGGATAACTTTTTAAACTTACCGTCCCAGTTTTCGAGGAATACTAATACCGACATATTTTGATTCGTTTTTTTGACGTGTGAATGAAAAATGGATTAAAAAACCTTGGCTTCGTTTTGAAGTAAAGCGATGAGTTGACCTGCATCGTCGGCACCCACAAATTTACAGGCGGCGCGTGATATTGGCATTTCGAAGCCTATAACTTCAGTAAGAGATTCAATAACTTGTGGTTCAACTATTTTGATGGGTTTTGTGCGGGCCGTCATAATTCCTCGCATAGCAGCTATACGTGGCTCTTTGGCAATTCCTTTCTGAACAACCGCAACAAATGGTGATGGGACAGTAAGAATTTCCTTGCCGCCATCAATTTCACGGGTAATGATTGTTTGTGTTCCTTCAATTTTAACCGAAGAAACACCGGTAACGGAAGGATAACCTAAAAATTCGGACAGCATCCCTCCTACCGTTGAGCCGTTATGATCACTCGATTCGATTCCACATAAAATGATATCAAAGTTTTCATTCCGAACCGCTTCGGCAAGCTGGGCTGCAATTGAATACGCATCGCCTGCTTCAGTGTTTACTCGAATAGCATCATCAGCACCTATAGCCAGAGCTTTGCGGATTGTAGGATCAGAACTTACCAGTCCGACATGGGCTACAGTAACTGTCTGAACACCATTGGAAGCATCATCTTTAAGCTCAAGAGCGCGCGTGAGAGCAAGTTCATCCCAGGGATTAATAATCCATTGAATGCCGTTTACATCAAGCTTTTTAAACTCGTCAACGAACTTTACTTTTGTTGTGGTATCAGGCACATTGCTGATACAAACTAATATTTTCATCAGGTTTTGGGTTTGTTTTCAGACCAATCCGGAAAGTGCCTTATCAGATTTTGTAATTCTCTAATTATCAGGCAACAAAAAGATTGAATGCTATTATTAATCAATGGATTTCATTTATTTAATGATTACAAATTTAGCATTATTTGGATACATATTGAAAAAAGCATAGTATGTAGAACAGAATTCATATCAGAATTTATTTAATGTATTGATAAACAATTTGTTACACTAATTAATCAGAGCTATTAAGTTACAAACAATTGCATCTGATATTGTTGAATAAAAATAATAGCTTTGCAATGTGAAACACAATGATCCTAAAAATCCCAAACGAAATAACTTTTTAAGGATTTCCACTTTTCCGGGTGGCAAGGAAGCATATCTGAAATTTATCAGTGATAATATAGTTTATCCCGAACAGGCACTTGCAAACATGGTTGAAGGCACGGTGTATTTAGTTTATACCGTTAATAATATCGGCGAAATTGTTGATGTTGAAGTTACCAAAGGTATTGGCTATGGCTGCGATGAAGAGTCGGTAAGGGTAATTCGCTTGCTGCGATATGAACCGGCCAGGAACCGGGGTTTGAAAATGAAAGTGGAAATGAAGACAAAGATTCATTTCAAATTACCAGAAATTATTCAACCCGCGCATCTGGCTGACTTTCAAATAAATTACACATCAACAATACCCAATAATGCAAATAGCCCGGAACCGAAGTCCCAGGCTGTATATAATTATTCGATTAAACTTGATTAAATGCTAATTTAAAGGAATTGAACCTTTAAAAGAATCAAAGCATTATTTCATTTACTTTTTATCGTCCTCAACATTACAATTATCCGGATGATCATGACAATCCCGGCAATCAAGGCTTTTATTGTACATTTCCATAGCCCGCGCACTCATACCCATGCTTGAGAAACCGCCATCGTTAAATAGGTTCTGCATAGTAACTTTACGGGTGAGGTCACTGAAAAGCGTAAGGCAATAATCAGCACATTCGCCGGCAGTTGCATTGCCTAATGGCGACATACGCTCGGTAAAATCCATCAATCCGCCTATACCTTTAACACCGCTACCGGCAGTTGTAAGTGTAGGTGATTGCGAAATAGTATTGATACGGATATGCTTTTCGCGGCCATAAATATACCCGAAACTGCGCGCAATGCTTTCGAGTGCAGCTTTGGCATCAGCCATATCATTGTATTCGAAAAGCGTACGCTGAGCCGCTACATAGGATAATGCTACAATTGAACCCCATTCGTTAAGCGCATCAAATTTCTTGGCTGTTTGGATTACTTTATGGAAAGAAATCGCTGAAATATCGAGAGTTTTCAAATAGTTTTCGTAACTCAGATTATCGTAAGGTATTTTTTTGCGCACGTTTGGCGACATACCAATGGAATGAAGGATAAAATCAATTTTCCCATCGAAATGCTCTATGGTTTTGGCAAAAACATTTTCCAGATCCGGAATACTGGTAGCATCGGCTGGCACAATAATGGATCCGGTTGCTTCCGCCAAATGATGCGTATCGCCAAGTCGGAGTGCCATTGGAGTATTGGTGAGGACAAACTCTGCACCTTCTTCGTGTGCTCTTTCGGCCACTTTCCACGCAATTGACATATCGTTCAATGCACCGAAAATGATGCCTTTTTTACCTTTAAGTAAATTGTAAGCCATTGTTTTTATTTTAATTAGTAATTCGAATTAGATGTAATTGTCAAGCTGATATATTTTAATTCCGACTGGTTTCAGGCATTGGTTTTGTTTGTGGATAAATCGGGCAGATTGAAAACAGGAAATAGTAAATTCCCATTGAGCAAACTCTAAAGTAGTCGAAAAAGAGATACGTTAGCTCAATTCCTGAAATTTAATAATTCCCGGGCTGTGACTTTTGCAGATTCAGTTATAGTTTCATCGCTTAGCATACGGGCAATTTCATTCACACGATCTTCCGGCATAAGTATCCGCAAACTCGAAACAGTTGATACATCACCATCCTCTTTATACGCAAGCAAATGACTGTCGGCCTTGCCTGCAATCTGCGGAAGATGGGTAATAGCAATAACTTGCATGTGAGCTGACATATTGCGCATTATGGTTCCGACTTTCCCGGCTATATCGCCCGAAACGCCTGAATCTATTTCATCAAATAGGATTGTTGGAAGAAGGCTGCGGTTGAGAACCAGCGATTTCAGCGCAAGCATCAAACGTGATAATTCGCCACCTGAAGCAACTTTTTGAATTTCACGGATTTCGCCACCTTTATTGGCCGAAAATAGAAAAGTTATTTTGTCAGTTCCTGTTGCTGAAAAATAGGTCAATGGTTCTTGTTTAATTTTAAATTTAGCTGAAGGCATTCCCAGACTTTCTAGCACTTTGTGCATTTCGGTCTCAATATTATCGGTTACAGATTGCCTTTGCTTAGAAAGAACAGAAGAAACTGCTAAAAGTTCACCTTCCTGTTTAGCCAGGGTTTCCTTTAATTCCTCAATACGGGTTTCGAGCGAACCTATTGCATAAAGTTTCGCCGACAGAACATTCATGATATCAACAAGTTCTGCTACTGAGTGTACCCTGTGTTTTTGCTCAAGATGGTAAATCATATCGAGCCGAAGCCCAAGTTTCTCAATCCTCTCAGCATCAAAATGAACCTGCTCGGAGAAAGAGCGTAACTCATTGGTTATATCTTTAATTTCAATAAAACTTTGGTTAATCCGTTCTGCAATTGGCATCAGATGATGACTAAAACGTGTAGCCTGGTCGAGAAGCTGCTTTATTTCTGAAAGTCTATCAGAAACATTTGACTCATTATCGGCCAAAATTCCAATGGCTGAATATGTCCTGGATTTAATTTCTTCGGCATGGGTCAGGATTTCGAGTTCTTCCTCAGCTTCCTGCTGCTCATTTATATTCAGGTTTGCCTTTTCCAGTTCTTCAAATTGAAAATTCAGAAACTCTTTTTCATTTACACTTTGCTGCTCTTTTTTGATGCAATCATTCAATTCAGTTTTCAGTAAATTATATTCATTGAATAAATTACGATAAGAAATAAGCGTTTTCGCATGTCCGGCATACGAATCGACCATTCCAAGCTGAAATGCCGCATCATTTAATTCAAGTGTCTGATGCTGAGAGTGAATATCTACCAGGCGGTCACCAATTTCTTTAAGGATATTTAGATTTACAGGTGTATCATTAATAAAAGCCCTGGATTTTCCCTGAGGATTTATTTCCCGGCGAAATACCGAAGTAGGCTCATAGTCCAGGTCGTTAGCCTCGAAAATGGAATTCAGGTTATATCCTTCAATTAAAAAACTTCCTTCGACAATGCATTTCTGGGTTTTGTCCCTGAGTACGGATGTATCAGCGCGTTGCCCTAATATCAGCGAAAGCGCCCCGACAAGGATGGATTTTCCTGCGCCGGTTTCCCCGGTTATACAGGTAAATCCCTTGTGTAAGCTTATTTCGAGCTGTGGGATAAGTATAAAATTTTCGACTGACAAATGCAGTAGCATGTCCGGTAGTTTAGCTTTTAGTGAAGCAAATGTAAGAAATAGTGCTGAACAGACCTATTTGGGTGTTTGCATGATCTGCTGATACTTCGATCCGTTGGCAGGATCAATTTCCTTGAGGATGTTGATAGTCTTGGTTTTATCCATAGGTGCAGCCTGCGAAAATATATTTACAAGCTCATCCTTTTTTGCATCCAGGAACAACTGGGTGATATACAGTCCGGTTTTCTCGCGGTTTACCTTTTGAATATCCTCCAGACAATCGTTAACACCGCTACGTCCAAGGTCCATATTATCCGACATCAGGTCAAGTCCCAGCCGGTGATAGGAATATAATCCGTCACGAAACGCGCTGTAGGTATTATTCATAAGGTTTTCGATGAGCCAATAGCGGTTCTGTCGGCTTTCGAATGCTTTCCAGCCGCGTTCGGGTGAATTTTGTGCCGAATTTACAACACCTCTTGCTTTTTCGTAGTACAAGGTTCCACCCATTTTGGTAAATGAGTCGGCATCAAGTCCCAGCATCACATACAAATAATAGGCCACCACGGATGTAAGGTTCGAGGTATATGCATCGTCATTATACTCAAGCGGCTGGAGTTCAACATATTTAAAATCAAAATCATTATCAACAAGATTTAATAAGTTGGTATTATACGATGTTTTGTAAACCGGACGCTGCAATACGATGTTTACTTTCCCTTTAAACTGGTCACTCGATATACGGTTGGTAATGGTGATCATGATGGAGCATTCAATTCGTTCTTCTGTTTTGTAAACAAAACTGGTCCATTTACGGTTGTTCACAAATTCGTATAGTTCGGATTGCAAGGTTTGAAATACTTTTTTTTCGGTTCCTTCAACCTGTGGCGAATTTACCGAAACCTGGCACATGAACTCCTGAGCCTTTGCCAGGAAAGGTAAACAGATGATCAGAAAAATAACCAGTTTGCGGAACATGAGCGGTGTTAAAGGTTTGTTTTAAATAATTTCTTTCCGGATAAAATCAAAGATGTCAACTGCGGCTTCGGACTTGGTTTTCAAAGGAAATTCACTGATAACCTGATTCTTACCAATGATACTTATTTTATTGGTATCGCATCCGAAACCTGATCCGGCATCTTTCAGTGAATTAAGAACGATAAAATCAAGGTTTTTAGTATGAAGCTTTTTTATGGCATTATCAACCTCGTTGTTTGTTTCCAAGGCAAATCCAACCAGGAGCTGACCCAGGCTCTTACTTTTTCCTAAGTCGGCCAAAATATCCCTGGTTTTTACCAGTTCCAGGTTCAGGATATCCTCACTTTTCTTAATTTTTTCCTTAGCAGGATCAACGGGTGTATAATCAGCCACAGCAGCTGCCATCACCGAAATATCAGCTTTAGGAAACAATTCTATACACCTGTTGTACATTTCAGCAGCACTTGTGATTTTAATGATCTGTATGGATGGATGCTGAGGATATTCGCTTACAGGTCCCGAAACAAGGGTTACTTCTGCTCCTCGCATCGCGGCTTCCAATGCAAGTGCATTACCCATGCGGCCTGATGAATGATTGCTTATAAACCGCACCGGATCAATAGGTTCAATAGTTGGTCCGCTCGAAATAAGAACTTTTTTGCCAGCCAGCGATTGTTGTTTTGCAAAATATTTCTGTAGAATTTCAACAATATTTTGTGGTTCTTCCAGCCGCCCCATACCTGTGAGTCCGCTTGCCAGTTCACCGGCATGTGGAGCAATCAGGATATTACCATGCGATTGAAGTGTAGAAATATTGTTTTGAGTGGTTTTATGATGGTACATATCAACGTCCATCGATGGTGCATAAAAAACAGGGCATCGTGCGGCCAGGTATGTAGCCAGCAGCAGGTTATCGGTAATACCGGATGCCATCTTAGCCATGGTATTGGCCGTAAGCGGTGCAATTACAAATGCATCTGCCCAACTGCCCAATTCAATATGGCTGTGCCAGGTACCATCAGCAGGGCTGAAAGGTTCTATCGATACTGGATTTTGCGAAAGTGCTGAAAGTGTGAGAGGAGTAACAAAATCGCGGGCTTCAGCCGTCATAACAACCTTAACGGCTGCTCCTTCTTTTATCAGAAGACGGATCAGAAAGGGGATTTTGTACGCGGCAATGCCGGCAGTAATTCCAATCAGTATCTTTTTACCTTTTAGCATCTGTAAACGGTAAAATAGATTACCAGAGATTTTCTTTTTCTTTCATCGGATTGCGGGAGAATATCTGATCTTTCAGGAATTCATTGGTAGCAATCAATGTTGGTTTTGGAAGGTTTTCGTAATATTTTGCAAGCTCGATCTGCTCGCGGTTTTCAAAAACTTCTTCCAGGTTATCGCTGGGAGTTGCAAATTCTTCGATTTTTGAGTTCAGTTCTTCCTTTATTTCCTGCGAAATCTGGTTTGCCCGTTTGGCAATGATGGCTACCGATTCGTAAATGTTTTCGGTAGGATCATTAAGTTCCGACATATTACGGGTGATAGTGGTAGTTTCAATTTTCAACTTTTTGATATCCATAGGTTTGCTTGTTTGTTGCGTGAATTAGTTTAACACTTTGGAGATATTTTTTTTGATATTCATTGCCTTTTCGCTGTAATCTCCCACAGGGAAACCGGCAATTAATTCTTCGTACGCTTCCGATGCGGCTGTAAGACGTTCGCGACGTTTATCGTAAACGCTGTTTATGGCATACTGGTATTTTGCATCCAAAATAGAATAGAGTATTAATTCTTTTGATTTGGTATCGGGATAGTCTTTCAAAACATTATTCAAGGCTACCACCGAAGCTTTGTAATCGGACATGCGGTAATAAAGCATGGCAATGTCAATATCTTTCTTTTCGAGTTTTGAACGCAATTCGTCAATCAACTTACCGCATTCAGCAACCCTTGAGCTCTTGGGATATTGATTTATAAACAGTTGCAACGAAGAAATTGCTTCAGTTGTTGATGTTTGGTCGAGTGACGAACGCGGCGATTCGAGGTAGCTGCAATAAGCACTCAGGTACAAAGCTTCTTCGGCATACACGCTTATAGAAAAGTTGGTTGCAAATGATTTGAAATAATACCCGCCAAGCACATAATCCTTTTGTTTGTAATAACAGTTGGCATTATAAAATGTGATTTTTTCAGCCTTATCTGTTCCCTTGTAAAATGATTGTATTTGCTCAAACAGTTGTTGAGCCTGTGCATACTTTCCTTTTTCGTAATATTCAAGTGCTTTGGTGTATTTTACTTCATTGTCCGTACTTTTAAGAAGCTTCTGAAATGGACTGCACGAAATTATCACTGTCGATAATATCAAAACTATTAAGATAACCGGTTTTCTGATCATGCGGCAAAAGTACACATTTTAACCTGAATTATGAAACATTTATACATATAGTAAACCGAGGATATTTAGTTAAATATTATTAAAATGAAGATTCCAAGGCCGCTTTATAGGTTTCGAGACAGCGCGTTCGGGCAAAACTATGCTCCACTATTGGCTGAGTATAGGATTTAGTACCGTATTCGGGAACCCATTTTTTGATATAAACATCCTGTGAATCAAATTTTTCGGCCTGTGTGGTTGGATTAAATATCCTGAAATACGGGGCGGCATCGCATCCTGTTCCTGCGGCCCATTGCCAGTTTCCGTTGTTCGACGATAGTTCAAAATCCATCAGTTTCGCTGCAAAATAAGCTTCACCCCATTGCCAGTTTATGAGCAAATGTTTAACCAGGAAACTTGCCGTTACCATCCGCACTCGGTTATGCATAAACCCGGTTGCATTCAGTTCGCGCATTCCTGCATCCACCAATGGATAACCGGTCTTCCCGTTGCACCAGGATTCAAAGTTTTTTTCATTGTTTATCCAGTTGATAAACTGGTATTTAGGTTTAAATGGCTGATCCACAACCTGTGGAAAATGCCACAATATCTGCATAAAGAACTCCCGCCATATCAGCTCATTCAGCCAAACCGGATTAATTTCAATTGCCCGGACCACCAATTGCCTGATGCTTACAGTTCCAAACCTTAGGTGAACGCTTGCTCTGCTTGTGGAATCTAATGCCGGAATATTTCTTGTTTTCTCATAGCCTGCCAGAACGGTTTCGTTGAGAATTAATGGTTGAAAAACGCTCTTTATTTCATTAAAGCCAATTTCGGACAGCGATAAAACCGGATTCTGATCAGTATGAATAAAATTATGCAGATAATTTTCTGAATCCTTGCTCTGCAGGTAAAAATTATCCTGATTAAACTTTTCGAGCCATCTATGGCTGAATGGAGTAAACACTGTATATGGCTCGCCCGACTGTTTGGTTATTTCATCTTTCTCAAAAATAACCTGGTCCTTAAATGTATGAAATGAGACTCCTTTCGCTGACAACAATGTTTCTACCTGCAAATCACGTTCGATCGCATACGGTTCATAGTCGTGATTAGCAAACACACTTTTGATGGAGTTGGCAGCCAATAATTGCTCAAATATTTCCGCAGGCTTGCCTTTGAACACCTGAACTGAAGTTTGGAATGGAATAAGTGTTCGATTGATATGCTCAATGGCCTGGTATATATAGCTTACACGTTTATCGTTGGCAGGGAGATAATCCAAAATCCCGGTATCGAAAATAAATACAGGCAATACTTTTAATCCGGACGTAAGCGCATTAAAAAGTGCAGTATTATCAAATAGGCGAAGGTCGCGCCTGAACCAAAAAACTGAAACAGAATGAGTATTATCCATACTAAAAAGAGTGCAAAATACGGTTTTTAAATAACTTTAGGTAAATTGTTTTCAATTAACAATCTTCCTTCTTATAAAGTTTAGTAGTTTTGCAGCGTTAAAATAAATATTAATTTAAAATACTAAGATTGTGGATCTTTTTGAAAAACGTGTTCGTAATTTAGGCCCACTTGGCATGTATGCCAAGCAAGCTGATGGATATTTTATGTTTCCTAAACTTGAGGGTGAAATTGGGAACAAAATGATTTTCAGGGGTAAAGAGCGTCTTATCTGGAGCCTGAACAACTACCTTGGACTGGCAAACCATCCTGAAGTGCGTAAAGCGGATACCGAAGGTGCTGCCAAATATGGAATGGCTGCTCCTATGGGTGCCCGCATGATGAGTGGTCAGACCATTTATCACGAGCAACTGGAACGCGAACTGGCCGCATTTGTTAATAAAGAATCAGCCTACTTGCTTAATTTCGGCTATCAGGGAATGATTTCGATAATTGACTCCATGGTGGACCGTAATGATGTGATTGTTTACGATAGCGAAGCTCATGCCTGCATTCTCGACGGTATGCGGCTGCATATGGGCAAACGCTTTGTTTACCCTCACAACAACATGGAAAACCTGCGCAAAGGTCTTGAAAGAGCTACCAGGCTTACTAACCAGAGTGGTGGCGGGATACTGGTGATTACCGAAGGGGTTTACGGAATGTCGGGCGACCTGGGAAAAATAAGGGAAATAGTTGAACTGAAAAAGGAATTCAACTTCCGTTTGATGATAGATGATGCACATGGATTTGGTACCATGGGACCTACAGGTGCAGGTACTGATGAGCATTTTGGTTGTCAGGACGGCGTAGATTTGTATTTCGGGACTTTTGCAAAATCAATGGCTGGTATAGGCGCATTTATTGCTTCAAACGAGGCAATCATTGATTTCCTGAAACACAATATGCGTTCGCAGATTTTCGCCAAATCTCTGCCTATGCCAATGGTAATAGGAGCTTTGAAACGTCTTGAACTGGTGCGCACCACACCCGAACTCAGAACAAAACTCTGGACAATTGTTGAAGCCCTGCAGAAAGGACTCCGTGAGGCTGGATTTAATATCGGGAATACCGAATCACCGGTAACTCCGGTTTTACTTAACGGAACTATTCCGGAAGCAACAAATGTTACCGTTGAAATGCGCGAGAAGTATAATATTTTCTGCTCGATTGTTACTTACCCGGTAGTTCCGAAGGGAGTTATTATGCTTAGGCTTATCCCAACCGCCGATCATACACTCGAAAATGTAAAATATACCATTGAAGCTTTCAAGGAAATAAATGCCAAACTTGTTGCCGGGGTTTATGCAAACACAGCTTTCGCGGATATATCAAATCTGTAATCAGATTATTCATTGTTGAAAATGCCCGGTTTTTTAGCCGGGCATTTTTTTTATAGGACACAAAGTTTTAGCTTTGTGAATCATACAGCCTACCTCAATGCAAATAGAGAAAAGAGATTCGTTAAGTATTATAATTAATTCGACTGCTTTTAACCTGCTTTCGTACCTGACGGTTTATATGCTTTTTCAGCTCACAACTATTATTTTGTCGAATGTGTTCGATATCCCAAACACATTATTTTACAATAAAATCAGTTATAATGTAAGCCCCGAAGCCTGGACATTTGATGCGATAAAGGTTATTTATAGCTCTGGCAACATTATTATGTTCCTGATGGCTATTTCTTTTCTTGTTGTGATAATTAAGGCATTGGAATTCAATGGATTGTTGAGATTGTTTTTTATCTGGGGTTTTATCCACTCCATTTCCATACTTTTCGGTTCGTTTATAATAGGAGCTTTCAATTTTGAAGGCTTTGGCATAGTACTCAGTTATCTATACCTTTCGGATACAGCAAAAATGCTGCTGTTATTCAGTGGGCTGATTATCCTTTTAGGATTAGGTATGGCCATGGTAAAAGTGTTTCTGTTTTCGGCAAACAGTTATTTCAACTTTCTTTCGCCAAAGATGCGGCCTGCTTTCAGGCGCAATCAGTTTATACTGCCGTTTATACTATCCACAGTGGTTTTGCTGGTAATTAAATACCCGCTTTCATTTTATGAAATACTAATGCTGTTTATGCCTGTGTTTATACTTCTGCCATTATATTGGGGCGTAGATCGTTATCCTGTTTTTTATTTTGAAGAAACAAAGAAAACCATTCAGATAAGTTACCGGCTTGTAATTATTACCCTGGTAATATTTATAGTGTATCGAGTGGTTTTGGGAATAGGTATTGATATTGGTTAAAATGTCTGAATCATGCTACGGGTAAAGTAGGATCGATATCAGTAGCCCATTGATATATGCCTCCATCGAGAACATAGATATTCCTGAATTTGAGTTTTTCGGTAAGGTATAAATAGGGTGCCTGGCTTTTAACGCCATAAAGGCAATAGGTTATAACAGGTATTTCCTTCGATATCAGGTAACTGAGGTCAGGCAGGTCAATCTGCGGGATATTTATAGCCCCTTCAATATGACATTCTTCGAACTTCTCCGGCTCCCGCGTATCAATAAGCTGATAAGCTGCGCCCAGATCCATTTTTTCTTTTAACTCGAATGTAGTAATGTATTTCATACAAGCGATGCAGTTTAATCAGAAATGATGAAGATTGATTATTTAAGCAAAGATAAGCAAACCCATGGGAATAAAAAAAGGAGTGCAAAGCACTCCTTTTCCTGTGTCAATCAAGATCAGAATTATTTCTTAACCTTGATAAGACCTTTAGCGATTGAATCAGCCTTAGCGAGTGAATCAGCCACTACAGCAGCTTGAGCTGTTGAATCAGCCAAACGGGTTTGTTCAGCAGCTACATTAGCCAATGAATCAGCCATAGTTATTGAATCCTGACGAGCTTTTTCAGCTTTTTCTTCTGCACTGGGTCCGCAAGCTACGAAAGCTACCATACCAGCTACTACAAACATTGCAAATACTTTTTTCATATCTAGATTTAATTAAAAAACGGTGCAAAAGTACAAGGTTTTATAATACCACACAAACTTTATAGCAAAAAAATTTAAGTTTTTTTAACATATATTTTATTTGCTTGATTTACAGATATATATGACTTAAATATTTTACAAAAAGATATGAACAGGCACAAAATAATTGTTAATAATTCAAAAAATCATCTATTTGGTATTGCCAAAAGTACAATTTTCACACCTTTTTTATCAAAAAAAGCTGTTTAGGGAATCATTTATAAAGTCGAAGTTAAGAATAAAAGATTCAAATGATGGTTTTAATCAAAGGTAATTCCCGTTGCAATTAAAATACTAAGGTTTTTGATGTTTTTAGTGATCTGTAACCACTATTCAGATATTCTGAATTTGATTCATACACTATATAGCTATGATTTTCATTACATTATGAGCAGTATTTCCATACTGAAATACATACTTAAGCTTTCTATTGGGTTCCGGAACTGTTTTGGAAATGATAGCCCCAATTTTCCATTCAATTGGCTTACATTTGCAGTCTAAAATTCAAAACCAGCATGTCATTTTATAATCTGCCCGATCTTCCTTTTAATGAGCCGGTTATTGTTTTTACTATCCTTATCTCAATTATACTTATTGCTCCTATTGTTTTTAAAAAATTCAGGATTCCCGGAATTGTAGGCCTTATAATATCGGGAATGATAATAGGTCCTCATGGCATTCACCTTCTTGAATCAGGTGAAAGTGTAAAATTATTAAGTACTTCGGGATTACTCTACCTGATGTTTCTGGTTGGGCTGGAACTTGATTTGCGTGATTTGGTTCGAAACAGGAATAAAAGCATTGTTTTTGGAGCCTTAACATTTTTTATTCCATTCATTTCGGGTTTTATACTTGCACATTATATTTTCTCATTCCCGATTTTGGCATCTCTGCTCACTGCCAGCATTTTTTCAACTCATACATTAATCTCGTTCCCTATTGCAAGCCGATTAGGAATTACGCGTTCCGAGGCTGTTACCATAACTATAGGCGGTACAATTATTACTGATACTGCTGTACTCATATTACTTGCTTTTATTTCAGCAGCAACCGGCGGTTCATTTACTGCTTTTTTCTGGATAAGGATGATACTTTCAATATCTGCATTTTCTTTCCTGATACTATGGGGAGTACCTAAAATAAGCCGTTGGTTTTTTAAAAATCTCGAGGGTGAAAGTGGATCCCAGTATATTTTTGTGCTTTCAATGCTTTTCATTTCCGGCCTTTTGGCCAGAGCAGCGGGTATTGAACCGATTATTGGAGCTTTCCTTGCAGGATTGGCACTCAGTAGTCTCATCCCTCCTACTTCAGCACTTATGAACCGCATTTCCTTTATTGGGAATAATTTATTCATCCCCATTTTTCTGATCAGCGTTGGAATGATGGTTAATTTTTCTGTTTTTCTAACGGGTCCCGGAGCATTGATTTTTACCGGAATTATGGTTGTAGTAGCCATATCCAGTAAGTTTGCTGCCGCATGGGTAATGCAGTTGATTTACAAATATACAACTACTGAAAGGCAGGTAATTTTCGGATTGAGTGTTTCGCGGGCAGCCGCCATTATTTCGGTAACTATTGTTGGATATAATCTTAAACTTATCAGCCTTGATGTTTTAAATGGTGCCATAATGATAATACTGGTATCATGTTTTCTCGGTTCATTTGTTACAGAGCGATTTGGCAGAAAACTTGCTGTTGCCGAAGCCGAGAAAATTCCTGTAAAAACAGGTTCGCCCGAAAGGATTCTTGTTCCTGTATCAAATCCGGCAACTATTGAAGGATTGATTGATTTTGCCATCCTTTTACGTGAACCAAACCCGGAGCAGTCGGTGTATATGCTTTCGGTAGTTCCCGATGATGCATTCGCGGAGGAACAGATCCTCAAAAACAATAAAATGTTTGAATCAGCAATTTCACATGCCGCTGCGGCTGATACTTCACTCACCCTTGTTTCGCGTGTAGATCTAAATGTTGCCAACGGAATTTCGCGTGCGGTAAAGGAATTGATGATTAATAAAATAGTTCTCGGTTGGAATGGCAAAATCACGACAACAAATTTCTTTTTTGGAAGCATTATCGAGAACCTGATCGGCAGTACAGAGCAAATGGTAATTGTTGTAAAAGTAACTAATCCATTAAATACTACTAAACGCATAGTTGTTACCATTCCCGAAAATGCTGAAAGCGAAACTGGTTTCAGTGCATGGTTAAATATGTTAAAAATCATGGCTTCACGTACCAGCTCAACTTTACTATTTACCGGTTTCGAAAAATCTTTATCTGAAATCCGGAGCTTTTCTGAAACAGAATCAGTTAACCTTAAAATTGAATACCAGGTTTCTGATTCAACACATCCTATTGTTGACCATATTCAAACCGTTGATATTCAGGATATATTTGTAGTTGTCGCTGCCAGACGCCGCACCTTGTCATTCAGCCATTATATTGAACATATGCCACGCGATCTGGCGCGGTATTACGAAAATAAAAACTTCATTATTATTTATCCGGAACAAAGAGCTGTTGAACTCCAGTCTTTGTCCTCATCACTTGATGGACTTGAGGTTTCGGCTATTCAGGAAAATCTGGAACGATTCACAAACCTTACTAATCCTAAACGAAATTCGCCCGATAGCCGGCATAATTCACTTACCGAATAAATCCAAAATAAATCTCCACAGGGATGAGCATACAGATACCATTAGCTGAAATTCTCAGGCCTAAAAATGCCGGCGAATATATTGGGCAGCCGCATCTGATGGCGGAGGGAACCGCGTTCAGAAGAATGATCGATGGAGGCTCTGTTCATTCCATGATTTTCTGGGGGCCGCCGGGCGTAGGGAAAACTACACTGGCGCTTATCATTGCCAATGCAACCGGAAGACAGTTTTATACCCTGAGTGCAATAAATTCGGGAGTTAAAGATGTGAGGGAAGTGATTGAAATAGCAAAAAAAGATTCTTCGCAACCCATTCTTTTCATTGACGAAATTCACCGTTTCAGCAAATCGCAGCAGGATTCACTGCTGGGAGCCGTCGAAAAAGGAATTGTGATTTTGATAGGTGCGACTACCGAAAACCCTTCTTTTGAGGTTATTTCGCCTTTGCTTTCGCGTTGCCAGGTTTACATCCTGAAACATCTGGAGGAAGAAGACCTGCTGGTTATTATGCAGAAGGCCGTTGATACACTTATCGGGATTCATGGTGTTAAAATTGTGATTAAGGAGCATGAAGCCCTGATCAGGCTTTCGGGAGGCGATGCCCGTAAATTATTGAATGCTATTGATATTATTGTTTCATCACTGCTGACTTCAGGAAAAGAGATAGAAATAGACGATGAAAATACTTTAAGCATTATTCAGCAGAACCTTGCTTTATATGATAAATCGGGCGAAATGCATTACGATGTTATTTCGGCTTTTATAAAATCGATGCGTGGCAGCGATCCGAATGCGGCTGTTTATTGGCTCGCCCGGATGATCACTGCCGGTGAAGATCCGCTTTTCATCGCCCGGCGGATGGTTATACTGGCCTCTGAAGACATCGGCAATGCAAATCCAACTGCACTGGTGCTGGCGAATAACTGTTTTGATGCAGTAAATAAAATAGGTTTCCCTGAAAGCCGCATCATTTTATCGCAAACAGCCATCTACCTGGCTTGTTCGCCCAAGAGCAATGCCTCGTATATGGCTATTGAAGGCGCTATGGCGGCAGTTCAGCAATTTGGCGACCTTCCGGTACCTTTGCATCTGCGCAATGCTCCAACGAAGCTAATGAAGAATATCGGTTATGGAAAAGATTACAAATATGCTCACCAGTATGACGGTAATTTTGTGAATATTGAATTTTTGCCCGAAAAACTGAAAGGAACAAAGTTATTTGAACCCGGACACAATGCAAGGGAACATGAAGCACGGGAAAAGCTTAAGAAAAACTGGGGGGAGAAGTATGGCTATTAGTAGTTATGTTTAATGCAATGAAAGCAGTGCGATGAAAGACCTTAGCAGATTTACATCAAACTTTTGTGTACAACTTCCCCACTTTACTGGATAGATTAAACCTTAAAGGATTAACTTAGCAAAATATATTTAAGATGGAAATGAAGCAGGAATTAACGAAAGACAACCTAATTAAAGAAGCGCAACTTTTTTGTGTTCATGAATCAAAATTTCAACATAAAGAACTATACGGAGTAACAGACGGGAAAGCTTTTGGTACCCTTATTGAACAAAAATTTCAGGCTCAACTGAAATCAAAATATGAACTAACAATTGGCTCCTCGGCAAAAGGGATAGATTTACCATCCGAAGACATATTGACTGATATTAAAGTTACTTCTAACAAACAACCACAGTCGTCTTGTCCATTTAAAGATGCAAAACAAAAAATCTTCGGATTAGGATATAATCTTTTAGTATTTGTCTATGACAAAACAGACGATCCAGAAAGTCAAACAGCTACCCTTAATTTTGTTAGTTGCTCCTTTGTATCAAAAGAACGAACTGCTGATTTCACTACTACCAGAATTTTAAATGAGATGAAAAAAGTTGGGGCAAATGAAGAAGATATAATATCATTTTTAGCTGGAATAAAGCTACCTGCTGATGAAATTACCATTAAGCAAACAGCAGAAATTATATTAGCGTCGGATATTTCCATTGGCTATTTAACAATTTCTAACGCATTTCAATGGAGACTACAATATGCTCGTATTAGAGATTTAAAGGATGATGTTCCAGGTATTGAAAAGATCATTAGTTATAATAAACCAGAGTGATGAAAGTATTTGAGGCAAATATTACGTATCAGGTTTCAGATTTCTTAAGTGACAATCTGAAAAAAATCATATCTTATGAAACTGCTAATCAAAAAATACATGATTCCTTCGGTATCCTACATTTCTTTGATAATAATGATGATTTGCGCACGCTGCAAGAAGTTCTTTCAATTACTCATACTACAGTTGAAGAACCTGACAGAGCCGAATATGGCGATTTTCAAACTAATTCAGACTTAGCCAATAAAGTAACATTGCACTTAGCTTCAAAGAATATTTCGCCTGAAATCGTCATTGAGCCAACTTGTGGAAAAGGAAATTTTATCATTGCTTCATTACGCAACTTTAAGAACATTAAAAAAATTTTCGGTGTCGAAATTTACAAACCTTATGTTTGGGAAACCAAGTTTAGTATAATTGACTTTTTTCTTAATAATCTCAACAATACCAAGCCAGAAATATCAATTTCTCACTGCAATGTTTTCGACTTCGACTTTAAAAAGATTGCAAAAGAATATACTACAAGCGAGATTTTAGTAATTGGGAATCCGCCTTGGGTTACAAATTCAAAATTGGGAAGCCTTAATTCAACAAATCTTCCAAAGAAAACCAATTTTAAAAATCACAGTGGTTTAGATGCAATGACAGGAAAAGGCAATTTTGATATTGCTGAGTTTATCACCATGACTTTGATTGAGAGTTTTCAGAATATGAAAGGGCATTTATTATTATTGGTTAAAAATTCTGTAATTAAAAACATTGTATTCGATCAAAATAAAAATCGCTTTAAAATCGCTTCAATAGAAAAACAATGTATTGATAGCAAAAAAGAATTTAATGTTTCAGTTGAAGCATCACTTTTTTATTGCAAACTAAATTCAATTCCTACTTTCAACTGTGAAGAATTTAACTTTTATGAAAATGAAAATTCCGACTCAAAATTCGGCTGGATAGAAAATAAATTTGTTTCAAACATTGACACCTATATTCACTCCAAAGAAATTGATGGTGTAAGTCCTTTTATCTGGCGACAAGGATTAAAGCATGACTGTTCGACAGTAATGGAGTTAGACAAAGTAAATGGACATTATAAAAATGGACTAAATGAAGAAGTAAAATTAGAAGAAGGTTTGGTTTATGGTATTTTAAAAAGTTCAGACTTGAAAAATACGGTAATCAACCAAACAAGAAAGTTTACTATAGTTACTCAAAAGAAAGTTGGACAAGAAACCAATTATATCAAAAATCAATATCCAAAAACATATCAATACCTTACAGAGCATCAAGCAAATTTTGAAGCAAGAAAATCAAGTATCTACAATAACAAACCTTTGTTTTCAATTTTTGGTATTGGAGACTATTCCTTTAAACCATTTAAAGTAGCAATTTCCGGACTATACAAGACATTTCATTTTACACTAATTTTATCCCAAGACAACAAGCCTGTCATGCTTGACGACACTTGCTATTTTATTGGTTTTGACAAAATCGAGTTTGCTGTTTATTCAATAATTCTTTTAAACTCTGATATAACAATGCAGTTTTTGCAATCTGTAACTTTTTCAGATGCTAAAAGGACTTTTACAAAAGACGTTCTAATGAGAATAAACCTTTTAGAACTAGCAAAATATATAAACAAAGCAGAGATACAAAAGGAACTTGAAATACTAAGCGAAAAGTATAAGATAAATTTGACATTAAATTTGTGGGACAGTTTTATAACCAGAATAACACCTATTAACAATGGACAATTATCAATATTTGCATAGAAAGAAAGTTAGCACAATGCAACAACACACAGCTACAATAACAATTCCATTCCCCGCATGAAAGGATATTTACAATATTTGACATGTCATACACGCCTCAATCTGGAAGTTAATTTTTCTAGCTTTTGCTGGCTACAACTTTTTCACAAAACCGCTAAACTCAAATCCAATGAATATCCTTACCGAAATCCCCTTAATAAAACATCTTGAAACCGGAAACTTCTTGCTTATAGCCGGTCCATGTGTAATTGAAGATACCGAAAGTCCTGTTGAAATAGCCAGGAAACTGGTTGAGCTTACAGATAAATATCAGATACCGTTTATTTTTAAAGCATCATACCGAAAAGCTAACCGATCAAAAAGCTCATCATTTACCGGCATAGGCGACGAAAAAGCGCTTGAAGTGCTGGCCATGATCAGGCAGATGTTCCAGGTTCCGGTGGTAAGTGATATTCATAGCGAAAGCGATGCCAGGCTTGCTGCTCAATACGTGGATGTGCTTCAGATTCCGGCATTTCTTTGTCGGCAAAGCGAATTACTGATTGCTGCCGGCGAAACCGGTAAAGTTGTGAATATAAAGAAAGGCCAGTTTTTGTCGGCCGAAACTATGCACTTTGCCGTTGAAAAAGTGAGGGAAACCGGGAATAATAAAGTTATGCTCACCGAACGCGGAACCACTTTTGGATATACCGACCTGGTGGTTGATTTCCGCAATATTCCTGTGATGCAGCAGGCTGGAGTTCCTGTAATTCTGGATGTTACACATTCGTTACAACAGCCAAATCAGCCTGCCGGAGTTACAGGAGGTCGGCCTGACCTTATTCCGCTGATGGCCCGGCTTGGAATTACTTCCGGTTGCGAAGGATTATTTATGGAAACTCATCCTGAGCCTTCGAAAGCAAAATCGGATGGCGCTAATATGCTGAGGCTGGATTTAATGGATAGTCTTCTGGGAGAATTGGTGAGATTGAAGAAAGCACTGGGGTAAATCTTATTTGCTGCAACGGATAACTATCTTCACATAATTGGCTGAAAGTCGGAAGACCGGAGTTGGAAGTCTGGAAAATGCGACAATTTATGATAGTTTAAAGATTCAAAACTGGAATAAAATTTAGTTTCAAAAACGGCTATCGAATTCTGAGGTCATACTATATTTGTTAAATCTAAATCTTCTGTCTTCGGACTTCCGACCAAAAGCAGATTTCAACTCTTGATTAGTATGGATAACACTATTTTACATAAGCTTCCATTCCCGGCATAATCCATCCTAACAGAAGACCGTAAATATGCTGGGCGATAAAAATCATAAAAAATCCCACAATAACTGAGATTATAATAAAACGCAGTTTCTTTTCGAGCGTAAAATCGAATAATTCCTGCACACCATACCAGAATATATAAAGTGTATAGGCTATAAAAATATAAATTCCGATTGGTATCAGGATACGCAGCAAGGGATGCAGGTAAATAAAAAATGTTACTAAAAAAAGTGGCGTAAAAGTATAGACAACTAATTTTAAGATCCTGAGATAATCGGTTTCAATTCCAAGTCGCGGTAATGTGAAGTTTAACAGGTATCCAGCAAACATGATCAGCAGATATGGAATAAATACCCACGAAATAAGATTGAACAGCAGAAGTATTGCCAGGTTCAGTGAGTAACCCAAAACCGCTTTTGCAACAAAGAATAAACCAATGTCGCGCCCTACAGCACTGAAAAGGATTAAAGGAAAAGCAAAGTTCCACATCAGTTCTTTTGGCGTTTCCTGTTCATCCCTTATTGCCTTCCACTCAATGCTTGGAATAAGCGAAATGCGCATTGCCTTTAAAAATATTTCTTTAAATTTCATTAACTAAGTGAGTAAGTTTTGTTAGAAATACCTATGTAACTATTCCAGAACAACTCGCCGCAGTGTGCCTGTATTGTTATCGAAGCCTATGTTTCTTAAACCTGTTGCCGGCAAAAAAGTAACAACTCCGAATTGATTGATAACAAAACGGGTTTCTAATTTCACCTGTCCTCCCACTTTAAAAGTTACAGTTGCTTTATCGGGAATGCGATAATATAACCCGTGCGATTCGAGTGCACTTTCGTCTTTTTTTTCAGTTTCTGCTTTCAGCAGATTGGTTTTGTGAAGGCTCTCAGCCTGCATCTGCACTAAATCACCTGCAGTGGAAGTTTTAGGAAGTATGCCTTTGGTCATCGAAAACCTACAAAGAGTTTCAATTGAATTGTTCTTATCAGCAATATAATAAAACGTAAATGTTTCGGTCAAAATATTGGTGATACCTTTGAATAATTCGAGATAATCCTGTTTCATGCTGTTCATCTGGCTGTACATAAACTCCATGGTTCCCTTATCATAATTAACTTCCTGGTAACCATTGATGAGATTATACATGTTTTCGTCGAGTT
>JBBSDG010000020.1:0-24015 GCA_038249635.1 Bacteroidales bacterium | reverse complement strand
TGGCTTCGTCGGGCGAACTGAAAACAAAACCAACACAGCATTCGGTTAAAATGCTACTTGAGTCGGGAGTACAACCCGATGTGATTGTTTGCCGTACCGAGAAACATTTAAACCAGGCCATCCGCAATAAAATAGCCTTATTCTGTAATGTAAACCCTTCAGCAGTAATTGAATCCGTAGATGTAGAAACCATTTACGATGTTCCGTTGCTGATGCGCGACGAACGTTTGGATCAGGTTGTACTCGAAAAAATGCAGGTGCCTATCCGCAAGCAACCCGACCTGGTAAAGTGGGAGGAATTTGTACATAAATTAAAAAATCCGGTTGGAGAAGTTCAAATCGGGCTGGTAGGAAAATATGTTGAATTACGGGATGCCTACAAATCAATTACAGAATCCTTTATTCACGCCGGATCTGTAAATCAATACAAAGTGAATCTTAAAATGATCCACTCCGAATCCATCAACGACAGCACCGCCAAGCATCTTTTGAAGGACCTCGACGGGATATTGGTTGCACCCGGTTTTGGTGAGCGCGGTATCGAAGGCAAGATAATCGCCATCAGGTTTGCACGCGAAAACAAAATACCTTTCCTGGGTATTTGCCTGGGAATGCAATGTGCCGTAATTGAATTCGGCCGCAATGTGCTTGGATTTAAAGACGCACATTCAACCGAAATGAACCACTCTACTCCCTATCCGGTAATTGATATTATGGAGGAGCAGAAAAAAGTTGACAAAAAAGGCGGTACGATGCGGCTCGGCTCCTATCCTTGCACTTTAAAACCAGATACCAAAATCTGGGATGTTTATAAAACAGCCGAAATTGTTGAGCGCCACAGGCATCGCTTTGAGTTTAACAATAAATACAAGGCCGAATATGAAAAAGCCGGTATGATTGCAACAGGTATAAATAAACAAAATGACCTGGTTGAAATTATTGAGTTGAAAGATCATCCCTGGTTTATAGGCGTTCAGTTTCATCCTGAATATAAGAGTACTGTTGCTGCTCCTCACCCACTTTTTGTAGCTTTTGTGAAAGCCGCTATTCAATACAAAAAGGTTCAGACAAAATAACCTGCACAAACAAGTAGTTCGTTGTGTTTCGAAACCAAAAAGAGGATGATGTAGCTCATTCTCTTTTATCTGAACATCAGTACTTATCCAACATTTTGTATCTTTGCGATCCCGAAAATGGGTTTTTACTGATATATTATTGATTGTCAGTACCTTTTTATCGTATTTAATCCGTGCAAAAATAATCAAATACATACAATTTATTAAATGAGTAAGAATAACATTATTGGTCTGGTAATCATTGTCGGACTATTGATAGGCTACAGCCTCTGGATGACACCATCGAAAGAAGAAATGGCTGCTGCTAAACAGAAATCCGATTCAATAAGCCAGATACTACGCAATGACTCATTGGAGACTGCAATGGCTGAAATGGTAAAAAAAGCCATGGCCGATTCGGCAGTTAAAACAAATCCCGTTGTTGCCACAGTTTTTGGTTCCGACACCTCAGCAAAAGGGTTTGCCTCCGTAAACAGAATAGAAGAAAAGTTCTACACCATCGAAAGTGATCTTTTAAAATTAAAGATTTCATCAAAAGGTGGACGGGTATGGTCGGTTGAACTTAAAAATTACAAGACTTACGATTCATTGCCACTGATCCTTTACAAAGGCGACTCAACAATATTTGGTTTTGAATTTAATACCGAAGATCTTCGTGTGCTTAATACCGCCGACCTGCTTTTTGCTCCGGTAGGTTTGAACGGTAAGGATTCCATTCGTGTATCGGGTAAAGATTCGCTGAAGTTTGCCTTAAGGGTTTATCCCGGAAAGACTGATACAACAAACTCGAAGAGTTATATCGAATATATATATACCCTGAAAGGCAACGATTACATGGTTGACTACAAGGTGAACTTTGTAGGCATGCAGGGCTATATAGCGCAGAATACACGCGATATGTCCATTCTGTGGAATACCACACTTCTTCAACAGGAGAAGAGTTTGAAAACAGAAGAATCACAGTCAACCATTCATTATATGGATGTTGCCGGCGAAGTAAGTTACCTGAGTGAAACCAAAAATGAAAAAGAGAGAATTTCGACTCCTGTAAAATGGGTTTCATTCAAACAGCAATTTTTCTCTGCTACATTGATAGCTGGAGATAAATTCGAAAGTGCCGATATCGAAACTATTGGTTATCCTATTGATAATCTGGATCGTAAGGTAAAAACTATGCAGTCGGCACTGATACTGCCTTTTAGCTTCGAAACCGATCAGACCTATAACATGAAATGGTATTTCGGGCCAAATAAATATAAGGTTCTCCGAAAATACGATTTAAACCTCGAGCGTCAGATACCACTTGGATGGAGTTTCTTCCTTATGCAATGGATCAACAGGTTTGCAGTAATCCCGGTCTTTAACTGGCTGGAATCATTCGATTTGAATTATGGTATAATCATACTTTTATTGACCATTTTACTGAAAATTGTTCTTTTCCCGATTGCATACAAAACCTATGTGTCGTCGGCTAAAATGAGGTTACTCAAACCTGAAATCGAAGAAATAGGTCTGAAGTTTCCTAAGAAAGATGAGGCAATGAAAAAGCAGCAGGCTACCATGGCACTTTATAAAAAAGCCGGGGTTAACCCAATGGCTGGATGTGTGCCTATGCTGTTGCAGTTCCCGATCCTGATTGCACTTTTCAGATTCTTTCCTGCATCCTTCGAGTTGCGGCAACAGTCCTTCCTTTGGGCAACAGACTTATCGAGCTACGACTCCATTTATTCGTGGACAACACAAATACCTTTGCTCAGCCAGTTTTACGGTAATCACATCAGTTTGTTTACATTGCTGATGACCATATCAACCATCATGTACACCAAGATGAATAATGATATGATGGGATCGACACAGCAGATGCCGGGCATGAAAACCATGATGTACCTGATGCCGATCATGTTCCTGGGTTTCTTCAACAACTATTCAGCCGGTTTGAGTTACTATTACATGTTGGCCAACTTGTTCACCTTTGCGCAGATGTTCCTTATCCGTCGTTTTGTAAATGAAGACAAACTCCACAAACGCATACAAGAAAATAAATCGAAACCGGTTAAGAAATCCTCGTTCCAGAAACGCCTTGAGGATATGACGAAACAACAACAGCAGAAGGCTCTCAGGAAATAAGGATTGGTGGGGATTGCTAAAGAGAGGGAGACCAGGTAACAAGGAGAAATGGGGACAAGGAGATGGATTGATGGGATTGAAATGGAAGGAAATATATAGAAATAAATAAAATAGATTGAAAGAATCCGCAGATAAATCTTTATGATTTGCTGCGGATTTTTTATTTGGATATCAGAAATTTGTACTGAATATGATTACGCCGGAATTCAGGCTTTATGTTGACATTCCAACCTTTTAAAACAGTTTTATTATTGGTTGGCAGAAAACTATCAAGAGCATTTTCTTTTACACGCAAACCATGATTAAGGTATTTGCTAAAAAACTAATTCAACGGAATTCCAAACCAGGTTACTTTCTTATCATAAAACATGGATTTCCGGCCTGATTTACCTTTACTGAAATAGAGCTTCAACCAATCCTTTTGTTCCGCAACCTGCATGGATACATCATTTATTGATTTGGTAAGCTGGATTATTGAAGACGTAGTGTTTGCATCGGGATTTTCGATTTTAAAGAGGCTGATTTTTGCTTCTTTAATCTTACTCTCCGCAGCATCAAGCATGTTTTGAATCTCAGGATCCGGCTTCACCGGAGTAAACTGCTTGTTGCGGTATTGAATAAAGTCGTTAAATCCATTTATTCCTTCATTATAGTCAGAAACTGCCTTGTTGAACAGATTGTAAACATCAGTTTGCCTTATATTTTCAATTTCCAGCTTAATATGCTGCAACCTGTCAAAAATAAGAGAGTTCTTTACTCCATTTTGTTCAATTCTGCGGGCGGAGGAAATTAACTTTTCGACATAACTCTGGCTTTCATAAATCCGGATAGAATCGGCGAAATTGAAAAAGGTTTTTGATTTGTTTTGCTGGGTTTTGCCTTCGTAAAATTCCTGGTTTGTTACCGGGTAATTTACAAACTGCCACAGGTAATCAAAAGGCATATGCGAATTAATGAGGGATGATGGATTTACTTTAAAAAAATCGTTGTTGATTTTCTTAAAGAATTTCCCGCCATTCACAAAGCCTGAACCCCATGTAGGATCGAAAAGGTACCAGGAACTATCAATAAGCGCAGCACACCACGCATGAGGAATAGTGTTGACAATCGCGTTTTGCTTTGTGTAACCTTCAATAATATAAGATGTTATACCGGTTTTCGCGCAAACGTCATTAAAAAGAGCCGCATAGTTTTCGCAGATTCCTTTTCGTGATTTTAAAGGTTTGGAAATTTTATCCTCCTTTTTTTCGTAAAAATTAATGGCATACATGTTTTCGACATCATATTGAATGTTTGATGCAATCCATATAAAAATAGCTCGTGATTTTTCCTTTTCCGTTTTGAAGTTTAAGTTCATGTAAGCCGCAATGCTTACCGTTGTTTTTGCCAATGAATCAGGCAATTGTAAGGCTTTCGTGTCGATGGAAGCATATTCATTAACTGCAACTTTTTGTGCAAAAAGTAACTGAACCAGTGCTAACAGACTTATAATGAGCGTTATTCGTTTCAATGTTTAATATTTATAGGATGAGAACAAAACCAGAAATTGTTCAATTTAAACCGGTAGTTACCTGTTCGAAACCAGGCACATATTTGACAGTCGGTAAAGCAGGCGCGCTCCTACATTGGCATCCCACTCATCGTCGCCGGGCCCCACTTCGTTAAGATCGAAACCAATAATGGTACGACCTGAGTAAACCAGCTTTTCGACCAGGTAAAGGGATTGTTCCAGTTCGAGGCCGCCAGGAACCGGGGTGCCGGTGTTGGGGCATAATTTAGGATCCAGTCCGTCGATATCAAAACTGAGATATACTTTTTCGGGAAGAGTGTCAATAATTTTATCGCAAATGCTTGCCCAGCTTATTCCTTCAAATTGCTGATGCTTAATATCGCGGTCGAAAAAAGTGGTAATGCGCTTGTTTGATTGAATGAGATTGAGTTCGGCTTCGCAGAAATCACGTATGCCAACCTGCACCAGTTGTGTTACTTGCGGAATGTTAATCGCGTTAAACATGATGGAGGCATGTGAATATACAAAACCTTCGTAAGCTTCGCGCAAATCGGCATGGGCGTCGATGTGCAATATTCCGAAAGCCGGGTGTTTCTCGGCCAATGCCTGCATCAGTCCAAGAGGCGTGCTATGATCACCACCCAGAAGTGCAACTATTTTATTTTGATTGAGTAGCTCAAGTGATTCATTTTTAACCCATTGGTTATTTTCGTGGCACGCATGATTTAAATCACTCAATATAGCTTGCAAGTCAGGATTTTCATCCACATCCACACCGTTACCGAGCTGGACTATATAATTTTCAGCTTTCGTACGCCATACGTTGCTTTTTTCAAGAATATCCGCGTTAACCTCTTTCATGGCAATGCGCAGTTTCCAGGCATCTTTCACAAACGGATCAAAAAGATCGACCTGGTACGATGCTTCGAGGATGGCTGCGGGTGCCTTAGCAGTTCCTGCCTGATACGAAACAGTAACTTCCCAGGGAACCGGTAAAATTACGAGGTTAGCTTCGCGGGTGTCGAAAGGCAATCCGTATATGTTTCCGTTAATATTGCCCATGCCGTTAGGATCGAAAGCGGAAATTTTTTCTTTTAGATTCATCTGAAAATTATTTGAAATGTAAAATTATGAAAACAATCTGATAATTGTATGCAGGATAGCTATGCGAAAATCAATTTTAGAAAACAGATCACGTGATTTGGTTTATATTTCACAAAACACTTATTGATTCAGTAATTCAAGGAACAATTTCATTCCTTTCATTTTTGATTCATCGAGCGAATAGCTGATATCGTTTTTGAGGTAGGACACTAGTTCCATGTCCGTAATATGAGGCTTTATGGCCATTACTGTAGAATTCTCCCGATGATCAACTCCCCATGCCAGGGCGGATTGGAATGATTTGGCAAAATCTGCAGGCAGTGCTTTGCGCGAAATCCAGACTGCAAATACAAATGGCAAGCCGGTAAACTTAATCCATTCGCCTGCCAGATCATAGCAAAACGGGAATTGCACGGATAAACCAAATGTTTTATCACCAATCAGCACTTTGCCTTCGTTGGCGGAAAGTTTACCTTTCAATTCCTTAAGGCTTTTCCACTGAGGACTGATTTTCCAATATTTCTGTGCCAGAATCCGGACCAGGTTAACGGATGTAAGGCTATCAGTATCGAGATAAACAGTTTTTATGTGAGGCAAAGATGATGTGGCAAGCAAAAGAACCGATTTTACATTTTTGTCGGCGCCAATACAAAGGTTGCTCACCAGTTGATGATCGGGGATTCCGGGCAAAGCACCGACAGGTATCAGGCTGATGTCGGCTTCATTGAAAATAATTTTCCGTGCACATTCCGAGGGTACATCCAGGCTCAGATCATAGTCAGAAAGTAAGCCTGAATGCTTTAATCCATAAATAAAAGGAAGCGTATTATAATAGGAAACGGCAGTAATACGGATAGGATTCATAAGGCGAAATTATAAAAAAACAGGACAACAAGTCTTAATTAAAATTCATTTCACATAATAACCAGAGTTTCTACTGAGAACTAATATTTAACCGCCAGGCTTTAAAAAAAACTCATGACTAAGACCAACAAAACCCTGATTCTTTTTATCTCCCTCAAATTCCTTACTTTTGTACACTATTTCTGTTAAAGAGCGTACCACTACCCTATGCAATTTGTTAACCCTTTATATCTTTTTGGTTTACTGGCTATTGCAATTCCTGTAATTATCCATCTGTTTAATTTCAGGCGTTTTCGAAAGGTGTATTTTACCAATGTTCGTTTTTTACAGGCACTTAAACAGCAAACGCAGAAACAATCGCAACTCCGGCACCTTCTGATACTCGCTATGCGCATACTTGCCATTGCTGCACTTGTAATGGCTTTCGCCCAACCTTATATTCCTTTTTCGGATAGGCAGTCGAAGCTGGCATCGCGAAATGCAGTTAGCGTGTTTGTCGATAATTCGTTCAGTATGGAGGCCGTTGGCACCAACGGAACTTTACTCGATGAATCGAAACAGAAAGCCCTCGAAATTGTATCCGCTTATAAATCAACGGATTTATTCCAATTGCTTACAAGCGATTTCGAAGGGCGGCATCAGCGCCTGGTTACCCGCGACGAATTTCTAACAATGCTCGATGAGGTAAAAATATCATCATCGGTACACACGTTTCCCGAAATTGTGCGCCGGCAATACGACCTGCTTAAAAGCGAAACTTCTTCACGACACACGTCATACCTTGTTTCCGATTTCCAGAAATCCGCATTTAGCAATGTTGATTTCAGTCAGGATTCAGCAATCAGCACTTACCTGGTTCCGCTTAAATCATCGGCAGCAGCCAATGTGTATATCGATTCCTGCTGGTTTGTACAGCCAACGCAACAACCAGGAAAAACAAGCTTACTTTCGGCAAGAGTATGGAATAAATCGGAGAATGACCTGGAGAAAATCCCGCTTAAACTGATGATCAATAACCAGCAAAAGTCTGTCGCCAGTATTGATATCAAAGCAGGGATGTCAGCAACAGTTGAGATGCCTTTCACAATCCATCAGGCAGGTCCTCAAAATGGATTATTGCAGGTTACAGATTATCCTGTGACCTACGATGATAAATTTTATTTTTCTTTCGATGTACTTTCATCAATCAATGTACTTGCCATAAACGGAGGTGGCGAAAACCGTTTCCTGAATGCATTATATGCACAGGATTCATCGGTGCGGTTCACCAACCTGAGTGAGAAATCGCTTGATTACGGACGTTTGCCGCAATTTGACCTCATCATACTGAACGAAATCCCCTCTTTTTCTTCCGGATTGGCCGAAGAAATTAAGCGGTATGTTACTAATGGAGGAACTATTCTGTTGCTGCCGGCTGCCAGTGCTGATTTACCATCCTACAATAATTTCCTTAAATCAATAAATGCACCAACATACCAAAAGTCTGATACCGTTGATACAAAAGTCGTAAGACTGAGCGAGGAGAGCTACCTGTTTCGCGATGTATTCGAACGGCAGCAGGGCAAGCAGGTTGTCGCCACAAATACCGATCTGCCAAAGGTAAGCAATCACTTCCCGATTGTATTTTCATCGGCAACGTTAACTGTTCCATTAATCGGAATGCTGAACGGCAGAGAATTCCTGACCCTTACCAACAGTGGCATGGGGCAGGTTTTGCAATCGGCAGTTCCGCTCGATCCAACTTTCAGCAATTTTCCGCAACAGGCTCTTTTTGTCCCGGTTTTGTACAATATTGCGCTTATCAGCCATCCATCGCATAACCTTTACAGCATTATTGGCGACAATAAAGCCATCAGGATTGGCACAACTGTCCCCGGCGGTGATAAAGTATTTAAAATCAAATCGATACAGGGTGATTTTGAGATGATTCCGCAGATAAACAGTGTCGGGAATATGGTAAATGTATTTGTCGGAAACCAGGTTCCTATGGCAGGCAATTTCGAGCTGCTGAATGATAAAAATGTGATTACCTCGCTGGCATTCAACTATAACCGGAACGAAAGCGATTTATCGTGTTATACACTAAGTGAACTTGAAGCACTGCTAGGCAAAGCACGCCTTAATACCTTCAGCGTGATGAAAACCGGACAAAAGCCATTAAACGAAGTTATAGCGCAAATAAACAGTGGCACCCAGCTCTGGCGGTATTTTATCTGGTTTACATTGCTGATGCTGCTGGCTGAAATATTGTTGATAAGATTCTTTAAAAAATAGACCGGGAGATTTTATAAATTAAGGACTAAGAGTAAATTTGCACCTTGGCCGGATGGAAAAGTTAATGGAAAACAGAAAATAGTTAATGGTTTTTTATACTTTAACTTTAAAAGGTAAAAAGTTGATTGTTTCCGTGGTGATTTATACAGAAAAATTTTAATCATTTAAGCATAAGTACATTAGCAAATAATAATCAGTACTATCAATGGACGAGAACGACGAATTGGCAGACGGAACCTTTGAGGACGATATCTCCGGTGAGGATTTACCTACGGAAGGTACTGAGGTTATATTGCCTGAGAGCGAAGAATTACCAAGTGCGGATGATCTGCATCATACCACTTACCTGCCGGGAATGTACCAGAACTGGTTTCTCGATTATGCCTCGTATGTAATTCTGGAGCGTGCCGTGCCGGAAGTTCTCGATGGGCTTAAACCGGTACAGCGACGTATCATGCACAGCATGTGGGAACTCGAGGATGGCCGCTACAATAAAGTTGCCAACGTTATCGGCAACACCATGAAATACCATCCCCATGGCGATGCCTCTATCGGCGATGCCATGGTTCAGATAGGTCAGAAAGAATTACTGATTGACACTCAGGGAAACTGGGGAAATATACTTACCGGCGACAGTGCGGCTGCTCCCCGGTACATCGAAGCACGTCTATCAAAATTTGCCCTCGACGTTGCCTTTAACCCGAAAACCACCAAGTGGAAGCTTTCGTACGATGGTCGTAACAAGGAACCTGTCAACCTGCCAATGAAATTCCCTGTGCTTCTGCAGATGGGTGTCGAAGGTATTGCGGTTGGACTTGCTTCAAAACTATTGCCGCATAATTTTGTGGAGCTTATTGATGCTTCAATAAATGTATTAAGAGGGCAGGATTTTATATTGGTTCCTGATTTCCCTACAGGTGGCCTTGCCGATGTTACCAGATATAACGATGGATTGCGTGGCGGTAAAATCCGCATCCGGGCGCGCATAAGCCAGCTGGATAAGAAAACACTCGTTATTACTGAAATTCCTTTTGGAACAACCACCGGCGACCTGATCGATACCGTTATCGCGGCAAGCGAAAAAGGAAAGATCAAAATACGCAAGATTGATGACAATACGGCCCAGAATGTTGAAATACTGATACATCTGCAGCCCGGTGTTTCGCCCGACCAGTGTATAGATGCGCTCTATGCTTTCACCGATTGCGAGCGGTCGGAATCGCCCAATTCGTGCGTGATTCATAAAGGAAAACCTTATTTCATAGGTGTAAAAGAAATACTACGGATTTCGGTTCAGCGCACTGTCGAAATGATACGGATGGAATTGGAGATTCGCCAGGATGAACTGATGGAAGCCTTGCTATTTTCGTCACTCGAAAGGATTTTTATCGAAAACCGCATTTACCGCGATATTGAAGAATGTAAAACATGGGAGGAAGTTATTCAGGCCATCGACCAAGGACTTGAACCCTACAAACCGGATTTTTACCGGGTTATAACTGAGGAAGATATCGTAAAGCTGACTGAAATTAAAATTAAGCGTATCTCAAGATTCGATGCCTTTAAAGCGGACGAACATATCAGGAAACTGACCGAAGAACTGCAGCAAGTAAGGCACAACCTCGCGAATCTCACCGAATTTGTGATCGCTTTCTACGAAAACATCCGGAAAAAATATGCCACCGGCCGTGAGCGAAAAACAGAACTCCGTAACTTCGAAAGTATTGAAGCTGCAGCAGTTGCCGCCGCCACGCAAAAGCTTTATGTAAACCGCGAAGAAGGTTTCGCCGGTTTTAGTTTGAAAAAAGATGAGTTTGTTTGCGATTGCTCCGATATCGACGATATCATAGTTTTCCGCGAGGATGGCACTTTTGCTGTTACCCGTGTGGTCGAAAAAGCTTTTGTAGGCAAAAATGTGATCCACATCGATGTTTTCAAAAAGAATGATGAACGCACTGTTTACCATGTGGTTTACCAGGATGGAAGGATGGGATCAGTATATATTAAGCGATTTGCTGTTACCGGCGTAGTTCGCGATAAGGATTATGTACTTACCAAAGGTGCTCCTGGTTCCAAAATATTGTATTTCACTGCCAACCCGAACGGGGAATCCGAAATTATAAAAGTAAGCCTGAAACCGAAACCACGTCTTAAAAAACTCAATTTCGATTTCGACTTTTCAGAACTGGCCATCAAAGGCCGAAGCTCACAAGGGAATGTATTAAGCAAAAACCCTGTTAAAAAAATTGTTCAGGCCGAAAAAGGATTTTCAACACTCGGTGCCCGCCAAATATGGTATGATGATACTGTAATGCGGCTCAATACCGATCAGCGTGGGCAATACCTGGGTGCTTTCAAGGAAGACGATAAGATACTTACACTCACAAAATCAGGTTTTTACAAACTGATGACTTTCGACCTGGCGAACCATTTCGAGGAAGATATGAACTTTATCGAAAAATTCAATCCATCCAGGGCACTTACCGCTTTGTACTACAGCGATCCTAAAAAGGCTTATTTTGTCAAACGCTTTATACCTGAACCTTCGGATAAAAAAGTTTGTGTATTCCCCGAGGAAGATGGAAATACATTTGTGGCAGTTGTTGCCGACAAACGTCCGCAGATCAGGGTTGAGTATGACAACGAGGGTGCAAAAAAGCCTGTGGAACCTGAGGAGATAATCCTCGATGAGTTTGTGGAAGTAATGGGTGTGAAGGCAAAAGGGAAAAAACTCAGCAATCATCCTGTGAGCCTCATCACCTGGCTCGATCCTATTCCTGTTGAAGAAGAAGATGAAGAAACCGCTATCGAGGATGATTCGGTTGAGGAAAGTGAAGATGAATCGGGTGATGATGGACCTGGTGACAATGAATCTGGTGTCAATGAATCTGGTGGCAATGAATCTGGTGAAAATACATCAACTGAGGATGAATCTGTTGAAAATAATGCAGAAGAAACCATTCCGGAAGAAAAGATTAAAAAAGTAAAACCTGAAAAAATAAAACCCGAGAAAGTAAAAATCCCTAAAATCATACCTCCTGTAAATCCTCCGGAATTTCCTGACGATGATGATTTCGGAACAGGCATACAGATGAGTTTGTTTTAAACCGGATTGTAAAAAATATACCGTAGAGACGCGATGCCTCGCGTCTCATCAATATGACGAAAAAAGCAATAAGACGCGATGCCACGAGTCTTATTGAAATAACGGAAAAGTCAATGAAATGTAAAAATTCACATCACATTGAATTTTAAATAATTGCATAATTGAGACGCGAGAAATTGCGCCTCAATGAATTGACGGGTTATTGCCAAATTGAGACGCGAGGCATCGCGTATCTTACAAAGGATGATTTCCTGTATTGAGACGCGAGGCATCGCGTCTCTACGAAATGATGAAACGAAATTTAATGAATAACAAATTTTATGACCGACGACAAAATTCTTGAAATCACCAAAGACGTTCACTGGGTAGGTATTCTCGACCGCGAACTGGTTACATTCGACGTGGTAATGCATACGCCATATGGCACTACATACAATTCGTATTTTATCAATGCAGAGAAAAAAACGCTTGTTGAAACTGTAAAAGACAAATATTTCCCCGTATTCCTCGAAAAGCTGAAACAACTTACCGATCCGGCTGAGTTGGAATACATTGTAGTAAATCACACCGAGCCCGACCATTCGGGAAGCCTGGGCAAATTGCTTGAACTTTGTCCTAATGCCACAGTTGTAGGCAGCGGCAATGCCATCCGCTACCTCAAAGATATGCTGGGTCGCGAATTTAAGCACCTTCAGGTTCGCGATGGCGATGTACTCGATCTTGGAAATAAGAAGATTAAAGTGATTGGCGCACCCAACCTGCATTGGCCTGACAGCATTTATACATTTTTGCAGGACGAAAATATACTGTTTACCTGCGATTCTTTCGGCGCTCACTACTGCGATTCGCGTATGTTCGACGACCGCGTTGGCAACTGGGACGATGCTTTCAGGTATTATTTTGATGTGATACTTAAACCCTTCAGCAAATTTATGCTGAAAGCCATTGAGAAAATCCGCCCTTTGCCCATCAGCATGATTTGTCCGGGACACGGTCCTATACTTCGTACCAACTGGAAGAAATATGTCGATATGAGCGAAAAGTATTCAAAAGAAGCACTTTCGCTGGGCGAAAAACCTATGATTTTTATTCCTTATGTGTCAGCCTATCATAACACATCAAAAGTAGCCGAAGCCATTGCCAAAGGCATAAGCCAGGTGCCGGGTGTTCATGTCGAGATTCATGATATTGAACACATGTCGCTGGAGCATATGGAATATTACATGTCGAATTGCACTGGTGTTTTAATTGGGTCACCTACCATAAACCAGAATATTCTGATGCCGATTTATCAACTGTTTGCTGCTATCAGCCCTCTTCGCGACAGAGGTAAGCTTGCATCATCCTTCGGCTCCTTCGGGTGGAGTGGCGAAGCCGCGCTGATGCTCGAATCTAACCTTTCAAATCTTAAGCTGAAATATTTTGGTGAAGGTTTGTATATTAAATTTACTCCGCACGAAGAAGGAATTCAAAAAGGCATTGCTTTTGGTAAAGCTTTCGCGGAACAAATGTTGCAGAACATTGCTTCAGAATAAAGGTCCGTTATTTTCCCGGTTATAAAAATTCTATTCATGATCAGACGTTTCGGGATTTTATGCATTTTAACAGTGTTGCTTCTGGCAGCTTGCAGTCCCGAGCGCAATCTTGCCCGTCAGTATTTAAAGAGTCATACCGGCAACGGAATAATGATCATACCATTAAATGAATTATTCAAAGATAACCTGTCGTTAAGGTATGATACCGCGATTAAATATAGTCCCGATCAACTGGATTCGATGGCCTGGGCTCAGTCAGTCTTTATCAGGCATATATCTGATTCTGTTTTTCTTACCTTTTTTATCAATAGTTTAATAAATGAACTTGGTAAGGAAGGATTTGATGTATATGTGGATGGAGGTTCAGATATTTTTCTATCGTTACCCGATCCAAAATGGATGATTCAGATAGCACAACTTCAACTTAACGAAGGTCATCAGTATAATTATTACGAAGTTTATTCTGAGGAAACCGGCGAATCATATACTGACAGTTTAAGGATAAACGGCATAAGCTTAAGCAGTTGGTTTGATGTGAGCCGCGCCAATACCGGCACAAAACAGGTTTTATTCCTTGAGGGTTATATACAGGATGAGATTAAGCGTGGCATTGATTTTGATTTACTGGAAGGCACTATAGGTTTGCAACAAAATCGCAGTGCGATCGAAAAGAAAGATATTTATACTATGGCAAACCAATTGGGTAAAAAACATGCCGAATTACTTTTCGACTATTTTATAAACGACTTTATCCGCGAAAATCTGCCAGCAGGAATCGTTAACCGCAAATATTTTTCATACGACCACAAATCTAAATCGCTGAAGAAAGGGCAGAAAGAAAGGTTTGATGTGGTAAAGTGAAGATAGTACGACTGGACGACGGCAGGACTGGACGACGGCACGACGGCACGCCTGGACGACGGCACGACTGGACGACGGCACGACGGCACGAACGCACGAATTCATTACTACTGACAAAGACTTAGAGACTTAGGGAAGGGGAGAAATGGGGAAGGGGAGAAAAGGAGATGGGGAGAAATGGAGATGGGGAAGAGTTCAAAAGATAAAAGGCTAAGAAACTCTGAGCCATTGAAATACTGTAACCCTGAAACTACATAGCTCTTTAGCAATAATATGACACCTTAATAACAATCGTACGACCAGTAAAAAATCAATAATCTTAAAATTATAAAATCTCTAACCTCACATCCCATGTTTAAAACCAACGAATATTTCGACGGAAACGTAAAATCAATCGCTTTTGAAATGCCTGATGGCCCTGCCACTATAGGCGTTATGGCTGCCGGCGAATATAACTTCGGAACATCCTCGGTTGAATATATGACCGTTACTACAGGTGAATTAAGTGTATTGCAGCCAGGTGAAACCGAATGGAAATCCTATAAACCTTTCGAAACTTTTGTAGTAGCCAAGGGCGTGACATTCAAAGTTAAAGTTGAAACAGATTCAACTTATCTCTGTTTGTACCGCTAAATACCGCCTCTGGAGTATGGGGTTACGTTTTGTTCGGCGAAACTACCTTCGAGGAATTTGAAATACCCCGCAACGGCAATCATAGCCGCATTATCGGTAGTAAACTGAAATTCAGGGACATGAACCTTCCAACCTGCCGATTCCTGCATGTCCGAAATCGCTGTTCGTAATCCCGAATTAGCCGACACTCCGCCTGCAATAGCAATTTCAGTAATCCCGGTTTGTTTGCTTGCCAGTTTAAGCTTAATCATCAAGGTGTTAACAATTGCCGACTGTATGGATGCGCACAAATCAGCCAGGTTGTTCTGCATAAACATAGGATCCTCTTTCAGCCTGTCGCGCAGGAAATAAAGTATGGAGGTTTTCAACCCGCTGAAGCTGAAATCAAGGCCGGGAATATTGGTTTTAGCGAATGCGAAAGCATCAGGATTTCCTTCTCTGGCAAATTTATCAATCAACGGTCCACCAGGATATTCAAGTCCGAGTATTTTCGCCGATTTATCGAAGGCCTCCCCTGCAGCGTCGTCAATGGTTTGACCAATGATCTGCATCTCGTTATACCCTTTCACCATCACAATCTGGGTATGCCCGCCCGAAACGGTGAGGCATAAAAAAGGAAATTCGGGCAAGACTTTCTCTTTGCCGGGTTGCACTACAAAATGAGCGAGAATATGAGCTTTCAGATGGTTAACTTCAATAAGTGGAATATTTAATCCAAGCGAAAACGATTTGGCAAACGAAGTGCCTACCAGCAACGAACCAAGCAGTCCCGGACCACGTGTAAAAGCTATCGCACTTAGGTTGGATTTACTTATATTTGCAATCTTTAATGCCTTGTCAATTACAGGTATAATGTTCTGTTGATGCGCTCGTGAGGCAAGTTCGGGAACTACTCCGCCGAAGTCCTTGTGAACCTGCTGGTTAGCAATAACATTGGAGAGTACAACGTTATCCATCAGAACGGCAGCCGATGTGTCGTCGCAGGACGATTCAATACCAAGTATATAATCAGGCATAAGGGTCTAAGAAATTATCCTGCCGAAGTAAGTAATAAAATTACTTGCTACAGGCGGGTTTTAGTTATAAGTATTAAGCTGCAAAAGTATCAAAAAACCGGTTAGCATATTATTAATCATTCTTCTAACGCTGCTGATGAGTCCGCTGGCTGCATTTATGATGCTGCGGACCGCTCCGGTTCAGACTTATCTTGCTCATCGTGTCGCAATTTACCTATCAAAACAGCTTAATACCGATGTAACTATCGGAAGCTTCAGGTTTAACTGGTTTCTGGAAGCCGTTATTACGGATTTAAAAATACTGGATAAGCACCAGCAAGTACTTCTGCAGGCGAAAAAAATCAGAGCCGATGTAAAATCTGTTGATTTCCAAAACAGGAAACTGGTCCTGAACGAAATTGCCTTAGGTGATGCCGATGTTAATCTGATTTATTACAAGGCTGATAGCAGCATGAACCTTCAGTTTATTGTCGATTATTTTGCATCGCCGGTAGTTGATACTACCTATTCGGCACCATGGATACTCAGGATAGCTAATGCAAAAATCATTGCAACGCATTTTGCTTTACGCGACGAACGGTATATGAGTCCCGGCAAAGGAATCGACTTTTCGGATATGGATTTATCTGATCTTAACCTCGAAGTAAAAGATATCACGCTTAAAGGCGATAGCATAATGGCCGATATCAGGGGTTTAAAATTCAAGGAAAAAAGTGGTTTCCGCCTCAACGATTTTTCGACTAAAGCTACCTTATGTCCCAGAGGCATGACTGCTCAACAGCTACAGATAACCACCGGAAAAAGCAGGTTATCCATGGACCTGAAATTTGAATACAACAAATGGGATGCATATAATTATTTCCTCGACAGTATTAGGATTAAAGCCAATATTCTGCCATCGCAGCTCGATATGCACGACATTGCAGCTTTTGCTCCTGACATTAGTGGCATGGCCGAAATTTTCGATTTCTCAGGCAAAATTAAGGGGACGGTTTCATCCTTTACAGCAAAGGATTTTGAGTTAGCTTTTGGTAAGTACACTTCATTTAAAGCCAATTTTAATGTGAACGGGCTACCTGATATTGCTGAAACTTTTGTGAATCTCAAGATTGATAAATTTGTGTCAAATGTTTCAGATATACAGGCATTTACACTGCCTTCAGCGGATAGCACCAATCATATTGTATTACCCTCACCTATAATAAAACTTGGAAAAATTAGCATAAATGGCAGGTTTACAGGTTTTTACAACGATTTTGTTTCGAAGGCGACATTTATTACTGATGCCGGTCAGATAACTACCGATATTCTGCTTACCAACAACAAGGCTCGTCGCAACTACGAGTACGACGGTAAAATTCTGGCCGATTCATTTAACATAGGGAAGGTTTTCGATATCAAGCAATTAGGAACACTCAGTCTTTATGCTACACTAAAAGGAAAAAACTTTTCACTCGAAAGAGCTGATCTTGCCATGAAAGGAGAGATAACAAACCTTTATTACGAAGGCAATCGTATCGGACTGATTAACTTCGATGGCGACTTCAGGCACAAACGTTTTACCGGCGGAGTTTATATTAACGATAAATTGATCGGCCTCAACTTCTTGGGTTCAGCCGATTTTTCAGCAGAACTGCCTGCCTTCGACTTCCAGGCCGATATATTAAATGCCAACCTCTCAAAACTTAAACTCATGACAGATGATTCTATTGTTATTCTGTCATCCAGTACTGATTTTAAATTCCAGGGCAACACTATTGATAACCTTATCGGGGGATTACGATTCAGCAATACAAGTTTTACAATGGGACCTAAGACCCTCAAAATGAAAGACTTTTCGCTGGCAACCACTTCGCTGGGAAATGGTGGCAAACGCATGCAGCTTAACAGTGATTTTATAGATGCACTTTTTTCGGGCGAATACACCTTCGATGACATGTCCGATTACCTTAAAATGGTTTTCACCGAATTTCTTCCATCACTTTCTCCAGGCGAAAAGCTTCCGGTACGACTGCAAAGAGGCAGTTTCGACTATACTATCCAATTGAAACATACCGATTCATTAACCTGGATGTTTCTGCCGTGGCTCAAAATCAATACCAATACCGTTATATCCGGAAAATTTGATCCTGCTCTTGGTAAGGTTAATATCAACGGCCAGTCGCCACTGATTATTCTGAGTGGAATTGCCCTTCACAACTGGGCACTTACAGGATCCACGGTAGATAAGAGCCTGATTGTGAAGATGGAATGTGATAAAATAAACTCAGCAGAGACCGAAAACGACCCAACCAGCTTAAAAAGAGTTGAGCAGTTCAAACTACAGGCCATAGCATCCGACGACAGCGTGAAATTCGGCATTTCGTGGAACGATAAAGTTGTACCCGATCATAACAAAGGGGATATTTCAGGAGCAGTTTCGTTTAAACAAAACCCGCATCTTTTGGTACGGTTCGATAATGCCTCACTTATGATTAACGATACTGTGTGGAATTCGGTTCCCGGAAACCTGTTAACTATTGATAAATCGTACTACGAAGCCAGAAATTTCGGATTTACCACACGGAACAGCCATGTGCTTTTAAATGGCACCATTTCAGCCGATCCACTCAGCCAGATGATACTCGATTTAAAGGACTTTAATGTTTCGCATACCGATTTGATAACCCAGGGAATAGGGATAGATTTTGACGGGTACATAAACGGAAAGGTATCTTTTTCAGAACTGTTTTCCATACCTAAACTTTCAGCAGATTTAACGATCAAAAGCTTTGGATTTAATCACGAAAGCCTTGGTGATGCTATTATTAAAAGTTACTGGGATAATGAGAAAAAACTTATTGGGGTTGATTTACAGATAAAATATGTGGGGAACGCAGGGATACACTTCCCAATAAAAGTTGCCGGCAATATTTACCCTGAGAAAGAGCACGACAACTTTGACCTTAAAGTTGATGTCGATAATTTGAAAGTACACACCTTTGAGCCTTTCCTTACCGGAATATTTTCGCGCATGAAAGGGTACGGTACAGGTGCCATTACACTTACCGGCGACTTTGCCGATCCGGTTTTCAAAGGTTCGCTCAAACTTATGCGCACTGAATTATTGATAGATTATCTGCGAACGTCTTATTCCCTTACAGGCGATTTCAACTTTGATAAAGGCAGGATGTGGTTTAAGGACATTCAACTGATGGATTCAACTTTTGGCAAAGGCAGTGTTTCCGGATCTATTTATCATAAGGCGTTTTCGGATATGGCTCTTGATATTGAATTAAAAGCCGATAATCTGGTTACGCTTAATACGCCCTACAGTCCTAACGAAGTATATTACGGAAAAGCCAAAGCAACCGGAACAATGACTCTGAAAGGCCCGGTTGATAACCTGGTAATGAAAGCCAATGTGAGATCGGAAAAAGGAACAGATGTGGTGATCCCTATCAGCTTTTCGCGAAGCATTTCAGAAAATAGTTTTATACAATACCGGCAACACGGAGATATTGATAAAAATAACAAGACTAACATACCCCTGGAATCATCTATATTCTCGTTACAAATGGGGCTCGATGTTACCCGAAATGCAGGCATAGGCATTATTCTGCCTTACCAGATGGGAACCATAGATGTGTTTGGTGACGGATTAGTGAGCCTGGGAGTGGATACCCGTGGCGAATATTCCATGTTTGGAAACTATATTATGGATAATGGGAATTTCCTGTTCAATTTCCAGAATATATTGAAGAAAAATTTCCAGATCCAGAAAGGCGGTTCTATTACATTCAATGGCAGCCCATACGATGCCGACATACGTCTTCAGGCTGTTTATAAGGTTAAAACTTCACTCTCAGGCCTTCCAATAACGCAGGAACAGTACAAAGGTGCGCGTGTAAATGTAAATTGTATAATTAGTTTAACCGGAAATTTATACAACCCTGATATTAAATTCAACCTTACCATGCCCGATGCAACCGAGGAATTGCAGCGCACCGTTTTTAGTCTTATAGATACTACCAGTGCCATTGAAATGAACCAGCAGATGATTTCGTTGCTGGTATTAAATACATTCAGTTCATCATCAGGCCTTAATTATTCGGGGGCTTCGCTGGGAATTTCCTCATACGAAATTTTAAGTGCTCAGCTAACACGCATGCTTTCACAGATTTCGAAAAATTTCGATATCGGGGTTAATTACCGTCCCGGCGATCAGCTTACTCCGCGTGAAGTTGAACTGGCGTTGTCAACCCAATTGTTTGATAACCGCGTTACCATTGATGGAGCTGTGGGTACCAATACATATAGCACGAGCCAGACAACCCAAATAATTGGCGATGTGCTGGTAGAAGTAAAAATTACAGAAGACGGAAGATACCGGTTTAAAGCATTTAACAGAACCAATTCGCCCGGTGATGTATTATTTTCGAATTACTCGCATTACACTCAGGGAGTAGGCGTGGTTTTCCGCAAGGAATTCAATAAGTTGGGAGAACTTTTTAAACGGACAAAAAAAGACAAAACACCGGCTGACAAGAAAGCTACGAAAAAAATAACCGCTGATTGATATAATACTGATTTTCAGATAGTATAAAAGAGGTATCTGATATGGATTTTAAAGTAAGCATTTCAAGAAAACGCCTACCTTAGCACGGTGAATACAGACAAAAATTTTTCGGTATATAAATCATCGGCAGGATCAGGTAAAACCTATACCCTGGTGCGCGAATACATTGCCCTGGCACTTCAGTCGCCGGCTTATTTCAGGCACATACTCGCCATTACTTTTACCAACAAAGCGGCGAACGAAATGAAGCAACGAATTGTACAAGGACTTGTGCAACTTGCCGATCCTGCTGCACATTCTGAGGGTGCAGTAATCAGGTTTATGCTCCCTGACCTTGCAAAAACTACGGCATATTCAAATGAGGAAATAACAAAAAGAGCTCAATCCGTGCTTACGCGGATTTTGCATGAGTATGATGATTTTTCAGTTCGTACCATCGATAGTTTTGTATCGCGCATTATCCGCACTTTCGCCCACGACCTGCACTTACCGGTTGATTTCGAAATAGAAATGGACCGCGATCTGATGCTCGACCAGGCGGTGGATCAGTTGATAAGTAAAGCTGGTATTGATAAAGAACTCACGAATATTTTGGTCGATTTTACCGAAGCCAAAGCCGACGACGAAAAAAGCTGGCAGATTGAACTGGATATTAAGAAAACTGCCGGATTTCTTTTTTCGGAAGGCAGTCAATATTTCATCAGCAAATTACATGAAATCCCCCCAGCCAGGCTTAATGAAATTGCGGTCGGAATAAGAAAAACCCGTAAAAACTTCGAGGACAGTATAGTTGCACTGGCACAAACTGCTAAAAAACTTATTATTGACAATCACATCGACAATGCCTCATTTGCCAGGGGAAACAGCGGAATTGGAGGTTATTTTTTCAAGCTCGCCAACCGGATTATCGAAGGACCAAACAGTTTTGTACTCGCAACTATTAATGATAACAAGTGGGTGGCTGCAAAAGCTGATGCCATACAGGTTTCGGCAATTAACTCAGTTAAAGATCAGCTTACTGCCATTTACCATCAATGCGATGCACTCATGGAAACAGGTTCGTCGCGGTATGAACTACTCGGAATGATTGAAAAAAACATCTTTCAGATGGGTGTTTTGAATGCCATGGAACTTGAAATTGATACTATACGCCGCGAGAAACGGGTAATTCATATTTCGGAATTCAACAAGCGGATCACCGACATTATCCTTAAAGAACCAGTACCCTTTATCTATGAGCGTATTGGCGAAAAATATTACAATTACCTGATCGACGAATTCCAGGATACCTCGGAACTGCAATGGAAAAACCTGTTGCCTTTGGTGGGCGATTCCCTGGCTTACGGGCGTTACAACCTGGTGGTTGGCGACGGGAAACAAGCCATTTACCGCTTCCGTAACGGACAGGTGGAACAATTTATGATGTTGCCCGCCTTACCCGAAAACTATGAAAAAGAAGTATTTGGCGATACAGAGCAGGCTTTAGGCTTAAATTACAATCCCAAAGTGCTGAGTAGCAACTTCCGGTCGTTGCCCGTGATCATAAATTTTAATAACGACTTTTTTGGTTTTCTCTCACAACAACTTAGTGACGGATTCCAGTCTATTTACACGAATCATACACAGGAAATATCAGCCGGTAAAACGGGAGGACTGGTTTCGGTCGAATTTCTTCCATACAATTCGAGAGCCGATTTTGACGAAATCAATATAGAAAGAGTTTTTGAGCTGGTTAACGAATTGAATGACAAAGGTTTTGCCAAAGCTGACATTGCCATACTTACCCGCTCCAACCGCGAAGGCAGCATCATTGCCCGCCATCTTATGTCCGAAGGAATTAGCGTGGTATCGGCGGAAGCTTTGCTGCTGGCTGCTTCGCCCGAAGTAAATTTTGTTATTACCATTCTGCAACATATCAGCAATCCGCAAAACCTGGTTGCTACTGCCGGTATTCTTAACGAACTTATCCGTAAAGGGAAGCTAAACACAACACTAATTCATAATTTTCCCGTTCAGAAAGGGCAAAGGCTTTCACTCGAAAAAGTGTTGTCAGAAGGAAATATTGATTTCAATATCAAGACATTAAGAGGATTGCCTTTGTATGATTTGTGCGAAGAAATCATTCGTATTTTTGATTTAAATTTCGGCAAATATGATATTTACCTACAGTTTTTCCTGGATTTTGTAAACAAGGTTTCCGCCCGGCAAGGCACACACCTCGCCGATTTGCTCGAATCCTGGGACGAGAAGAAAGGCAAACTTTCGGTGGTTGTCCCCGAAGGAATTGATGCCATTCGCATCATGACCATTCATAAAGCTAAAGGACTGGAGTTCCCGGTAGTAATCTGGCCCATGGCTACCGAAAAACTCAAAACTACCTTCGACCAGTTGTGGGTCGATCTTGCTGAAGATGTAGTTCCCGGACTGCCGGTTGCCTTGCTGCAAACGGGCGCAAGCATGGAGGATGTTGGTTATTCAGATCAATATCAGAAGGAAAGAAACAGTTCACTTCTGGATATGATCAACCTGATTTATGTGGCCTTTACCCGGCCTGCCGAGCGCTTGTATATAATTACCCGCGAACCGGGTAAAGGCGATTCCAATAATTTACCAACCTTGCTCACTAAATATATTGAAAGTACTCTTGACGAATGGACCCAATCAGCTAACGTTTTTTCAAGGGGTTTGGATGAGCATGTAAAGAAGGTTGGAAAGTCGCTGCCCGATGCCGGGATGCTCTCCGAAATGATTTCGTCTCCCTGGCAGGGACGGATAAAAATTGCACGACGGGCACCGGTTTACTGGAGTACCGATCCTTCAAAAAATAAGCAGGCATGGGGAACGCTGATCCATGATACGCTGGCATCCATCACTTCCAGAGACAATATTTCTGAGGCAGTTTCTGCTCAGGCTGCATTAAACCAGCTTAATGAGGAAGATAAAGCATTACTGCAACAAAGAGTTACTGCAACAGTAAATCATGAATTATTGAAAGAATATTTCAACACTGATTTCAATATAAAGCCCGAAGCCGGAATTCTAACTCCTGAAGGCGATGTATTTCGTCCTGACCGGGTGATTTTTTCTGATAAGGAGACAGTAATCCTGGAATTTAAGACCGGTTTGCCCGAACCCGAAAAGCACCGTAAACAGCTTGATAATTATGGAAATCTGCTTGAACAAATGGGCTATTCCAATATCAGGAAATTGTTGGTTTATATTGATGAAAAGGGAAATGTGGAGGTGATGTAGGGGAAGATCATTCTAAAATGTTCAAAGGTTCAATGCTGCACGTTCAAAATCCTGTCGTGCAAGCGTGCTGTCGCGAAATCGTGAAGTCGTGCAGTCGTG
>JBBSDG010000019.1:0-24332 GCA_038249635.1 Bacteroidales bacterium | reverse complement strand
TTAATAAAAAGCATTAAATTTGTGGTTGTTATGAAAACAACATCGGGGTGTAGCGCAGCTTGGTAGCGCGCGTCGTTCGGGACGACGAGGTCGTCGGTTCAAATCCGGCTACCCCGACAAAAGGGAAATCAACCTATATCAGAAAGCTCTTAAATCACTGGATTTGAGGGCTTTTTCATTTTTCCTATATCAATTTAAACCATCTGAAATCAATCGATCTGTGGGTTATTCGGTGCCCAAAAAACTATTATTAAATTTGGGCACCTATTTGGGCACCTACCTGCCTATAAGCATTTAGACTACAATTATTTGCAAATATGAATTTTAATAATTTATGATTCATTTTGTAGCATTTTAGCCATATTTGGGGGGGTGTTTTTCAAGTTTGTTGTACCCTAATTTGCCAAAAAAGTTCAAATTGATTCATTTACACTTAAATTGATTGATATGAAAACGCTAAACACTTTTGGGATTGCATTTTACCTGAGAAGGTACAAAAGCAAGGATGGGAAAGCTCCTATCTATGTGAGAATTACAGTTGACGGAAAACGAACAGATATATACCTTAAAACGGAAATTGATATCCTTAAGTGGAATAACCTTAAAGGAATGGCAAAAGGCAATAGTGAAGAAAACCGTTCATTTAATACTTACCTGGAAAGAATAAGAAGCCGGCTTACTGAATGTTACCAGGAGCTTCAACTTAAAAAAAAATTGGTTACCGCTGATCTGATTAAGGATATGTTTTGTGGTCTTGAAGACAAGGAATATTCGGTGATTACGTTGTTTGATTACCACAACACAGTAATGAAACCAACGCTGGAATGGGGAACGCTGAAAAATTACTTCACAACACGACGGTACATGGAGGAATTCATCAAATTTAAGTTCAAATCGAAAGACTATTACCTATCGCAACTGAATTACAAATTCCTTACTGACTTTGACCTTTTTATGAGGGCTTACAAACAAAAAGATCAAAAACGACCTTGTGGGCAAAATACAATCATGAAGCATATTGAACGGTTTCGAAAGGTCATAAACATGGCCATCAGAAATGAATGGCTGGAGCGGGACCCCTTTATGAAATTCAAACCAACCTTTATAAAAACAAGCCGTCAATTTCTCACTGCTGATGAACTGTCAGCTATTGAATTAAAGGAATTCAGTATCGTCCGGCTTCAGTATGCAAAAGACATTTTTGTATTTAGTTGCTATACTGGCTTAGCCTATATTGACGTATTTAATCTAAATCAAAAAAATATTGTTCGTGGAATCGATGGAGGATATTGGCTCTACACCAGCCGGAAAAAAACGGATGTCCCAGTTCATATCCCCCTGTTGCCTTTACCCTTAGCAATCATTGAAAAATATAAAAACGATACAAGAGTACTTGCTTCCGGCAAATTGATTCCCACTTACTCCAATCAAAAGCTGAATTCATATCTGAGCGAAATCGCCGATTTGTGCGAAATTGACAAACATTTAACCTCTCATATTGCCAGGCATACCTTTGCAACAACTGTAACCCTTTGCAATGGCGTTCCGATGGAAACAGTATCAAAACTTTTGGGACATACCAGCATAAAAACTACTCAGATTTATGCCAAAGTAATAGAACAGAAAGTAAGTGATGACATGAATAAACTCCGTAAAAAGTTGGTTGTTGACAAAAGGTCAAACAGAAAAATCGGTTAACCCTGAGGTCTTATTTTGGCAACTGGCACGTCAGTTAAATTTTGACTAACCATACATTGAGCTGCCGTGAATAAGGTCAACTGGGTGCATGTCAGTTTGCCGTTCCGCAGAGCGATCAATAACTTTATGAAAATATTCTTCAAGATCATTTATGATTACTATGCATTTGTCACCACCTTAATAGTGATTTAGAATATTATTCGAATAATTGAGTATTTTCGAAAGCAGGTTATATATTTGATTTACAGATGTATATTAATTAAGATTTTCACGATAAAAGATTTTGAACACGAATGGATAAATTTCACAAGCAACGCAAAATCCAAAAGCTGCTTCCAAAAACGAAAATAGGCCAAGGATTGCCGCCAATGAATAGGCAACTAAAGGTACTCCAATTATCAAAAACAATACACTGGAAATGCTGAATATAAACCCAATGCGTGCTGCAAATATTTTAGGCCCGGCATTAATGAGATGAACATCAAGTGTAAGATATTTCACGATGTTTCTGGAAGATATCCCAACCAGACTGAATTTTGAATAAGTGGTTGACCGGAATAAAAAATCAACTACCATAAAAACCATCAGAAATGCGTTTGAGGTATAAGCGAAGATAATAAGCAGCAACACTGTAAATGCAGCATTAGTTCGTGCAACCCGTTCATTTATTCTTTTATCCGAAATTGGACAAATGGCAAATGTTCTCATAATTTTACTTTTTAATCCTTAATAATTTGACTTTATAATTAATCAGTCGCACAGCCTGACTAATCCTGACAAGTTCGTACAAAAAAATTTAAGTCCTTTTTAAAAAGTGAGCACCTTTGCCCCACTTTTAAGATATTCCGTCAATGGTTTTCCCATACCCTTTACATCGAAGCCCAATTTTTTGAGGTCGTCGACAATTCCATAAGCATTTGCACAGGCAATACACGCTTCAATCACCACGCCATCTTTCTGCATGGCTTTTAGCTTCTCCTGAATTTTCAGGTTTTCAGCTGTCAGTTTTGCTGAAGGTCCCCAAATGATCAAAGTCACATTTTTAAACCATCCGGCGGTTTTTGCAGCGTGGGTGTACATTAACGCTACCCGTTCCGCAACATAAGGATCATCGCTTGTCCAAACTACCACTAGCTTATCAGCTGATTCATTTGGCGTTTCAGATTGTGCCATTATTTTCGAATTTGTAAAAAATAAAAGAATGATAAAGATTAATAAAGGAAATTTTGATTTCATAATAAATAATTTTGAAGTTTACAAATAATTTATCTATAATATGTTACAGTTTGCATTGAAATATACTGTCTAAATCTGTGATATTATTTACGGTTTTGGTTGGTTCAATTCCCCATGGATCAAAAACTGCATCAGCAGAACGTTTAATCCAAACCGAACGCATTCCTGCTGATATGGCTCCAATTACATCAAAAGGATTACTTGATATGAGCCAGGAATCCGATTCTGACGATTTTGTTCGTTGCAGGAAATGAGCGTAAACCTCAGGGTTGGGCTTGAATGTTTTTGCTTTTTCAACACTGACTACATCCTCGAAAAAATGAATGATTCCCGCATTTTCAAGCAACCCACATACATCTGCTGAGCTTCCATTCGAAAAAGCGAATAAACGAAAGTTGGTAGACTGAAGTTTTTCAAGGCCTTCCTGAACATCCGGAAATGCAGGCAATAGCTTGTATTGCTGCATTAACCGGGTTTTTTCTTCAGGCGACAACTTGCATTTTAATAAATCGCAGGTAAAATCAAGTGCATTTCGTGTACATTCCGAAAAATCGACATAATCTTTCATCAATCCGTGACGAAACGAATATTCAAGTTGTTTGGACCGCCAGGTTTCCATAAAAAATGAAGACTTGGGCCCAACAAAAATTTCGAGCAGGTCAGAAACGCCGCGGGTGTTGATCAGCGTACCGTACACATCAAATGCAAGAGTTGTAACCATCTGTTTTTCTATTTCTTTTCGTTATTGAGTTCTTTTAGAACAGCTAATAAAAGTCCGGCACTTATTCTTGTTTTGTAGTCAGGATTAATATATTCAAACTGTATTTTGCCTGAAGTATCAACAACAAATAAGGATGGAACCGGAAGAAAACCTTCGTTTAGTCCACCGGAACTTTTACTCAGCATTCCTGCATATTTTTCAGGAGCTTTAAACGCTATACCAAGTGACTGGATTAATTTTCCATCTCCATCGGAATACAAGCTGTAATCCAACTTATCTTTATCATCGGTTACCACCAGGTTTTCAGGCGAATCGGGACTAATGGCCACAATCTGGTAGCCTAATTTGATCACTTCGCTTTGTATGCCTTGAATTTCAGAAAGGTGGGCATTGCAAAAAGGGCACCAGCCACCACGGTAAAACAACAGGACTGTTGGCTTTTTGCCAATAATTGCCAAAACTTTATGGCTGGTTGCGTCAGGCGCTTTCAGATCCGCTTCAGAAATGGTTTCACCGATAAGTAGAGGAGAAATGTCTTCAGCCTTTTCTGCTATCTGGGCGGTTGCTGAAAAAGAAGCAAGCCAAATACTGAGTAAAATAAGCATTACGTGTTTCATGATTGTCTGTATTTTATGGTTGATTTATAAAAAAGTGAACAAGGTTGAAAAATCTTCCCAACCCGATTACTATTTTTGATTGTTTACTTTTTGCATTCACAGTCACAAGCCGGGGCTTCCCATTTAAACCCTTCAGTTTGTTTGTCGAGCGGTGTGTGTGTGATGTGGTTCACATAATTACTGATGATTTTCTGGCCTATGCCCAGGATCAGTTCCAATACATTTTTTTGAGTATATCCAGCTGCTAAAAATGTTGAAATGTCTTTTTCTGAAGCCCATCCTCTTTTTTCGACCAACAGTGCAGTAAATTGTCTGAATGTTTCGAGCTTAATGTCATTCAAAGGCTGATTGGTGCGCAGGGCTTCAATCATTTCATCAGGTAATTTATACATCTTTGCGACCATTGAATGAATGGCCATGCAATAATGGCATTTATTGTTATAACTAACTGTTAACCAAACTATGTTTCTCTCAACCGGGCTTAATGATGTTTCGTTAAAAAGCTGTGCCATTTGTGTATAAGCTTTCAAAACTTCAGGCGATTCGGCCATAATGCCATATAAGTTTGGGATAAATCCGTTTTGTTTCAAAGCGCTTCTAAGGATTTCTTTTGAATCTTCGGGCGCAGTTTCAATCGTGTGTAATTTAAATGTTGTCATTGTTATTTTGTTTTTATTTGAATTAGAAATCTAAGCAAATGCTTAGATTTCGATTAAAAAAATTATTTAATTTGTTTTAAAGCCACTGAAATAAAATCGTTCAGTTGGTTGTTATCCATTGTTTTTGAAGCTACCGAAATCCCCTGCATCACACCAAGGAAAAAATTTGCCTGTTGCTCCGCATTGGTATTTTCCGGAATTTCGTTTTTTGCGATTGCATTTATCAACACTTTTTTCAGCATATCGCGAATAAAATCGTAGTACTGATTCACTTCGCTCAAAATGTCAGCATCTTTATTCCCGATTTCGCCAGCGGTATTTACCACCAGGCAACCTTTCATTTCCGAATCGGACATTTTAGTAATCACCGCACCAAACAGAAAACTTTCCAACTCGGCCAGTCCTGAATTTTCCTGTAACAAAACATGAAACCGATATTGTTTCACATACTCGCGGTACTTTCGTATGGATTGAATAAAAAGGTTTTTCTTGTTTTCGAAGGAGGAATAAATAGAAAACTGGTTAATGCCCATTTCCTTTTCCAACAGCCTGACTGAAGTGGCTTCATAGCCATTTTTCCAGAAAACATGCATGGCGCGTTCCAGAACAACTTCATCAATATAAGCTTTACTTCTTGACATCGAAATTTATTTACCGCAAATCTAAGCAATTGCTTTGATATATCAAATTAGCTGTGATTTTAATGTTGGATACCAGAATGTTGAAAAATTTCAACTTTATGGTATTCAACTATTTAAATTCAACCTTAAAAATACACTCACTACTTGGTGAATGTATAATCAGTAGAGCCAGCGCTGTGACAAGAAATACACATGCCGTTCATTAGGTTCGAACCTCGCGTTTTCATCCCTGAAGAAGGGTCGGTGGCTATGGTGCCATCGGCATTGAGCATAAACCATTCCCAGTCGCCTCCAGTTGGATTGAAATTATTTCCGCGTTTAACCATCGCTGTATATTCGTTCACCGTGAGTCCGGGATTACTCGAATGTTTTACAATGATTGTTCCTACCGGAAATACACCATTAACAGGTTTCTCCCCATTTTTATAATAAATCATCCGCTTCACGGTCGCATCATTTCCGGCATGTGCACTGCCCAAAGCTGGATCAGGACCCTGATTTGTCGCTTCAAGGTTCCAGCTCATGAAATTGCTGAACGAGGTGTCATTTGCAATAAATTCCTGCGTAGCAACTTCATCTTTTTTGCAAGATTGAAACGAAAACATAACTGCCAATGCAGCCAAAACTGTAATTAATACTGATTTTTTCATACGCGTATAATTTTGATTTCAACGATTAGTCGAGAAAATTTTGAATCCTGACAAAATATCTATAATAAAATTATACATGTAGTATTTCGCCCTTTTCTATTATTTAATCACCTGAACATCATGCCAAAACGCAATGTAATCTTTGATTTTATCGGCAAGTTGTGATGGGTCAGGATAATACCAGGCAGCATCTTTATTGTTTTTTCCGTCAACTGCAACATCGTAATAAGAGGCTGTTCCTTTCCAGTGGCAAACGGTATGAGAATCACTCGAACTTAAATATTCTTTGTTAACTGATTCTTCAGGAAAATATTGGTTTCCTTCAATGTTAATGGTTTTGTCGCTTTCAGGGATGATTTTACCATTCCAAATTGCTTTCATGTTTTTATATTTTTAAGATTTGTGATTTAGTATGGTGTTCCTGATTGCCTTTGCGTTTTGAAAGCTTCGGCATACCAGATAAATTCATCGATAAACCGGGCAGTTGACGATTCGATGCGGTTGTTTTTCAGGGTCAAATCATCGTTAAACAAATCGCCTATCGATGGAAACGGCAACATGGATGAAATGGCTGGCATGCCCAATTCACCAAGGATAATACGAAGGTGATCGGCTGCCCTGACTCCTCCAAAAGAACCTACTGAATAAGATGCGATGGCCGAAGGTTTAAAATAATACTCGCGCTGAAAATGATCTAACATGTTTTTCAATGCCGGTGGTACGCTGTGGTTGTATTCGCCGGTAACCACCAAAAATCCATCCGATGCTTTATAGAATCCGGAAAGAATTTCCATTGTTTCGGGCGCTGTTCCGGGGGCAAACTCTTTGTGCATTTTGTCCAGTAAAGGAAGCTGATATTCCATAGGGTCAATAAAATGTACCTTGATGTCCCGTTCAATTAATTTTTTTTCCAGATATTTCGCGACAAAAATTCCCTGACGATCGCTGCGGACAGATCCATAAATAATACTGAAAGTAAGTTCCATAGTTAATTGATATTTGCTTTTTCAATTGGTCGGGTTGATAGGTGAAACCTGACAAATATTATAACAAATTTTTCAATAACTTGTATTTATTCCTGCTTCGAAGGGCATTTTTCGGTTCCATACGAACAATACACGCAGCAATCGCCAGCTTTTGGACGTAGCACCGTCTTGCAGTTTTCACATTGATAGAAAAACTGGCAGGCATCTGTCGGCATTTCTTCAGTTTTTTTATGCCCACAGTTGGGACATGTTATCGTTGACAATGACATAAAATCCTTTTCCATTTCCTATGCTGTTTTATTTGGATTATATTTTCTGATGATCAACTGATTCGCGTTGTCGTAGGTAATGTATTTGAATATCCAGTTCACCGCAATAGAAAATTTATTCCGGAACCCTGTTATTGAAATCAGGTGGATAAACGACCAGATAAGCCAACCCAGCTTGCCATTCAGGAACAGAATATTTAGATCGGCAACAGCATCTTTTTTTCCAATGGTTGCCATAGAGCCCTTATCGTTATATTTAAACGGAGCATTAAATGTATTGCTTTTTACCGAAGATATAATATTCTTGCCCAACGACTTGCCTTGTTGAATGGCGACCTGTGCCACCATTGGGTGCCCTCTGGGGTATTCTTCAGTGATCATGGCCGCAATATCGCCAATGGCAAAAATATTTTCAAAACCATCAACCTGGCTGAATTCGTTTACCTTGATCCGGTTACCAGCCACAATGGCTTGTTCTCCGATTCCAGGAATAGTATTTCCCTTTACTCCTGCTGTCCAGATCAAAGCACCGGCTTTTAAAATTTCCTCTCCTGAACCACGGTCAATTTTAATATTTTCGCCGTCATAACCAATCACTTTCGTATTTAGAATCACATCAACTCCCAGTTCTTGCAGCCCTTTCAGCGCGTGTACCGACGAGCGGGCCGACATGGTTGGCAATACCCTTTCGCTTGCCTGGATCAGGTAGATTTTCATCAGATCGCCGTTTATTTCAGGATAATCGTTATGCAACAAATACTTTTTAAATTCAGCTAATGAACCAGCCATCTCAACACCAGCAGGACCTCCGCCTACAACCACAAATTTGGTCAGAATTTCTTTCTCCTTTTCAGTGCTTCCATCAATGGCTTTTTCCAGATTTTGTATCATCCAGCTTCTGATGTTTATGGCATCGTTGATGGTTTTTAATCCAATACTATTGCTTTCAATTTCTTTCGAACCATAGTAATTCGTGCTGCTTCCGGTTGCAATAACCAGAAAATCGTATTTTATAAAGCCGATATCTGTGATTACTATGTTATTGGCAGCATCAATGCTTTCAACTTTAGCCATTCGGTAAATCATATTGATGCACGACTTAAAAAGTTTCCGTACTGGCGTGACCACCGAATCGGGTTCGAGGCCACTGATGGCAACCTGATACAACAAAGGTTGAAACTGATGGTGGTTGTACTGGTCAATCAGGATCATCTGAACAGGTTTATGTTCCAGTGTTTTAATGAGATTAATGCCTGCGAAACCAGCCCCGATAATTACAACTCGTGGCAGTTTATTGGTTGTGATTGCTACTTCCTGCATAATATATTTTTATTGACAGTAGATTTGAATTAATGTAGTGATCCTTCGGTCGTAAACAACCACTTCGTGGCCGCCAAGTAAAAGGCGCTGAACCATGTTTCCGCCCATTTTTCCAAGTCCGATAAATCCGAGTTTCATACGTTTAATTTTTTATTGTGAATGATAATTTTGATTTCCTGATAATAGTTGTATTGGTGATTCTGGTGTACTTTTCCTGAAACGATACCAATAAGTCGAATAGAACTCGAAACCTGACAGAAATTAATAATTAGTTACATTTGAAACTAATTATTGGTTATATTCGTTGTAGGAATAGAATTTACAGAAGCAGTCAATTCATTCATTGTAAAACATCAAATGGATAGCATGGAAGATATTTCAAAGTGGGTTGAAGTTTATACCGGAGAATTATATTCATGGGCGATTTTTAAAACATCCGATCACGAAATAGCACAGGATTTAGTTCAGAATACCTTTCTGGCTGCCGCCGAAAAAATGGGGAATTTTAAAGGCGATAGTTCCCCAAAGACTTGGTTATTCAGTATCCTGAACCATAAGATCATTGATTATTACCGAAAAAAGGTAAAGCAACCAACTGCACTTGATAACCAATCTTTTACAAACTTTTTTGAGGTTGATGGAGATTGGCAGGAAAACCGGAAGCCGAATGAATGGCAGGACGATGCTGACGAACATTTACTCGACAATCCTGAATTTCAGACTGAATTACAAAAATGTATGGGCAAGTTGCCCGGAAGTTGGGCCATGTGCATGAGGTTGAAATATCTGGAAGAAAAGGACGGAAAAGAAATTTGCGAGGAACTGGAGATTACACCTGCGAATTTTTGGCAGATTTTACACCGGGCGAAATTAAATTTACGGGAATGTATAGAATTCAACTGGTTCGATAAAAAATAAGAAAATTGGTTATGTACGACTTCGATAAATCGTTGGGCAAGATAACAGGTTTAGTCTCCAGGGCGATTGGGCACAGGCTGGAAGAGAAACTTGCACAACACGGAATTAAGCTGACGGCAGCGCAGTGGAGTATTATTTCACTTCTTCATAAAAAAACTGACCAAACCCAAAAAGACATCGCTGTTTTTTTGGAATTGGATAAAGTAATGGTAAAACGATTAATTGACCAACTTGAAAAAACAGGGTTGTTGACCAGAAGGGTTTCTCATACCGACCGTCGTGCAAATTATGTGAATCTCACTGAAAGCGGGATTGCTTTATACCATATAGTGTCTAGTGATGCCGAAGAAGCACTGAATGTGGCTTATAAGAATATCACTGAAAATGAGCACAATCAGGTTTTTTCGGTACTTGAGCGAATATATAGCAATTTAAAAAGAGAGCAATAATCATCTAAAAACCAGGTTCAAACAATTGATGTTCTTTAATTACTCTCAACAATTCGGCTACGCTCCAGGCCTGGGCGATACAACCTCTGGCACTAAATGGGCTGTCGCCATCAAAAATTTCAGAAATAGTTCCGATGCCTGCCTGTGACAGATGAACGGAGAAATTATTGATGATTTTCCTGGCTTCTTCTTTTCCATTTTCCGCATCCACTTTTACAAGAGCGTCAATGTAAGGCCCCAATAGCCAGCTCCACGTGGTTCCCTGATGGTAGGCGCCGTCCCTTTCAAGCTGACTTCCGCCATAATGGGATTTATAAGCTGTATCGGAAGGAGATAAACTCCTTAACCCGAAAGGTGTAAGCAACTGCTCCTTAACTGTTTTCAGTATTTTTTCGACTTTTATACCAGCGAAAAGCGGATAAGGCAAGCTCAATGCAAAAAGCTGGTTTGGCCTTACGGAACCATCCTTGTAATCAGGATTAACTACATCAAAAAGGCAATTTTTATCTTCGTTCCAGAATAGCGTTTCAAACGATTTTTTTGTCTTTTCGGCTTTTGAATAAAATTTCGCGGCTTCATCCATTTGGTTGGTAAATGTCAATAAATCAGCAAAAATCATCAGCGAATTGTACCATAGTGCGTTAATTTCAACGGCTTTGCCATTTCTGGGCGTAACCACCCAGTCGCCCACTTTTGCATCCATCCAGGTAAGTTGAACATTAGGATCATTGGAAGACAAAAGGCCATCATTATCGGAACGTATACCAAATTTTGTTCCTTTCAAATGCCATTTAATGATTTCACGATAGGCCGGAAGGAGTGTTTTTTCAACAAAGTCAATGTCTTTCGTGTAATCGAAATATTTTTTCCCGGCAACGAAAAACCAAAGGGAAGCATCAATGGTGTTATATTCCGGAAATTCGCCATGGTCAGGAAACCGGTTAGGAATCATTCCTTCATCAATGTTTTCTGCAAAAGCTCGCAAAATCTTTTTGGCATCGGCGAACCTGCCGGTGGCCAGGGTAAGTCCCGGTAGTGCAATCATGGTATCGCGCCCCCAATCAGTAAACCAATGGTAACCTGCAATAATGGTTTTCAGGTTTTTACCTTTGCTCACGATGAACTGGTCGGCTGCCAGAGTAAGCGTTTTTAGAAGACCATTTTCCGAAGAAACACTTTCGGTAAGTTTTATCCGTCTTCTTTTTTCAGCGTTAAAAATTTTCAACGCATTTCTGCCCTTAGGGTCTTCAGTAGAAATAATAATCCCAAAGCTTTCGCCTTCGGTAACTTTCCGGCTTAAAATACAAGGTCTGAATAAATCTTCCAGATATTCCTGGCCTCGGTATTTTTCGAGGGCATATTCAAAATTATAATACCATTCCGGTTGATTCTGATATTCAGAATCGGGTATAGAGATGAAAAAATTAGCATCATTAGAGCATGGCTCTGAATTGAAAACACCCCTAAAAAAAGCATAATCAGTGCATAGGTCTTTCCCATTTCTACGATTTAGCGAGTGATAATCGCGTCCTGAAATAAACGGGTGAAATTCGATCATTGCCCCTTTCGGAGAACGAAGCATATCATAAATGATTACAGTAGTATTTTCGTCGTGGATAGCCGCAATGGTCTTTTTGATGGAAATGTCGCCAACCTGATAATAAAATGTTGGGAACAAATCGTGCTCAAACCGTGTAAGAAATTGGTACCCTTCAGGATGGACAGCGCCGGGATATTGATTGCTTCCCAGTTCATATTCAGAATCGCCAACAATTACCGTTTCGTCCAGTTTTGAAAGTAGCGAAAATCTACCTGATGGCGGATTTTTGGCTGCCACCAAAAGCCCATGATATCGGCGTGTATTTAATCCGCAGATGGTAGAACTTGCCCATCCCCCCAGTCCATTGGTTTCCAACCATTCATGGCTGATGCAATCCACAATTGTTTTAGGTTCTATTGATAAAGGTGTTTTCATTGAAATATATGCTTTAATTAAGTTTTCGAATCATCCGCCTGTTGCAAATCCCGGGTACAAAGTCATTCCACCATCGATCACCAAACTGGTCCCGTTAATGTAATCGGACTGGTCGGAAGCCAGCCAAACGGCAGCTTTTCCAATATCTTCCACTTCGCCGATTCGTTTGTAGGGTATCAGTTTCATCAGGTTATCGAATGCTTCTTTAGTTTCCCACGCAGCTGTATTTATCGGAGTTCGGATTGCACCCGGAGCAATACTGTTTACACGGATTCGGTAAGGAGCTACTTCCTGAGCCAAACTTTTCATCATCAGCATCACACCGCCTTTCGAGGCAGCATAATTAACATGGCCAGCCCAGGGAATAATTTCGTGTACCGAACTGATGTGGATTATTTTTCCGGCAGCACAGGATACATTCGTATTCACACCCCTTTGTTTAAATTCTTTGACCGCTTCGCGTGAACAAAGGAACTGACCGGTAAGGTTTACCCCAATTACAGTGTTCCACTGCGCCAGTGTCATTTCATCAAAAGGAGCATCTTTTTGCAACCCGGCGTTGTTAACCAGAATATCAATTGTTCCGAATTCCTCAAACATTTTACGGAACATTTCAATTACTTCCTGTTCATTGCTCACATCTGCTTTGTGGGCATAGGCATGTCCGCCGCAATTCTTGATTTCGGCCACCACTTCAAGAGCCGATTGTTCATTTGAAACGTAATTGACAACCACATCAGCGCCTGCACGGGCAAGTTCCAGTGCAATTCCTTTTCCTATTCCTGAATTAGCGCCTGTAACCAGGGCTTTTTGGCCTATAAGTATTTTAGGCACATCAACGCAGGGCATTTCTACTTTTGGTAGTTTATTTTTTGTCATGATTATTATTTTTCATATCGATTTTTTACACTTTTTTTGGCTGAAGGAGTTTCGCAATCAGCCCAGTCCACCCGGTTTGGTGCGATGCGCCCACTCCTCGACCGCTGTCACCATGAAAGTATTCGTAGAAAAGCACGTGGTCTTTAAAATGTGGATCGCTATTGAATTTACGGTTTTCGCCAAATACAGGTCTGTCGCCATTTTCATTTTTCAGAAAAATGTTTGAAAGCCTTTTCGAAAGTTCAACGGCTATTTCGCTAAGTGTTAAAAACTGGCCTGAACCTGTTGGACATTCCACTTTAAAATCGTCGCCATAATAATGATGAAACCGTTGGAGCGATTCGATGATCAGAAAATTTACCGGAAACCAGATCGGTCCGCGCCAGTTTGAATTTCCGCCAAACAGGTTGGTGGTTGATTCTCCGGGCTGATAATCCACTATATAATCGGTATGTTGAGCGTTAAAAATGTATGGCTGGTCGTGATGAAATTTAGATAAGGCACGTACTCCAAATTGGGAAAGGAACTCGGTTTCGTCTAACATTCGTTTTAAAATTTTTTTTAAACGGCTACCACGTAACAAGGAAAAAAGCCGTCTTTCGCCTTTCCCTTCAACATTCCAGCGTGAAACTAAACTGGCCAGATCGGGCCGGTATTTCAGAAACCAATCCATTCGGCGAGCAAATTCGGGGCTGTCGTCAATTACATCAGGATCTATAACCTCCACTGCAAAAAGCGGAATCAGACCAACCATGCTCCTGACTTTAAGTTTAGTGCATCCATTTCCGGCATAAAGGCAATCATAGAAAAATTCATCGGTATTGTCCCAAAGGTCAATGCCCTTGCCTCCAATGTTGGCCATTGCTCCGGCTATGTATAAAAAGTGTTCAAGAAATTTGGTTGCCAAATCTTCATAAACCGAATTGTTTTTGGCCAGTTCGAGGCAAATGCGCATCATATTTAGCGAGTACATTGCCATCCAGGCGGTGCCATCGGCTTGTTCAATATGGCCTCCACCAGGAATCTCCGCGCTGCGATCGAAAACGCCGATGTTATCCAAACCCAAAAACCCACCCTGAAAAATATTGTGATTGTGCTCGTCCTTTCGATTCACCCACCAGGTAAAATTCAGTAAAAGTTTATGAAAAACGGATTCGAGAAAAGCCGTATCGCCAATATCGTTATTCTGCTTTTTATCCATTTTATATACCCGCCAGTTTGCCCAGGCATGAACCGGAGGATTGACATCCGAAAAATTCCATTCGTAGGCAGGAAACTGGCCGTTGGGGTGCATATACCATTCGCGGGTCAATAATTTGAGCTGAGCTTTGGCAAACACAGGATCGACCATCGCCAAAGTGATGCAGTGAAAAGCCAGATCCCATGCAGCATACCAGGGATATTCCCATTTGTCGGGCATTGAAATGATGTCGGCGTTGTTCAGGTGCATCCATTCGCTGTTTCTGGCATCCAATCTTTCGGGAGGCGGCGCTGGTTGCGAGGGATCGCCTTTCAGCCACTGGGGTATGTCGATGTAATAAAACTGTTTGCTCCACAACATTCCGGCCATTGCCTGACGCTGCACATTCCGGGCATCTTCATTAGCTATTCCGGTTTGCAATTCAGCGTAAAATTCATCAGCTTCAGTAACCCGTGACTCAAAAATGGTAGCAAAATCGGCAAATGGTTTTTGAAGTGAGGACGCACTTAACCTCAATTGAAAGGTTTCCGATTTTCCGGCAGGAATATTGGCTGTATAAATTGCCGCTACTTTCGTTCCGGTTTGATTCGGATTGACGGCTTCAGTATTGCCATTCACCACGAAATCGTTCACTCCATCTTTGAAATATCCGGTTGATTCTTCCAGACCGAACAATCGTTTGACATTTGTTTCATTGTCGCAGAATACCAGTTCAGGTTTTCCATCGCAATACAGGAAATAATTGCCCAGCGCCTTGTGATTGATCGAAAGTGCCTTCTGATTTTTGCGGGTTATCAATGGTTTATTTGCATCGTATCCCCAATCCCAGGTGTTCCGAAACCAAAGCTGCGGGATGATTTTTATATCTGCTGCTTCTTTTCCGCGATTATGAGCTGTAATTTTTATGAGGATATCATCCTGATCATTTTTGGCGTATTCGATATACACATCAAAATACTTGTTTTCATCAAAAATGCCTGTATCAACCAACTCATATTCAGGCAACGACTTATCGCCGTTTCTGTTTTCATCAATCAATTTCTGATAGGGAAATTCGCTTTGCGGATATTTGTAAAGCATTTTCATGTAAGAATGAGTCGGCAAATTGTCGAGGTAATAATAATATTCCTTCACGTCCTCGCCATGGTTTCCTTCATTGCCGGTCAACCCATAAAAACGTTCTTTCAAAATAGAATCTTTCCCGTTCCACATAGCTACCGAAAAATTGAAAAGCTGTTTGGCATCGCTGATTCCCCCTATACCTTCTTCTCCCCAACGGTAAGCTTTGCTGCGGGCTGCATCGTGTGAAACAAATTCCCATGCAGAACTGTCTTTGCTGTAATCTTCGCGGACGGTTCCCCATTGCCGGTCGGTAAGGTAAGGCCCCCAGTTTTTCCAGTTTTTTTGCTTGCTGTCAGACTCTGACAACCGTAGTTTTTCCTGACTCATTTTTTCTGAATTATTGATAACCTTCTATTGTCCATTTAATTCAATAGTCGTAAAGGTTTAGGTATCCTGACAATCTGCATTAGATTTATTTTGATGAACAGCTAATTTGGTTCATGCAAAACCAATTAAATGTCGTCTAAAAATTAGATTTTTAACCCAAATGATTTTTATTTAACTAAAATTGCAGGCTAATTTTACCACTTATTACTTATGGTTTATTTTAAATTAAAATTTCATAAATTGATGAATTGGGAATACTGGCCCATGCAATTGATTTATTATCCTCTTGGTTTGATCTGGCTTTACTTTGCGCTGAAAGCCAAATCGTTATTTTTTTTTAATGCTGCAAATCCTTCTATAAAAAATGGCGGATTAGCCATGGAATCTAAGAAAGAGATTTACGATTTAATTCCGTCGAAATTTATTCCTGAAACACTTTTTTTCAGGCATGGTACTCCAGTTACTGAAATTTTGAAAACCATAGCAGTTTCCACAATAAAGATACCCTTTATTGTAAAGCCAGATATTGGGATGAAAGGCTGGGGCGTTCAGGTTATTAAAGATGAGATAGAACTTGCTTCATATGTTCAAAACTCATCCGAGAATTTTTTAATACAGGAACTTATTAATTATCAGCATGAAATAGGGATTTTTTATTATCGGTTTCCTGATCAGCCACATGGAAAAATTTCCGGAATTGTCTATAAAATGTTTTTAACTGCAAAAGGTAATGGCATGGATACAATTCTGCAACTAGTTAAACAAAATCACAGGAGCCATTTTCAGCTCGATTCGCTAAAAAAAAGATATGGGTCGTTTTTAAATACAATATTACCCAAAAATGAAGAATTAATTTTAGTTCCTTTTGGCAGTCATACCCTTGGATCGCAATTTATCGACATTTCCTCCAGAGCAAACGTGAAGTTGTTCAATACGATTGATTCAATTTGCAAAAATATTGATGGATTTTATTTTGGCCGTCTTGACATCAGGTATTCCGATTGGGATGATCTATGCGATGGAAAAAATTTCTCGATTATTGAATTAAATGGTGCAGGTAGTGAACCTACTCACATATATGACCATGATCACTCACTCTTCTTCGCATGGAAAGAAATCATCAGGCACTGGAACATACTTTACAAAATCAGTGTCCTTAATTTTTCCAGAGGGTATCCATACTTGAGTTACCAGGAAGGAAGAAAAATGTTAAAAGCGAACAGTAAAATGGAAACGAAACTTAAAATGATGTGAGCAGCTGAAATAGCGATGATTTATCAATCTGCTATTTTTTAGTGCCAAATCCTTTTCCCAGGTGTCGGACAGGGTTGGATGCTAAGTTCCACCTTGTCTGTCCAGTATTCGCTAGTTGGCTCAAACCATAAGAAAAGTTACTAATCTTTGACGAATATCTATGATATTTGTCAGGTTTAACCACTCCTACCGACACTTAAAGAATAACAACAGTGAAAATAATTGTTTCTCCATTTTTAGACTAATTTATTCGCCTTTATAAAACTTAAGATAAAAAACCAAATGCTTCAAAATTTTTTCATCGGTTTGCTGGCTAGTTTTATCGGATCACTTCCAATTGGTGTTTTGAATCTGAACGCCATTGATATCGGCATGAAGAAAGATATGCGAAAAGTCGCATACTTTTCGTTTGGAGCAAGTCTGGTCGAATTTTTTCAGGTTGGCATTGTGATACTAATCATGATTCGGTTGATGAACAATACAATCTCCGGATTTATCCTGGAAGTTATAGCTGTACCTGTTTTTATTGCCTTTATAGTTTATTATCTGAAGAAAGCCAAACAAGATAAAGGTGCAATTAGTGCCGAAAAAATAAACAGAAACGAATTTACCTGGGCAGTCTTTCTTTCTGTAATTAATCCTCTGGTATTCCCTTTTTGGTTGATGTATTTGGCCTATTTTTTATCGATGAACTGGATTATTCTATCAACAGATACAATGCTCATATTTTCATTGGGAATTTTCACAGGGACTTTTCTTTCTCTCTATTTGTATGGATACACCGGAAAATATCTGGCTTCGAAAATCCCAAAACTAGCAGGAGTGATGAATCTTATTATGGGAACTACATTCATTTTCGTAGCTATTTATCAGGTTTTTCACATATTCACAAAGTATCCCGAACAATTCGGATTTCTTCAATTCAGTGCCTTCTAATTCAAATTCCTGCTGTTACATCTGGTTAATTTTTCGCCCGAATAAACGGCTCAAATTGTAATAAAATCTTTTACCCAATCAGAAGCAGGGTTTGATTTAATAATTTCAGGAGTGGCCATTTGTTCTATTTTCCCTTCGTTCATAATTACAACTTGTGTTCCCAGCAAAAAGGCTTCGTGTAAATCGTGGGTGACCATAACAAATGTCAATCCCAGATTCTGATGCATTTGTTTGATTTCGTTTTGAAGGTTCCGGCGGGTAATGTTATCGAGCGCGCCAAAAGGTTCATCCATCAGCACAATCTTTGGATTGGCGGCCAAAGCCCTGGCAACACCCACGCGCTGTTGTTGCCCTCCGCTTAGCTGATCAGGAAGATTTTCGAGCTGTTGTTCATTGAATCCCATCATGGTGGCTAATTCGGCCACCCGACTTTCCCGTGCTTCTTTTTCATTTCCTGAAATGCTCAGCACAAATTCCATGTTTTGCCGCACCGAAATATGCGGGAACAATCCGCCTTGCTGAATTACATATCCAATATTTCGCCGTAACTGAATTTTGTCCCATTGTTGAATATCCTTATCCATCACTTTTATTTCTCCTGAATCAAAATCGGTCATGCCATTGATCAGACGCAACAGGGTGGTTTTACCACAGCCACTGGGGCCGATAATCGTTATAAAAGCACCTTCCGCAATGTTTAACGAAACACCTCGAAGAATAGGATTCCCACCCTGATACGATTTGGTTACCTCTGATATTTCGATGATCGGTTTGCTCATTTGTCCGGCTTTAAGTTCAGTAAATTATTGACCTTTAAAAACGATGTAGCCACTTCCTCCGGCGTCTTTTTTTCGATTTCCACTTCATAGTTCAGTTTCAACATGGCATCATCATCAATAATACCGTTCAACCGGCTAAATAAATCCGCCAGTTCAGGATATTGTTGAAGTGTTTCATTTCGCACCACAATTCCTGCCTGATATGCCGGAAAGTAATTTTTATCGTCGCGAAGCACCCGCAGGTTCATTTGCCGAATGCGCGAATCGGTTGAAAAGGCATTGATCACATCAACTGTTTTATTTTCCAAGGCCTTAAATTTTAGATTGATATCGAGTTCAACTCGGTTTTTAAAGTTGAACGGATAAACTTTAGAAAGCCCAGCAAAACCATCGTCCCGTTCGAAAAAATCGAATTCGGCTCCAAAAGTTAAGCGGTTACTTTTTGCTGCCAGATCGGAAAATGTTTTGATATTCTCCTGTTGGGCAATGCTTTCTGGCAATGCCAGAGTAAATGTGTTGTTGAAACCCAGGCGACATGCCCAGGTAAATCCAAATTGTTCAGAGTAAGCATTTTTTAGGGCTGAATATAAACTATCCGGATTGTTGATTTGCGGATTTTTCAGGACAAACAACCAGGCTGTGCCTGTATATTCGGGATACACATCAATTTCGCCCGACAACATGGCTGGTTGAATATTGGATGTTCCACCGCCAATTCCAAACTTGCGTTTAACTGCAATATCGGTATGGTTTTCAATCATTTGTGCAATTATTTCACCCAGAATGTATTGTTCGGCGGTTGGTTTTGAGGCCACAACAACTTCCTTTTTTGTTGATTTGGATGGGTTTGGAAGCAAGGTGTAACCAATTGAAAATACAATTACTATCAAAACAGAATAAATCAACCAATGCCGATATTTGCGTTTAAGTCGATTCCTGTTTTTAACTGACTTTTCGAAGTAACCGATCAGGATATCAGTGACCAGTGCCAGTAATGCTACGGAAATTGAACCGGCCAGTATGAGCGAAGAGTTGTTTGTATTAATACCACGGTAGATTGCCTGTCCTAGTCCACCCGCTCCAATAAAAGAAGCCAGCCCGGCCAACGCGATAGTCATTACCACCATGGTTCGGAACCCGCTCAAAATAGTTGGAAATGCCAGCGGCCAGCGGATCCGGACGAATATTTGCATTGGAGTTGCCCCCATCCCTTTTGCTGCATCCAGCAATTTGGGGTCAACTTCGATTAATCCAGTGTAAGTATTTCTGATCATAGGAAGCAGGCCGTAAATTACCAGCACCACCAATGCGTTTATAAAGCCGATGCCGATTAGCGGAATGAACAGCCCAAACATGGCTATTGAAGGAATGGTGTAAAGAAAATTAACAACCCCAAGCACTATATTCCTGATTCTTTTATATTGAAGCAGGGCGATACCGGTACCAATACCAATAATTACAATGATAAATATGGCTGTGAGCGAGAGCACCATGTGCTGAAGTAGCAATTCGTACAAATATTCCTTTCGCTCAAGTAAAAATGACCACATATACGCAGGTTGTTAAGTTCACCACAATGGGCACAAGGGTATATTAAATCTTAAATATCACTGACCTTAGTCCATAATGAGTCCACGAAATAATTCCGGCTGTCTGTAAAATGTTTTTCAACCCTGAATCCATGATTTTCGGCCAAAGTTTCGATGGTTTCCAAATCAAATTTTCGCGAAAGTTCCATGAATATCGTTTCCCATTGTTTAAAATGAAAACTTTTTTCAAGACTTTCGACATGCACTAGCTGATCTTCTTTTGAAACCAAAAAACTTTTCACTTCACCTGTTTGTGGATTGTATTCCGTGTGTTGTTCAAAATTGTCCAGGTTAAAATCGGCGCCTAGTTCCCGGTTTAAGCGTGCCAAATGGTTCAGGTTAAAATTACGGGTATGGCCATGCGGATCGTCGTAGGCTTTTATGATTATTTCAGGTGCCTTTTTCAAATCGAACCCAATCATTACCTGATCACCCTTATGCGCAAATTCCGAAAGTTGGTTCAAAAACAGGTTTATTTCGTTCTCTGAGAAGTTACCAATATTGGAGCCCAGGAACAGAATCACTTTTCGGAGTCTTGAGTAACCATTTAGTTGTTTCATCACCCTGAAAAAGTCGCCGGTTTGGGCATTCACTTTCAGTTTAGGAATTTCCCTTGCCAGGCTCTCAGTAAGTTCATTGTTTGCTTTCCGGCTGATATCGATGGGAATATATTTAAAGCTTAAAGCCCTATTGACCAATGAATTCAATAGAATCTTAGTTTTCAAACCATCGCCCGAGCCCAGTTCAATCAATTCGAATTCTAAAAGATCCTTCAGAAAAGCCTCGATAATTTGTTCTTTTTGATCAGTGAATATTTCGTGTTCACAATCTGTCAGGTAATATTCGGGCATTTGCATGATGTCCTGAAAAATGCTGCTTCCAATGTCGTCGTAAAAATATTTCGACAACAAAAATTTGGATTTTGCAGACAAACCTCTTAAGGTGTCGGTAGCCAATTCTGAAAGAAGTATTTGCTGTTCCATTGGCTTAGTTTTCTATTTTGTAATGTTCAGGAACACCTGTTTCGTAAGGGTTATCGGGGTCGTTGCTCCATTCGAACCAACCGCCATCATACACCGAAACTTTTGGCCAGCCCATCAACCAGGCATTGAACCACGCTTCGCTGCCACGCCAGCCGGTTCCGCAGTAAAAAGCCAAATGTTTATCCGGAGTGATACCGTTTTTAATCCAGTTATCAGCTATCTCATGAAATTCGCGCGTGGAATGGTCAACATTTCGATAGTTTTCCATATGGTAGGCATCACTGCCGCAATCGGCAAAAACAGCTCCAGGAATCCTGCCCTTTGCTTTGATGTAATTATACCCGCTCAATTCGCCAATGTATTCAGGCCAGCTTCTTACACAAACTAATTCAGCATTCGGTGAATCAATTATTAGTTTGGCTTCAGGAGTATCAACAGCAAGATTGGGATGAACAGGAATATTTACACCAAAATCAACAACCGGTTGTTTGTGCACATCGACAGTACTTACGTCTAAACCGGCATCCTGCCACGACTGAAAACCACCGTTTAATACACGGACATCTTTCACCCCGGCGTACATCATGATAAAGGCGTTCCGGATAGCTCCAATATCACCCGCAGCGCTTCCGGGAAATTCATCAGCATTGTCAGGATCCATGTATTTTCCATAAAGAATCACGGTTGTATCGGCAGTGATTCCATGCTTTTCAAGCGTAATTTTTAATTCTTCGGGCGAACGACGGTTCCAGGTTTCGGGAGCTTCAAGGGCGAGCGTGTCCATATCGATTGCGCCGGGAATATGACCGCTTAAATATGCATCCCGGTTGCGGTAATGTGAATGCACAATCACGTAATTGTCATTTTTATATTCGGCTGGCTTACCTCCGGAAATCAGCTCATTGACCCATTCAGCGGAAACCAAATGCCGGTACCGTGCAAGCTTTTCCATCGGCAAATCAGGATTTGATGACCATTCGTTGACAAAATAATTGTAAACAGATACCTTTCTGTAACCCGATTTTAGAAACCGCAGTGCAACTTTTCCCGCATCATAGCTTGTGTAACCGTAAATGACGATTTCGTTTCCCGGTAAAATATTTTTATGCCTGACGATTTCGATCCAATCGATGTATTTAAGCCATTTTTCAGGAAGACTTTTAGCGCTTTTGATATGGCCACCATTGGGTTCATCCAGCAGTTTCCAACCGTTATAAGCGTCGACCGGACGTACATCAACCAGGAGTATGTTTTTTGAATTAAGTTTTTCTTTTAATTCATTGGTGGAGATTTCAGGTAAGTGTTCGTTCATATATTCAAATATTTGATTTTTGGATAGTCAAACTCATTAGCTATAACATTTTATTTATTTGATGGTTCAGTTAAATGTTTAGTAACAGATTAACTTATCTGATTTTTATTATTTCTTTAATCTCTAAATGCTCAAACTATGGATGAATAATCTCTAATACAGGTTCTCTTGTTTCAGGTTCGTTGGCATAGAGTTCAACCTGCGAAATTTTAGGAAGCCAGAAAGTTCCACCGTCAATCTGAATAAATACCCGTTCAACTTCTACTTCTTTACCATTGGAAAGTGTGAAAACTTTATATCTGCCTGAATCCAGCCTTTTTAACCAAAAGTTTCTTTTCGAGTAGGAAACAAACTGAAATTCAATATTTTTTGGTGATCGATGAAGGATTTTTAAGCCATAGGCATATTTGGTCTGAATCCAGGTAAGCGGCTCAATTCGGCCATTCCAATTATATTTTATCCAATAGGTATGGATTGGACTAGATAAATCAAGATTGCCATTTTCGTCAAGATTCACTTCATAATGTATTTCGTTGGCATCTTTGCTGCGCCCGATTTTGAATAAAGCATGTTGATCGTCTTCATTGCCTATGGATGCAAAAACATTTAGTCCCCAAAATAGGATTATCAGTAGTGTCGTGAAGTGTCTCATGGAATCTGATTTATACTGCTTTTCCGGATTACCGAATGACTTAGCGGTTGATGATTTGTTTCCCTAAATCGAGGAACTCCTTTGAATTGCGGTATCCCGCTGTTTGTGCTACCACTTTTCCATTGCCATCGACGAAAATAAGACTCGGATAACCTCTGATACGAAATTTCTGTGCTAATTCAACTCCTTCTCCTTTTTCGCCATCAACGGCCACGTTAATAAAATTGGCATTGTAGAATTCACTTACCTCGGCATTGGGAAAAGTTTTTGATTTTAGCATTTTACAAGGGCCGCACCAACTGGCCGAAATGTCGAGGAAAATCAGTTTGTTTTCCTTCTTTGCCTGCGCCAGCGCTTCGTACCAGTTTCCCTGATGGAAGGCAATACCTGAACCGGTTTTTTCATTTGAACTTGCAGAGAATGTCTTTGCTGCAACGATTACAAAAAAGGATATTACGGCCAAAATAATCATTGAATTTTTCATTTTAGTAATTTTTTGTGAAACGTGAATAAATATGAAATACGAGGTGAATTCCTACCACCAGAACTTCATTTCACAGAAATAGTCGCAGTGAATTGTAATTCCTGACAATGAAGTTTGACTTTTTTCATACCTGACAGGTTTTTAAAACCTGTCAGGTATGAAAAAAAAACTTAAATAACCGTTCTTTCAAAAACTATTTCCTGATCCCTTTGAATTATTGAAATAATTTTGCAGTTGCTTGGGTAGGTAATTTGGATGGACTGATCTGCATTCAATGTATTTCCGATCCGGTTTTCAAAAAGGCCGATACATTCAATTACACCGTGGGGCGAATAACGTGCTACTTTAAGCAGCGTCCCGTCCGGTTCAATTACAAACCACGAACCACATCCTTCACCACTTAACCAATGAGCCTTTTCAGGAATGTCTGGATGGCGCGCAGGAGCTTGCAAAGTCGATTTTAACAATGTGTAATCCAATTTTCGTATTGGGCAAAATGGCTCACTTTTTAACAGTTTTGGCATTTCCAATTTGTGGTCCAGCGAATTTACATTGTTCATCGGAGTTGGTGTAAACGGAACCAGATATTTTAATCGAAATTTATAGCCAGATGAAGGATTTCCGGCCAAAATAGCGGTGTTGACAAATCGGGAACAATTGCTCCCTTTGTACCGG